>DAOTXM010000145.1:0-18989 GCA_034435215.1 Anaerolineales bacterium
GGCTACGCCCGTCCGAAACACCCCACATTCCCCATCTTTCTAAGATGCGACGTCATGCTCTTCGCAGATAGAGGAAATACTGCCTCCCGAGATCACCGCCACCAATATAATCACCTCACCATCTTTAAGGATCTCATCCTCAAGAATCAACTCACTTTCACGGGTGGCGATGACCGACTCCGGCACGATCCCGCACTTCTGCAGAGACGCGTGCAGTGTCATTCCCGGTTTCACCTCATATTCCTTATCACGCAGAATCAACTTGACCATATTGACCTCGGGGCCATTCATTCTACCCTTTATTTTACTTGACAGTCCACAGTGCATACCGTTACGATTGGGAAGAAAGGCGGAACCATGCGTATTGGCATGATGGCGGATGCTTACAAACCCTATGTCAGCGGCATCACCAACTATATCGATCTGAACAAGCGTTATCTCGAAAAGGCCGGGCACGACGTTTACGTCTTTACCTTCAGCGAGCCCGATCACGAGGACGACGAACCGCGCGTCATTCGCAGCCCGGGCCTGCCGCTGGCCGATACCGGTTTTTACCTGTCCCTCAGGTATTCCCGTGAGGCAAAAAAGCTGCTCCAATCCATGGACGTGGTTCACGTTCACCATCCCTTCCTGAGCGGGCGGCTGGCCCTGCACTATTGCCGCCCGCATAAAATCCCGATCGTATTCACCAATCATACGCGTTATGACCTGTATGCACAGGCCTACCTGCCCATGTTGCCGGGAGAGGTCAGTGAGGGATTGTTGCGTGCCTATATGCCGTCTTTTTGTGAGGCGGTCAACCTGGTCATCTCGCCCTCGCCGGGAATGGAAAAGATCCTGCGCCAGCTTGAAGTGGAAAGTCACATCGAAATCGTCCCGAATGGCGTCGAGTTGGAACGTTTTATCCAGGCCGAACCTTTATCGCGCGCAGACTATGGATTTGAAGAAGATGATATTTTGTTGATCTACACCGGCCGCCTGGGACCCGAAAAGAATCTGGAGTATCTCCTGCAAGCCTTCGCTGGCGTTTCACAGGCGCTCGAAAATGTGCGTCTCCTGCTCGTCGGAGATGGACCGCTGAAAGAAGACCTGCAGGAACTGGCTGGTGAGCTTCAACTTATATCCTCTGTCCAATTCACAGGTATGATCCCGTACGATAAAATGCCAGGCTACCTGGCAATGTGCAATGCGTTCGTTACGGCCTCTGTTACAGAAGTACACCCGCTATCGGTCATCGAAGCGATGGCTGCCGGCCTGCCCGTCATGGGAATTCACTCGCCCGGGGTGGGAGATACGGTCGAGGATGGCATCACCGGCTTCCTGTCCACCGAGGAACTACCCGCCTTTACCGCTAAGTTGACCCGCCTGTGCCTGCAAACCCAATTGCGCCAGAAAATGGGGAGGGCAGCCCGCAAAGCGTCCAGCCAATATGCGATCGAGCGCACAACCCAAATGATGCTGAAGCATTACGAGAAATTGGCCAGTGGACCCCGGCTGCAAAAACCGGACTGGGAAGAGCGTCTGCTCAGCATTCTGGAACACTTCCGCACATGAATGGCCGTAACCAGAAAGTCGGGAAATGGGGCGAGAGCATTGCTGTAGAATATCTCCAGGAACGCGGCTACAACCTGGTCGACCGCAATGTCCGCACGCCCTATGGGGAGATCGACATCATCGTAGAGAAGGATGGTCTCACCGTCTTCGTCGAAGTCAAGACGCGCACGTCGAGCAGCCTGGGACCGCCGGAGATTTCGGTCACGCCGCGCAAGCAGGAACACATGCGGGCTGCGGCAGAGCACTACGCGCAGGAGAACGAGATCGATCACTGGCAGATCGATGTCATTGCGGTAGAGGGAAAACCCGGGACAAAACCTGGCGTCACACATTTCGAAAACGTGATTTGAGGTCAGGGCTTCATTTGATTTGACAAAACTCTCAATTTCTCAAGGTGTATAATTCATTCGTACGACTGGTGCGAATGCAACATTCCTGGCCCCTTTGATGGGGTTTCTCTTTACTTACGAAGGTACAAAACCACGCTCGAGACGATTCAACAATCAGCGATATCGCATGACCGGTATCAAATTGAACTAAAGTTAGATTACGAATTAGGAAAAGGCGAAAAAACACATTATCGCATTTCGACCTATCTCTTTTTCCCCATCAGCCTGGGCATCACCGCAGAGAGCTACCCCAAAAGTGAATTCTACCGGGATGTAAAAAATTATATCCGTATCAAAACGCCGATCGTCAACCTGCGCGACTTGAACGAGAGCAACAGTTCGCCGTTGGATGCCGTCAAACATATCGTTCAAGAGGCAAACTGGTACCAGGATGATGATTCGAACGAGCGCCTGGTCAACGCGCTCAAGTTATTTGGCGCCATGTTCAAAAGCGCTCTGCGCGAGCACCTGAATTTAGTAGAAAAACGCCTAAAAACTGCCCTGTCGAAAGGTAATATCCAGGCCCTGGTAGAAAACTTGATCGATGAATTCATTCGCCAGTCCAGGCAGATCAGCGATCGCTACCGATCATTTTATGCCGAATTAAACCTGCCAATCGTCAGGGAAGATACATTTTTAGCTTACACGCTGGTGGATGAATACAGCAGCCTGCTGATCGAAGAAAGCGCAACAGAACTGTTCCGGCTTGTATCCCGGCACTATGAGAATGAAAATCGATCAAAGTGTCTGGAGGATTTGAACCAAATTGTTGAAGGGGAAAGAAGCCATCGCCTGGCGCATGGGTATGGTTCCATTCTTAAGCCGGGCGACGCGAACGAGGTGTATGCCTTTCGGTCTTCGGTCTTGAAGAAATATGTCAGCTCAATTCTTCACCTTTCCACAGATGCACAACGCGAGGGGAGGGGCATGGAACACTTCTTGATGGCAATCGCGGCCGGGGCTTCCATGGTTTTCGCGACGGTCGTTGCCTTTTATTTCCAGAGCGTGTACGGGAACTTCACCTTTCCGGCTTTTGTCGCGCTGGTGGTCGGCTATATGTTCAAAGACCGGATCAAGGAACTTGGGCGCGCGCTCCTTTCCGACAAGTTACATGCTTTCCTGTACGACCGCCGAATCAATATTCGAACGGTGGATGGTAAATATAAATTGGCGGTGTTACGCGAGAAAATCACCTTTATTTCAGAAAAGGATCTCCCCGAACCCGTGCTGGCAGCCCGCCACAAAGATCCCTTTGCGGACCTGGACAACGAAGGCATGGGCGAAACGATCATTTGCCACACCAAGGATATTGTCCTGGACGGTGATTTATTCCCAAAAGCTTTCAAAGGGATTCCAAAAGTGAGCGGTCTTAACGATATCATTCGTTACAACGTCCAGCCTTATCTGCGAAAAATGGCCGATCCGGTGGAAGAGCAACTCCTCCTGGAAGATGGGCAACTCAAAAAAGTCCATACCCACAAGGTGTATCATATCAATGTGGTATCCCGCTATAAATCGATCAGCCCGAAGATCGAAATTTTGTACAAGCGCATGCGCCTGGTGTTGACCCGCAAGGGAATAAAGCGGATAGAATATGTGTCACTGTGAAACAACCATTAATTCTCCTCATCGGCCCGACCGCCGTTGGCAAGACCGAGTTTGCCATTCAACTGGCCGAGCGGTTACATGGCGAAATCATTTCAGCTGATTCGCGGCTGTTCTACCGCGGCATGGACATCGGTACGGCCAAGCCCACGCCTGAAGAACGCGCACGCGTTCCCCATCACCTGATCGATGTGGCCGATCCTGACGAAACCTGGTCGCTGGCGATATTCCAAAAACAGGCGGTAAAAATCATTGCTGATATTCACGCGCGCGGTAAACTGCCTTTCCTGGTCGGCGGGACGGGTCAATACGTGCGCGCCGTGACCGAAGGTTGGACTCCGCCTGAAGTAAAGCCGGATGGACGGTTAAGGGGTGCGCTGCAAAGGATGAAGGAGGAAAGAGGGGCGGACTGGCTACACGCCAAACTGCGCCAACTGGACCCGCCTGCTGCGGAAAAGATCGACGCCCGGAATGCCAGGCGCACGATCCGCGCGCTGGAGGTCATTTTGACGACGGGCAGGCTCTTTTCGCAACAACGCAGACAAAGCGACTCACCCTACCACCTGCTGACCATCGGGTTGAAACGTCCGCGCGCGGAATTATACCAACGCATCGACGAACGCATCGAGACTATGTTTGCGGCGGGGTTCTTGGACGAAGTGCAAAAACTGCTGGAAAAAGGATACTCCCCTGATTTGCCCACCATGTCTGCCATCGGCTACCGGGAGTGTATCCGGGTGGTAAAAGGTGAATGGAGCATCGAGCAGGCCAAGGTCGAGATGAGACGCGCGACAAGGGTGTTCGTCCGTCGCCAGGCCAACTGGTTCAAGGAGGATGATCCTGATATTCACTGGTTCGCAGCAGCGCAGGAAAATATAGTCGAGCTGGTTGAAGATTTCATCAAGGAGCACTTTGGGCTGAGCAGTCCATGAGAATTGCAATAGAACTGTTCAGAAAAGCACACCGCCCCATGGATCATGGAGCGGTGTTGTACAACCGATGAGGAATCGTCAACCTTGGAGGAGGAAGTTGATTCTCAGATCAGCCCAATTTTCCTGGCGTTCGCTATAAACAGAAAACGCCATCTTATGTAACGTGGAAACCGGCATCTCGCATCGCTTCGACCAGGACTTTCCCTCGCTTGGTAACGACCATCGTTTCTCCTGGCAGCAGGACATAATCCCGGTAATCGCCAGATTGTGTAACCCATAGAACACCGGTATCGCAGAACAGGGTCGAACCGGGCTTGACTTCCTTTATACTCTGATAATCGTGACGGCGCATTCGGACCTGGGTCTTGTGTTGAAGTCTTATCGGTGTGTTCATCTTTTGTCTCCTTAAATACAAGGCTCGACAGTTATATTTTCCATAAATCTATCGAAACAGAACAGATGCAGAAAAAATGAATTGTAACCAGTACAATTTGAGTTAAAATATACTGTACTGGTTATGATTAACCAAAACTGTATTCCCATATATCCACCAGAGAAGAGCATGACCTCAGGACCACACGATCCCTTCCTTTACGAAGCAATCGCCGACAGCATCATCGAATTGATACGGCGAGGTACGTATCGGGTAGGCGAGCGCATCCCCTCCGTGCGCCAAATGAGCAATCAGAAAGGCGTCAGTGTCAGCACTGTGTTACAGGCATATCTCGTCCTGGAGAACCGCGGGGTCATCGAAGCCCGGCCACAGTCGGGATATTACGTGCGCGCACCTGAAGTTGGTCAGCTCCCTGAACCTGAGATCTCGTCGCCGGGACCGGATCCAAGCCACGTCAGCCTGCATGAACTGATGATGATGGTCATCAGGGATGCGCTCAACCCGGAATTAGTCCAACTCGGCGCAGCGATGCCGAACCTGGAGCTGCTTCCGACCGACCGGCTGAATCGCATTTTGGCCCGTCTGGCCCGTCAATCCGGCGAGGAGGCGCACCAATACGAACTGCCACCGGGATTGGAAGAGCTGCGCGTACAGATCGCACAGCGCGCCTTGAATTTCGGCTGTCACTTTTCGCCCAATGACATTGTCATCACGTCCGGCGGCATCGAGGCCATCGACCTGTGCCTGCACGCCGTCTGCAAACCGGGGGATATCGTCGCCATCGAATCACCAATGTATTTCGGCACCCTGCAAAGCCTGGAAGTGCATGGCTTGCGCGCGCTCGAAATCCCGACCCATCAGCGGAACGGCATCAGCCTGGATGCACTGCAATTTGCCATCGAACATAACCCCATCAAAGCGGTACTGGTCATCTCGAATTTCAACAATCCGCTGGGCAGCTGCATCCCTGATGAAAAGAAAAAAGAGCTGGCCGAACTCCTGGCCGTTCATGAAATCCCTTTGATCGAAAACGATGTCTCTGGTGAAATTTACTTCACGGACAAGCGTCCATTGGTTGCCAAAGCTTTCGATACCAAAGGTTTGGTCATGCTGTGCTCGTCTTTTTCCAAGGATATCAGCCCTGCCTTGCGCGTCGGTTGGACAGCGCCGGGGCGGTACAAAAGCGAAGTAGAATGGCTAAAATTTACCAGCAGCACCGCAACGGCCACCCTGCCCCAAATGGCAATCGCTGAATTTTTGGAAAGCGGCGGATATGACCACCACCTGCGACATATCCGCCGTGAATATGAATACAACGTCAACCTGCTGTCTCAAGCTGTGACGCGTTACTTCCCACCCGAGACACGCGTCACGCGTCCAAGCGGCGGATTCGTTTTATGGGTACAATTGCCGGAAGATGTAGACTCGCTTGAATTGTACAAGCTGGCTTTGAAGAATAACATCACGATCACACCCGGTTATCTATTCTCGCCTACGAATCAATTCTCGAATTTCATCCGCTTGAACGCAGCTGCGTGGACATACCCAATCGAACGAGCAGTGGAGAGGCTGGGAGAGATGGTAACGGAACTTTCCAAACCTGGAAAAGGATAGAGAAGGATGTACTGTTATAATATTTCTGCACTTATCAAACCCCAAGGAGTTCTTGATGTCCACAATCATTAAATTCGGCACTGACGGCTGGCGCGGTGTCATCGCAGAGGATTACACGTTCGACAACGTGCGTCGCTGTGCGCAGGGATTTGCCAATTACCTTGCCGGAAGCGGCAAGCAAGGGCAATCCGTTGTTGTCGGCCACGACAGGCGATTTGGCAGTGAACATTTCGCCGCGGCTGCCGCCGATGTGCTGGCCGCCAACGGATTCAAGGTCTGGCTCACGGACAGCGCCACGCCTACACCGGTCATTTCGTATGCGGTGGTGGACAAAAAGGCCGCCGGGGCGGTCAACATCACCGCTTCGCACAACCCGCCCACCGACAACGGCTTCAAAGTGCGCGACGAGAACGGCGGCGCCATCGACCCGGAGGGGTTGAAGAAAATAGAGGCTTTGATTCCCGACTCGGCGGAAGAAGTAAAACGTATGGCGTACTCTGTTGGTGAGGCGGAAGGGAAAATTGTCAGGTTCGATGCCGCAGTCGCTTACATCGAGCACCTCAAGGACCTGATCGACCTGGGACCCATCAAAGATGCCGGGCTGACCGTGATGGTCGACTCCATGTGGGGCAACGGTGCAGGCTGGTTTCCGCGTTTGCTGGCCGGCGGCGCAACAAAGATCATCGAAATTCACAACGAGCGCAACCCCATTTTTCCGGAGATGAAACGCCCCGAACCGATCCAGCCCAACGTCGACGTCGGCCTGCAGGCCACGGTGGCCAACCATGCTGATGTGCTGCTGATCACCGACGGTGACGCCGACCGGGTCGGCTATGGCGACGAGAACGGGGTATTCATCGACCAGTTGCGTGCCTACGCCCTGCTGGCCTACTATCTGCTGGAAGTGCGCGGCGAACGTGGCCCGATCGTCAAGACCTTATCCACGACCACTATGTTGAATAAACTGGGAAAGATTTACGGGGTGGATGTCGTCGAGACCGGTGTAGGCTTCAAGTACGTCGCGCCCAAAATGCTCGAATTGAACGGCTTGATCGGCGGTGAAGAGTCAGGCGGCTATGCCTTCCGTGGCAACGTCCCTGAACGCGATGGCATCCTGGCCGGGCTGTACATGCTCGATTTCATGGTGCGCACCGGCAAGAAACCGACCGAACTGCTCAAGCTGCTCTTCGACAAGGTCGGCGGCGAGCATTATTACGACCGCATCGATACGCCCTTCAAAGGCGACAAACAGGAAAAAATCGACCGCATCCTGGCAGCCAACCCGGCGACCATCGGCGGCTTGAAAGTGACCGAAGTGGTCACGGTCGACGGGTTTCAATTCCGGCTGGAAGACGGCGGCTGGATGCTGATCCGTTTCAGCGGCACCGAACCGATCATCCGTGTCTATTGCGAAACCATGCACAAAGACAAAGTACAGGTTATTTTGCAGGATGGGTTGAAGCTTGCCGGGATAGACTAACGTGCGGAGTGTGACGTACCACGTGCGCACACCGCACTCTGCACTTTGTACATGTTACTTACCGATACCCATTGCCATTTAGACTTTCATAAATTCGACGAGGACCGCGCAGCCGTCATCGAACGAGCCAGAAGAGCGGGACTCGTCCGAATTTTGATTCCGGCTCTATCGCTGACCTCGAGCCTGTCTGCCATCAAATTGGCCGAGTCGCATCCCATGCTGTACGCCGCCATCGGCGTACATCCGAACGAGTCGTCGACATGGACAGAGAATACGATCGATGAATTGCGCGCCCTGGTTCGCCCTCACCCCAACCTCTCTCCCTTAGGGGGAAGGGCCAGGGGTGAGGGGAAAATCGTCGCCGTCGGCGAGATCGGTCTGGATTACTACTGGGAGGCCGCCCCGCACGACCACCAGCAGCGCGTCTTCCGCGCACAGCTCGACCTGGCAGCTGAGTTGGATCTGCCCGTTATCATCCACCTGCGGGAAAAAGGCGATGCCGATCATGGTCCGTGCACCGAGGATGCAATGCGTATTCTGGAGTCCTGGGTGGCAGGTCTGGGCGCGGAGAGAGAAACGCTCAGGAAACATCCCGGGGTGCTGCACTCCTTTTCCGGTTCACTGGAAACAGCGCAGCGGGCGATCGGCCTCAATTTTTATCTTGGCATAACCGGCCCGGTCACCTTCAAAAACGCGGCCCGGAAGCAGGCAATGGTGGCGCGGTTGCCGTTGGAGCAATTGCTGATCGAAACGGATGCACCTTATCTGACGCCCCATCCCCAGCGGGGGAAGCGTAATGAACCCGCTTTCGTTTATGAAATTGCTGATAAAATTGCGCAGGTACAATCCCGAAGCCAGGAGGAGGTAGCCGCCATTACAACGAGAAACGCAGCACGGTTGTTCTCCTGGGGAGAAGCGGTTTGAGCACAGTTACATTTATCACCCCTGTCCAAGAGCAAATCAAACTGGTCGAAGAGCGTATCCGCACACAAGCATTAGAAAGCCACCCGGATCTACGCGCTGCGCTCGAACATTTGCTTGCCTCCGGTGGAAAGCGTGTGCGTCCAACAGTGGTCTTGCTGATCGGCAACATGCTGGGCGGTCCAGAAGAGAAATTGGTAACGCTTGGTGCAGCTGTGGAAATGTTGCACACCGCCACGCTCGTCCATGATGATCTGATCGATGGTTCCCTGCTGCGGCGCGGGATGCCCACACTGAATGCACGCTGGTCACCCGCTGCGACAGTCCTGACAGGCGACTTCCTGTTTGCACGCGCTGCCAAGCTGGCCGCGGAAGCCGACCACCTCCCGCTCATGAAATTATTTGCCGAGACTCTGGCAACCATCGTCAATGGCGAGTTGACCCAGCTGTTCACCAGCCGCGGCCTGATCAACCGGGAGAATTATTACCAGCGCATCTATGCTAAAACGGCCTCCCTGTTCGAGATGTCAGCGCGGGCGGCGGCCATGGTCAGCCCGGTGGATGGCGACATCGTGGACGCCATGCGAACGTTTGGCTATGAAACCGGTATGGCCTTCCAAATCGTGGACGATATTCTCGATTTCACCGGTGATCAAGTGGCGGTTGGCAAACCGCTTGGCTCCGATTTATTACAAGGGCTTGTAACTCTGCCTGCCATCTATTATGCCGAAGCCAATCCAGATGATCCAGACGTGAAGCTGTTGGCCGAGGGCGGTTGGGCCAACCAGGACCGGATGGAACGATTGGTAAATTCAATTCGCCAGAGTGGTGCGATTCAAAGATCGATGCTGGAAGCAGAAGGGTTCATTAAACGTGCGTTGGATAAACTAATGCCTCTACATGCTGGCATCGAAAGAAACGCGCTCGAGGATCTGGCAAGGTATATTACCGACCGAAGGATATAGGATAAGGATAGGCTGGTGCTTGTCCTTTTTTATCAATGCAAGCATAGCGTAAGCAGTGTAAGCAAGTTAAACTTACCAAATGTTTACACGAAATTGGCTTGACTGGCTGACTCCGCTGTGCTAGAATGTCTTCATCTCTCTTTAACAGTGTGACCCCGTGAACCAGCCACGCCGTCCCTTCCGCTTGAACGTCGGCTTCATTGTGCATGAGGAAGTCGGCTATAAACATGAATTTCCATTTGCATTCGAACAAATCCAGATCGCGGATGATCTGGATTTATGTCATTTCGAGGGCATTGTCACCATCGGCCGCACGCCACAAGGATTGATCGTACAGGCTGATTTTTCCGCCGAAACCACTTTGGAATGCGTACGTTGCCTCAACGAATTCGAGCATGGACTGAACTGGAACCTGACTGAGTTATACGCCTTTACCAAAAAATCCATCAGCGAATCAGACCTGCTCCTGCCTGAAGACCAGCACATCGACCTGCAACCGCTCATCCGCGAATATGCATTGCTCGAAATTCCCATCAACCCGATCTGCAAACCAACCTGCAAAGGATTGTGCTCCGTGTGCGGCGAAGATCTGAACCAGAACGATTGCGGACACAAAGACAGCAACGAAGAATCCCCTTTTTCAGCATTGAAGGACCTGTTGGATGAGTAAACGCCGGAGGACGAGGAGGGTTTTATGACAGGTGCCGGAAAAGGAAAACGACAACTTGCCATGCGAATGTTGGTGGATAAGGCCGATGTGCAGGGCTATCTGACCACCGACGATCTGATAGAAGCGTTTCCAGATACATCACAGGATGGAGAAAGGTTGTCTGTCCTGTTGACAACATTGCGGCGTTGTGGGATTGAGATCGTCGATGAGGATGCTGCGGGGATCGCCTCCGAGTCTTACGATCAGACTCAGGAAAAATTTACTTCCGCTATCGAATTCAACCAACGGATGGACGATACGATCTTCCATGATGATACCGTCGGCATGTATCTCAAAGAGATGTCGCGAGTGCCCCTGCTCACCGTGGACGAAGAACTGGATCTCGCCATCCGCATCGAAAAGGGACGGAAAGCCAGGGAAGAAAAAATCAAGCTGACAGGTCACCAGAACGCAACCAGACGCCGGGAACTGGATGCCGCTATCGAAGAAGGTCAGCGCGCGAGAGAGAATTTGATCAAAGCGAACACCCGCCTGGTGGTCAGCATCGCCAAACGTTTTATGGGGCGCGGGGTCGCTTTTCTCGATCTGATCCAAGAAGGAAACCTGGGTTTGATGAAAGCGGTCGAGAAATATGACTATACACGCGGTTTTCGTTTTTCCACTTACGCAACCTGGTGGATCCGGCAGACGATTTCCCGTGCCATCTCCGACCAGGCACGCACCATCCGCGTGCCGGTGCACATGAACGACCGCATCCGCCAACTCTACAAAGCCAACCACCATCTGGAGCAGCAGCTGGGGCGCCAACCTACTATCGAGGAACTGGCTGAAAAGGTAGGTTTACCTGTCCAACGCGTACAATGGATCATGAAAGTCTCCTGGCAACCGCTATCGCTGGAAAGCCCGGTTGGTGACGAGGACGATTCAGAGTTGGGACAATTCATCGAGGACGAAGTCAGTCTCACCCCGTTGCAGAACGCGTACCAGTCCATGCTCAGGGACAAGCTGGAGGAAATCCTGTCCACGCTCACACCCCGCGAGGCACGGGTGCTGCGCCTGCGTTTCGGCCTGGATGACGGCACATCCTACACCCTGGAGGAAGTCGGCCAGAAATTCGGGCTCACGCGTGAACGCATCCGCCAGATCGAAGGGCGCGCACTGCGACAATTGCGGCATCCCAAGCGCGCCAGGCAATTGAAAGAGTATTTGTAGACATGCTCCAGCCCAATTTTTCTTTCTCCCAATCCTCCTTACAGGATTATGCGGATTGCCCACGCCGTTTCCAGTTACGCTACCTGGAAAACCTTGTCTACCCCGCTGCCGAGTCCGAGCCGGCACTAGAGAACGAACGCCACCAGCAGGAGGGACAGTATTTCCACCGCCTGGCGCAACAGTCCCTGCTGGGCATCCCGGCCGAGAAACTGGCGCGGTTGGCGAACACACCCAACCTGGGACGCTGGTGGGAGAATTTTCATTCGTTCAGTCAAACAAGGCTGACAGGTTTAAAAGGTCTGTATCCCGAGGTGACCTTGTCTGCGCCGCTGGGCGATTACCGCCTGGTTGCCAAGTACGACCTGATTGCCATCACAGCGGACGAAAAGATCGTCATCTATGATTGGAAGACCTACCGCAAACGCCCGCGCAACGAGTGGCTGTCCGCACGCTGGCAGACGCGGGTCTACCGGGCGTTGCTGGTGACGGCTGGCGGCCAATTCAACGGTGGCAGGCCTATCGTCCCGGAGCGATGCGAGATGGTGTACTGGTTCACCAATTATCCGGACGATCCGGCCTGGTTCCCATATCATGAGACCCAGTACAAACGGGATTGGGATGCGCTGGTCAGATTGACGCAGGAGATTCAATCCTCATCTTCCTACCCTTTGACAGATGACCGTCAAAAATGTGCTTACTGTCCCTATCGTTCTTACTGCGACCGCGGCATCCAGGCCGGTGCCCTGGACGCAATCGAAGCGGAGATGGAGACCGAGTCGTTATTCGACGTGAACTTCGAGCAGATCGGGGAAATCGAGTTTTAGCGGTTCAGGAAAATACCGATATGGTTGGCCACCGGCCGTTCGCGACCGGGCACATACTGGTCGATAGGGGAATTCAGGATAAGGGGTTTGCCCTCGTCGCCTTCGATCACCATGGTCGTAGAGCCGCCACCGTCCAGGCTCATGCCAAAGTAGGCACCGTGCGCAAGTAAGATGTCAGCCAGTTCGTCAAAGGTCACGCCCGCGCTGTAGAAGGGCTGGCGGCCGTCCACTACGACCAGGTACAACCAGCGCCCGTTCTTGTTGAAACCAATTGCGGTGCGGGGGTCGCGCTCATTTTGATCGAGACCGTCAACCTTGAGGCCACCCTGTACCAGGTAACGATCCCCCGCAATGGCATTGAACACCCGGCCCGGTTTGCGGAAAGACAGTTCGCCGCGGCGGCTGATGTACAGGACCGGTTCTGTACCTATTCCCTCAGCATAGACATAGCCATTCGAAGCAGTGAAGCCATTGGGTGTAACCGGGTCGCCTGCTTTCGGGTAATAGTCCAACGGCCCGCGTGACCACCAGGGATAGAATCCATCGCCGTTGATGGCAATTTGCACATCGAACTCCTCCAGGAACTGGGAAGTAGTACGCGCATCGAGCGGCGGACCTTCATCGTTATCCGGCGGCGTGACCAGCACCCGGAACCCGCCAGTCCTGGTGTCAATCACAAGGACGTGTGCGATCACCAGGCGTGGCAGGTAGTACACGCGGCGATAATAGGTGACGGTTCCATCGAACATTTTTCGTTTAACCGGCACGGGAGCGGGACGGCCACGGTCATACAAAGCGTAACCGGTGACAAAGAGCGCCAGGATGGCGAGAAGACTCAGAACAATCCAGAGCGCACGCTTTCTACCGCGGGGTTTCATACACAAATGTCTTTCGACGAGTCTTGGCTATCTTTTCACAAAAAGGGAGAAAAACAGGTTTTTCACCATAAATCTCGTTTCCAAGATTCTCAAACCGCAACGCGAAAAAGGGCGACCTGCTGGTCGCCCCGAGATTTATGTCACGCTTTCCTGCTCTGCCTGACGCATCGCCTGGAAAGACTGGATGGCAACTTCCAGCATAGAGTGGTCCGGTTCGCGCGTAGTCAGGGACTGCAACGCCAGGTTCGGCTTGATCAGCCACTGGACGGTCTTCGAATCGAGATGGTTGGCCGTCCAGCGGATGTATTCCACGGCCATCCCTGCCAATACCGGGATGAGCAAGACGCGGCTGGCCAAACGCCAGAAGACAGGCAACGGTCCGAGCGCGGTAAAGACCAGGATGGAGAGCAACACCAGCGTCAGCATGAAGGCTGTCCCGCAGCGCGCGTGCTCCAGGGGGAATCTGGCAACCGATTCGGGCGTCAACTCCGCACCGGCCTCATACGCGTTGATGGTCTTGTGTTCCGCGCCATGATAGGCGAACAGGCGCTTGATATCGGGCATGAACCCAATTGCCCAGATATAGCCAACCAGCAACAGTAAGCGTATGACCCCTTCGAGCAGGTTCCCTACCCAAACATGCGCACCAGATTCGCCGGTAACTGGTGGAAGCAGCAAAGGTGAGACACCGCCTCCTGCAGAGGACGCGGGTGCCATCAGCCCTTCCACCCATCCGCCGATCGCAGCTGGCAGCAAAAAGAACAGGCCAATGCCAAGGGTCAAAGAGAGAGCAATGGTCAGGTAAAGCGGCCATCCTTCCAACTTTTCATCTTCACCCGTTTGTGTGTTGGCGGAGATCGTCAACGCGCGCAGGCCCAATCCAAGCGCGTCCCAGAGCAGGATGATCCCGCGCAGGAAGGGAATTTTGGTGATACCCGAGCGATAGAGGTTGGCCAGTTTTTCTTTGTGGAGCACAATCTCCCCATCCGGACCGCGCATGGCAATGGCAAAGGCCTTCTGTCCGCGCATCAAAACACCTTCGATGACAGCCTGCCCGCCGTATGTGATAATTCTGTCTTCCATTCAATCTTTCCCTATCTAAACCTGTAAACTATTTGGACACGGATACCAAAGTAGGGAGCAGATTCGTCTGTTTCTTCACAGATTTTCCCATCATGTCCGTGTCCACATCAGGAGAACCTTAAATCAAATTGTAAAAGAAATGGATGATCGCATCGATCATCTTGTACCACGTTGGCAGATGCAGGCGCTCGTTCGGCGCGTGAACGTTATCCTCCGGCAGGCCAGAACCGAACAGAACGGACTCGGCGCCAACCACATTCTGCAGCATGGCTACCACCGGGATCGACCCACCTTCCCGTTTGAACAAGGGGCGCGTACCCCAGACCGATTCCATCGCCCGGGCCATGGCCTGGACAGCCGGCAGGTTTCGATCCGTAATAGCGGTCGCGCCGGTGTTGAGCAGTTTCACTTCCCATTTGATCGTTTTCGGTGCATTGGCTTCCATATACGCCAGCAACTGCTGATGCACCTCGTGGGGTGTCTGGTCCGGCACCAGACGGCAGGATACCTTAGCCATCGCTTTGGCAGGCAAAACCGTCTTCGAGCCTTCGCCTGTATACCCCGAAAGGAAACCGTTGACTTCCAAGGTCGGCCGCGCGCTGACACGTTCCACCGGCAGGTACCCCGGCTCACCCCACAGTTGGGGAACACCGGTTTGTTCCAGGTAGAAGGCCTCATCCTGCGGCAATTTTGCCATCTCGGCATGTTCCTCCGCACTGACCGGCCGCACCGGGTCATAGAAACCGGGCAGGGTAACACTGCCATGTTCATCATGCATGCCAGCAATCAACGTGATCAAGGCTTGCGCCGGGTTGTGGACTGTCCCGCCGTAGAGTCCGGAATGCAGGTCATGATCGGGACCCCAGATATGTATCTCAAAATACGCCAACCCGCGCAAACCGTATGTGATGGTCGGCTTGTCAGCCGCGATCATGCCGGCATCCGGGTTGAGGCAGAAATCAGCGGCAAACAAATCTTTATACTTTGGCAGAAAAGTCTCCAGACTGACCGAACCCATCTCCTCCTCGCCCTCGAACAGCCACTTGACATTGACGGGCAGACCCGAGGTCCGCAGGATCGCTTCGACCGCCGCCAGCGTGGCAATCGCCTGTCCCTTCATGTCGGAAGCCCCGCGGCCATACAGAAGGTCTCCTTTCCGGGTCGCTTCATAAGGCGGGGTTTTCCATAGTTCTAGCGGGTCCACCGGTTGAACATCGTAGTGACCGTAGATCAGTACGGTTGGGGCATCCCTTCCGGCCTTCATCCACTCGCCGAATACCACGGGATGCTTGTCCGTGGGCAGGAGTTGCACGTTATCCATGCCAAGCCTGGTCAAATGAGTAGCCAGCCATTCCGCCGCACAGACCAGGTCGTCCTTGTGTTCTATCTGCATCGAAATCGAGGGGATGGCAACGATTTCCTTCAGATCGGCGAGAAAACGCTCGCGATTCTGTTGTGCATATTCAAGCGCTTTTTGGCGCGCATCGCTCATCGAAGTCTCCTAGAATATAAATTTTCTGGCTCTCTGGGAATTTCCGTGGTAGATCCGGCTCCTTTCACGGCAAATCCTAAAGAACTAATTTTCTGGCGCTTCCGTCATCGACAGGAATATGGTAGAGCCAGCTTTCCGTACAGATACCAGTATACCTCACGGGAAAATCCGGCCTGCAAATCGGCATTCCAAATGAAGTCACCGGCCATAAAATTGGCACGCAACAAACCGTCCAACCGGAGCAGGTACGCCTGTTCAGGCGGCGACACGGGCAACTCAGCCAGCAATAAATGCAGCATGACACGATAGCGGACTTCTTGTGGATATGCGTCTGCATGTTTTTCGGGATCATGCTGATAATCCGTCAGGTAATCGTTCCACAAGCGTATCCGTGCCTGGACCTCGCGGTCTGCTTTCGTTTCCCAGGCGACCCGCCGCTTCGAGCGGATTGCGCCAAGCTGCGCCTCGAGGGATTCGAACCGTTCCCGTCGGGCTTCCAGGCGCGCCCTCGCCAGCAGGAGGCCGCCGATGGTCAGCCGGGGCAGGTCATATCCTCGCGCCGTGATCGGCCAGTATAATTCATTCGATAATAGGTAGTCGCCAAGTTCGGGAATACCGGCTTCTAGATAAGCCCTGTCTTTCTCTATGAATGTCATTTTTTTATATGTAACTTCTCGAAAAATAAGAGGAAAATGGGGTGTTGCAGGCAGGCGCAGCCCGCTCACAACACCCCACGCCCTGCATGATTTAGACGAGTTTTTACAATCGATTATGGCGCTGCCGTCACTTCGGGTGTGGTTTCCAAGGTGCGGCGCGTCAATAGATACCAGTTGGTGATGAGAGAGAAGCGGTCACTGATATCGTACAGCGGCGGCATCTGCACGCCCAATACCTGCGCATCCACGCCAAAGGAATAGACCGGATAGTACAACGGCAAAGCCGGTAATTCTTTGGCAAATACCACCTGGAAGTTACGGTACAGGCGTGTGCGCACGCCAAAATCCGTATTGACGCGAGCCTGCTCCAAATACTCGCTGGCGGTGCGGTTGTCCCATTGGGAATAGTTCTGCCCACCCGTAGCTTCAGCTTGATGCCAGAAGGGGTACGGATCCGGGTCAGGGGTGCGCGCCAGGTTCAAATCTACCAGGGCAGCTTGATAGGCGCGCGGACCGAGATAGTCGAATGCCATGCGATCATATGGCACGGCCTGCAGATTGACCTGTACACCGATCTGCGCCCAACTGGTCTGTATCGTCTGCGCCAGTTGCGTGTGAAGCGCGTCATCCGGGTGCAACATGGTAAAAATCAACGCCCGGCTTTCCTTAGCGCGTACCGTTCCTCCATCCGGCGGGATGACATAACCGTTGCTCTTGAGTAATGTGATCGCCTGATCCGGATCATATTCCAGATGCTCGATTCCATTGTAATATGCCCACGAACCGGGGAAGATCGGGCCATCTGCAACAATCGCCTGTCCTTGCAACAGGTTCGAGATCATACGCTGGCGGTCCAATCCCAGCAATAAAGCCCGGCGCACCTCCTGCTCTTGTAAAAACGGGACCTCCGGGTTGTTCAGGTTCAGCAGCACCATACTGACTTGCGGCATGCGGCTGGTATAAACAGACAGGTTGGGTTGCGCCAGCGCCTCGCTGAGCACATCCTTGGTGATCCGGCTGAGGCCCAAGACTTCTCCCTGCTCGTATGCATCCAACGCAGCAGCGGATGAGGGAAAATAACGGAATACGACCTGGGGAATGAAAGGCTGCTTGCCATAATAGCGGTCGAACGATGTCAACACAAGGCCGGTGATCTGTCCCTGACTCAGGATCAGATGGTCGAACCGGTACGGACCGCTACCGACGGGGGCAATGTTGAATTCCGCCGTGACCAGTCCTTCCGGAGGCACGCCTCCCAAGATATGTTGTGGCAACACACCAAAAGTCAGATAATCCAGGAACGGAGCAAACGGTTCTGGGATAGTGAACTTAAGGTTGGTGTCATTCAAGCGCGTCACCTGGACATTCCGCCATAATTCCTTGATATCCTGCGGGAAAAGCGAGCCGTCGCTTTTTAGCATCTCGATCGTGAAGATGACATCATCGCTGGTGACCGGCGTTCCGTCGTGCCAGACGGCATTTGACCGCAACGTAAAGTTATAGATCGTGCCCTCCTCGTTCACGCCCCAGGACTCGGCCAGGTCTGTTTGGGGCAGACCGCGCTCATCGAAACGGATCAGGCTGCTAAAAAGAAGCCGGTTCACGTCCCGGTCGGCCGGATTGTTCCAATCCAGCATAGGATTCAAACGTCCCAGTGAACCGACCAGCCCCTCAGAATATACACCCCCTGTCGCGGGTTGGGGCAAAACTTGTACAGGTCCTACCGGTTGCTGGGTCAACAACAAGACGCCCACGATCACCAGGGTCAGGATCACCACCAGGATTTGCCAGCGTAAACGTTTCATAAGCATAAAAAAAGAAAGGCCTTAACCGATCACGGCGTGCAGAGCCGCGGCCGGGTGCGGCCTTTCCAGTGGGAAAATCACATTATCCAACCAAAACGGTTGTGATCGCCAGCGCAAAAAATATCACACTCAGCACAATGGTCACCCAGAACAGCGTGCGCTCGATCCCACGGCGGGCCGTGTACACACCACCCGTGTCACCGCCAGTCAGGCCACCCAAACCGGCGCCTTTACTTTGAAGAATGACACTGATGATCAAAGCCACCGAGGTTATAATCAGCGCGATATCCAGAAATTGTTCCATGCGTAAGCCTCCTGCAAATTAGCGGGGGGAATTATACCTGTGTGTAAGCGAAATCGTCAACGCTAAGGGATTTATGCACCAGGGTTTTCTTAAAGTCAGAAAAAGTTGAAGGAAAAGACCTTCTCCGGTAAATTTGGAGTTCCACCACCAAATCAAAACCGAGGAAGGTCAAAATGGAGTGTAACACAACCACCTTTGTATTTGACGCTGG
>DAOTXM010000146.1:0-6461 GCA_034435215.1 Anaerolineales bacterium
CCAGCGTCAAATACAAAGGTGGTTGTGTTACACTCCATTTTGACCTTCCTCGGTTTTGATTTGGTGGTGGAACTCCAAATTTACCGGAGAAGGTCTTTTCCTTCAACTTTTTCTGACTTTAAGAAAACCCTGGCAGCGGTTAGCTGTATTTCCGTATTGCCAGTACTGCATTGTGCCCGCCAAACCCAAAGGCGTTGCTGATCGCAAGCTTGATCTTTTTCTCACGCGCTTTGTTGGGGATATAATCCAGGTCACACTCGGGATCAGGGGTCTCATAGTGAATGGTTGGCGGCAGGAGGCCTTCCCGTACCGCCTGTACACAAAAGATAGCCTCCAATGCTCCGGTTGCGCCCATCATGTGTCCAGTCATGGATTTGGTGGAGGAAATTGGGATTTTGTATGCCAGATCGCCAAAGGCTGCTTTGATCGCCCGTGTCTCTGAAAGATCGTTCAGCTCTGTGGCCGTGCCGTGTGCGGAGATATAACCAACCTCTTCCAGTTCTGCCTCCGCAGCAACCAGTGCCTGCCGGATGGCTGCTGCCCCCCCGGTTCCATTTTCGTGAGGCGCTGTGACATGGAAGGCATCGGCAGTGGAACCGTAGCCTGCCAGTTCCGCTAAGATGTTCGCGCCTCGCATTCTGGCATGTGATTCGCGCTCCAGTACCAGCACAGCTGCTCCCTCGCCCATCACCAGGCCATCACGGTTTTTATCGAAAGGCTGCGGTGTCATCGAATAATCATCGTTGCGGCGCGACATAGCACCCACACGGTCAAAGGCGGCAATGCCTACGGGCGTGACGGTAGCCTCCGAAGCGCCCGTCAAGCAGGCATCCAGCATGCCGGTTTTGAGCATCAACCAGGCCACGCCAATTCCATCCGCGCCCGATGCGCAGGCAGAGGCTACCGAAAAACAGGGTCCCTGGATCCCATAATCAATCGCCGCCAACCCAGAGGCGCCATTCGACATCAACATCGGAATCAAAAACGGACTGACTCGGCGCGGGCCTTCCATATGGTTGGTAATCACCGCGTCTTGCAGGGATTTCAATCCGCCAATTGCAGAAGAAATAATGATCCCGATGCGACCTGCATTGTCAGTGGTAACTTCTAAACCTGAACTTTCCATGGCTTCTTTTACAGCCGCTGTCGATAATTGTTCGAAGCGATCACGCCGGCGCGCTTCTCTTGCCTCCATGAACTGCTCCGGCGCAAAATTCTTCACTTCGCAAGCAATATGTACCTGCAAGTCACGATCATCGAACAGCGTGATCGTTCCAACTCCGGACACGCCATTTGTTACGTTCTTCCAGGAATCAGAAACATTCAAACCCAGTGGATTGACAGTTCCCATCCCGGTAATGACAATCCGTTCCTGCATTGTTCCTCCTTGATGGATAACAATATATCTTTTGTGCCGGGCATATGCACAGGCTGGCGCTACCTAAAACCCCCAATCAGCCAACTCGTCACGCCCAACCAGGCGTGGATCGAAGATTGTCCCACTCACGTTTCAGCATGGCATAGTGGTACTCACTGGCCCATTTCCCCTTGAACATCAGGTTTTCCACGAAGTGACCTTCCCGGCGGAAACCCAGACGTTCCAACACACGAAACGAAGCGATATTTTCGATATCCGATATGGCGATCACGCGATGCAAACCGAGCTTATCGAAGAGATAAGCCAGCAAGCATCGCGTGGTTTCCATAGCATAACCTTTATGCCAGTATGGTCTCGCGATCGTACAGCCAATATAAGCCTGCGGGTCATCTTTTTTGAGAAAATACGCCGCGTCACCCACCATCATACCACTTGCAATTTCTTCCACCGCCGCCTGGAACCATTCACCCTGTACGGCCGGATCTTTGGTTTTCATTTCATCGATAAATTCCAGCGCCCTTTCATGCAGAAAGGGTACATCCCAACCCTGGTATCTGGCAACCTCAGGATCGTTCCGGTAATCCAGGAAAGGTTTCAGATCAGAGTTCTGGAACTGGCGAATACGCAACCGTTTGGATTCAAGTTCAAAGGACATGGCTACTCTCCCACCTTGGGAATGTAATCCCCTTCTACCCACTCTTCACCGTTCGGACCAACTTCCTTTTTCCAAACCGGGACGATTTCTTTTAGGCGATCGATACCATAGCGCGCAGCTTCGAATACGCCTGTATCTCGATGCGCAGCCGTGCAGGCAATCAGGACGGTAGGGGTTTTCGGATATAACTTTCCAATGCGTTGGACAATGGCTATCCCCTCTACGCTCGGCCATTTCTGGCGGATCTCGTCAGCAACCTGCTTCATCTTGGACTCTGCCATCGGTACATAGGCTTCGTATTCGAGATAGATGGTTTCATGGGGCTCACCCCGGCCTGTAACACCTCGCACCATGCCGGTAAAGATGGCTGCTGCACCCGTACTAGTAAGGGTGATTTGTGCCAGCAAGTCGTTCAGGTCAAGTTCGGACTCGGTGATAGCATAGATGGTGGGGTAGGTCATTTATCCACCACTCACCGGCGGGAACATGGCAACTTCAGCATGTTCCGGAACCAGGCTTTCATCAAAGGCAAATTCGCGGTTGACGGAAATAACGACCGTATCCATCGCATCTTTCAAACCGGGATATGTCTCCACGACCAGCTCTTTCAAGGTCCGGACAGTCATTATGGCGGGAATTTCGAATTCGGCAGATTTTACCCCGGCCCGGTCGCGCAGGGTGGCGAAAAACAATACCTTAATCTTGTTCATTCGTTGATTACATCTCCCGATCGGCCACCGTGTTTTTCAACCAGGCGGATATTCTGGATGCGCATGGACTTTTCTGCGGCTTTGGCCATATCGTAGACCGTCAAGGCAGCTACAGAGACAGCGGTCAGGGCTTCCATTTCGACACCGGTCTTACCGATGGTTTTGGCAATGGCAGTGATCAGCACGCCGGGCAGGGAATCGTCCAATGAAAGTTCCACATCCACTTTGGTAAGCGGTAGCGGATGACATAACGGGATCAGCTCGGAGGTCCGTTTCGATGCGCTGATGCCTGCGATTTGAGCAACGGTCAATACATCGCCCTTTTTGATCAGGCCGGCGCGAATCAAATCCAGCGTAGATTGCTGCATATGGACCTCACCTCTTGCAATAGCGATTCGCTCGGTATCTGGCTTGGCGCTTACGTCCACCATGTGGGCACGGCCATGCTCATCGAGATGGGTCAGTTTTAGGTCAGACATGTCCGAATTATAGTCCAGACCTGACAGGTTTTGGAAACCTGTCAGGTCTTTGCGAGTCTCGGTGTATAATCGGCGCGTTATGGGTAGCATTTTAGGGTACCAAACCAGTGGTTACAACGTGCAGACAGCCGTGTACGAAGGACCGCTCGACTTGCTACTCGATTTAATCGAGCGCGCCGAATTGGATATTACTACCGTATCACTGGCAGCCGTCACGGAACAATATCTGGAATACCTGCACCACTTGGAAGAAACGCATGCCGACGAAATATCAGCCTTCCTGGTGATTGCAGCCAAGCTGATACAAATCAAGTCGGAAGCCTTATTGCCGCGCCCACCCAGCCGTGAGCCCGGTGATGAGGATGTCGGTGCATTATTGGTGGAACAACTGAGGCTGTATAAACGCTTCAAAGAGATCGCCAATTTGTTGCAAGAGCGCGAGTCCCAAAACCTGCGCACGTATCTGCGGTTAGCGCCCCCACCGAAAATCGAAGGGAAGCTCGATCTATCTAATATCACGCTCGCAGATTTGATCGAAGCCGCCAGGGAAGCATATGCAAAAGAAATCGAGAAACAGGCGCTTGGAACCGTCATCGCCGCGCCCAAAGTGACGATCCGCGAAAAAATCGAGTTGATTTCTAAAAGACTTGGTCTGGCTGAGCACGCACGCTTCCAGGAATTGCTGGGAGACCATCCAACTCGCATCGAAATCGTAGTGACATTTTTGGCTCTGCTGGAACTGGTCAAGCGATACCGGGTTGCTGCCAGGCAGGAAGGTCTTTTTGCCGATATCGAGATCGAACGCATGGACGATTGGAATCCGGACGAGGAATTCGAGATCGAGTTTGAATAACATCTCGTTTTTTGCTACAATAATTCAAGAGCAATTTCAAACTTAAGTTTCGATAGGGAATCCGGCACATATTGCACACAGGGGAAGATCACCTTGTTCATGGATCAGGTGGCGAAACAAGACAAGATAGAAAATCGCAGATTTCATTACCGAGATTGGCAGAACACCCAATCCATCCCCACTACCAGCTACCCGCCTACCGTAACCATATCGAATAGATATTCCAATTACCGAAAAGGAGGCGCGATGTCACATCCGTTCGAAAGTAAAGGGATCTTTGCCTGGGAACTATATAAATTCAGTACTGATAATCCGGATGATTTTACGCAGAAGTTAGTCGATGCCAACTTCGAAAATGTCACGATAAAGGTAGCCCATGGGTCCAATGTATTTAGGACGGCTCCCCAAGGTAAGCCCTTGAAAGACAACGGTACAAGAGCTCAAGTGGAATCACTACACAATAAAGGCCTTGCTGTACTCGGCTATGGCCGCCTTTTTGGTAAAAAGCCGCAAGGAGAAGCTGAAGTTGCTGTAAGACAGTGTAAAGATCTTGGGTTAGACGGATATGTTTGGGACGTGGAACAGGAATTCGAAAATTCGGGTAACGCCTCCGGAAAAGCACGAGATATCATGAGATACTTTCTCGATCACACAGAAAACATTCCGACAGGTTGTTGCTCCTGGCAGCTTTTTCGGAGTCCATCCACGGGTTCCACCTGGCATAACAGAAAATTTGTCGAAGCCTTTATGGAATATTGTGAATATGCACTTCCCATGATGTACTGGAAGGGGAGCACTGTTGCGAGCGCAAAACAATATCTGGTAAATTCAATAGGACAATGGCAGGCGTTTACCGATAAACCAATTATCCCGGTGGGAAGAGCTTACCAGGGAGATAAAGGAGATGCTACTGTCGAAGCCGTTTTGGCTTTCGACCAGAAAGCGCGTGAACTGGGTGTAAAGGGCATCACCTGGTGGGTTCTAGATCAAGCAGCCAGTCCGAAGTACAAGAACGGAACGATCTTCGAAGCCCTGAAAACCACCGCCAAGTTCGGCACTGACACGTAACCCGAAATGGTACCCAAGAATGGAGACCTTACTGGACCGGTTTCGTACACTGGCGTGACGAGAATTAGAGGCGGTTCTCCCTTTTTACACGTAAAAGCTTTCGATGGACGATCAGCGCTGCTGCCGCACCCACAGCATCAATCAGCACATCAAAGGCTGAGGGATGGCGACCAGGGACAAAGGACTGGTGGACCTCGTCCGTAGCGGAATACAGGATTGCCATCACCCAAGCTGCGAAAAACCAGCGGAATTGGAAACCTTGACGTTCCCCTTTCAATCCACGCAGGTAGGACAACGCCAGCAGGCCATATCCGAGCGCATGTCCTCCCTTTTTGACGATAAAATCCAGTATACCGAAATTGGGCATTTCGCTAGACGGGACAGATGAAAACCCAAAAATGACAATCATCATCAGCAAAGCCGGTCCCCACCGACACAGGAACGTCGAGATTTTTGCCATGCCACGATTGTACTGCATGCCAGTGACGCAAGTTGGGGGTAAAGGTACGTCGCGACAGATCAAAAGGGTAGTGGGGCTGCATGCAAAGGTTGTCAGAAAGTTGACATGTTTTGCGCGCACATGGTCGTGGTTTAATCTACAACCGGTTTGGTTGGTGTGGTAAAATCGGACATATTTTATCTGATTTTAATGTTAGGAGATCAACCATGACAATCAAAAGCCGTTTCGATTCCATTCTCGAACCATGGGACTTGCTCAAGCATCCGTTTTATCAGGCCTGGAGCGCCGGGACGCTTCCGGTAGATGCGCTCAAAGTCTATGCAACCGAGTATGGTGCGTTTATCAATATTCTGGCAGAGGGCTGGAAAACGCTGGATGACCCTGAAACTGCGCAAGAAGAGAAAGAACATGCAGAACTCTGGAAGCAATTTGCCGCAGCATTGGAAATGAAAGTGGACACGCCGGAAATTGCACAAACCATCACATTGATCAAGACTGCCAGGGATTTGTTCTGTACCCCTGCCAAGACGCTAGGCGCAATGTACGCATTCGAAGCTCAGCAGCCTGCTACCGCCAAATCCAAGCTGGATGGCTTGAAAACGCACTACGCGC
The DNA here is from genome assembly GCA_034435215.1 of Anaerolineales bacterium. Lineage (GTDB taxonomy): Bacteria > Chloroflexota > Anaerolineae > Anaerolineales > Villigracilaceae > JAABUE01. The sequence goes on from DAOTXM010000146.1 coordinate 6,216, forward strand.
TTCCGAAAGAGGTAGAACCATATTTTGAAGTCCATTCTGCAAACTTCCACGAATCGGAAAAGCTCCTGACCGCCCTGGAAAAGCTCTCGCGTGAAGATCTGGCACAGGCGGAAAATGCCTGCGCAAGCATGGCAGAAGCACTCTGGAACGCACTGACAGGCATCCATGAAATAACCTGCCTGAATTAGTATTACAGCGCAAAGTTCCAAGAAAATCTCGAAAAATGGTTGTGGGGGGGGGGGGGCG
>DAOTXM010000147.1:0-5109 GCA_034435215.1 Anaerolineales bacterium
CGGCGGCGCAAACCAAACCCGCGCCAACTGCCCCTTCCCTGGCTGACTCCCTGTCCGAGCTGGGTCCCCTGCCGCGCGAAGCCCTGCTGCTGGGACTGGCCTCCGATGGCCTGCCCGTCCTGCTCAACCTGCATGACCCGCATCCCGGTCCACTGCTCATCGCCGCCGATCCCGGCGCCGGCAAGACCGCCCTGCTGCAACTCATCGCCCAGGCCGCAGCCGACATGCACACCCCAGACGAGGTGCAGTTCGGCGTCATCACCCATTACCCCGACGAATGGGGGCACCTGGCAGCACCGGAGCACTGCGTCGGCATCTTCCCCACCTACCACGATGCCGCCATCGACTTCCTGACTTCCCTCTCCGGCTGGGCGCATGCCAACAAGGGCAGCCAGCAGTCCATCCTGCTGCTGGTCGATGACCTGGAGAGCATGCAACAGCTCGACTTCGACGCCCGCCAGACCCTGCGCTGGCTGCTCTTGCGCGGTCCCTCCCGCCGGGTCTGGCCGATCTTCACCCTGAACGCCGAACGCGCCTCGCAGGTGACCTCCTGGCTGGCGGCCTTCCGCACGCGCATCTTCGGGCAGATCAAGGATGACCGCACGGCTGCTACCCTGACAGGCATCCCCGGTTCCACATTGAAGCACCTGCAAGCCGGGCTGCAGTTCGCCCTGCGCGAAGAGGTGCAGTGGCTGAAATTCTGGATTCCGGAAACGTAAGGTGGTCGAGTAGCCCCGAGCGTTCTTCGAGGAGCGTATCAAGACTACAGAAGGAAGGTAAAACCAATGAACGCTGGCATGCTCTGGTTCGACAACGATCCCAAGACCGCCCTGGAAGCCAAGATTGAGCGGGCGGTGGACTATTACCGTCACAAATATGGGCGCGACCCCAACCTGTGTCTCATCCATCCCAGTATGCTGCCCTCAGATGGAATGACAGAAAAAGACAATCCGGCTACTGGAAAAGTAATGGTCCGCCCCTATCGCCCGGTCCTACCGGGTCACCTGTGGATCGGCATCGAAGACAAGAACTGACGCTCGCATCCACTCTCCTCCCTGCACCAACCTCCCGCACCTTGCCCTGGGTTCATCGATGGGAACTGGCTGCGGGAGGTTTGGTTTTACCCGATTGCCACCACGAATGCCACCGCATGACTCTGGCTATGGCTTAAACTGACCGACCAGTTCGTCAATCCCAATTCGTCCGCTTTTTGTGCTGCCGCGCCATGCAAATATAACTCCGGTGCATGTTGCTCATTGCCCAGAATTTCGATCTCCTTCCACGCAACTTCCCCGATCCCACAACCCAGTGCCTTTGAAACAGCCTCCTTGGCGGCAAAGCGCCCTGCCAGCGACTCAGCGTGCTTGCCGCATAATTCCAGCTCGGCGAGCGTATAAACCCGCTCGAGATAGTGTTTCCCATGCCGGGATACCACTTCCTCGATACGGGAGATTTCGATCAGGTCGACACCGGTTCTTAAGTTCATATCTCTGCTCAAGCCACCATCTGGGATCATGCGCTGCGACTACGACCTCGCGTTGCTCGCTCAGCGAGAATACCCTACGGTCCTGCCATGGCGATCACCAGCCGCTCAGGATCGATATATTTGCGCGCAGTTTCGAGCACTTCCTCCACCGTGACTGCTTTCACCAGATCGGGATACTGGCGATAATAATCCAGCCCCAGATTAAAACGCTCGATGTTGAGCAGCGAGCCGGCCACGCCACCATTCGACTCCAATGAGAGCGGCAGCCGCCCGATGAAATTTGTCTGGCTGTCAGACAGTTCCTCGGCCGTGATGCCCGCCTCCACATACCGCTTCAACTCCTGCTTGATCAGATCCACCGCCTTTTCCAGGTTCGAAGGATTGACCCCGGCGCTCACGTACCACGCACCCGTTCCGGTTCCGGCGCTCAAATTCGAATAAGCATAGTACGCCAATCCCGATTGCTCGCGCACCACATCCCCGATCCGCCCCATCAAGCCAAACTGCCCCAGGATGTTGTTGCCCAAAGAGGCAGACATATACTCCGGGTCGTTGCGTTTCGGTCCATGCGTACCCATGACGATGTCCGACTGCGACTTGCCCGGGATGGCGTAATGCTTTCGGACCGTCCGTGTTGGCGGCCTGAATTCGGGAAGTTCAGGCGCATCTTCCTGAGCTTCATTCTGCCAGCCGCCTAACACGCGTTCGACTTCACCCGCTGCCTTCTCCGGTTCCACTGCGCCGACGATGGAGATCACCATCCCGCGCGGACCGTAATACCTGCGATGGAACTCCGCCAGGTCCGCCAACGTGATGGCCTGCACGGTTTCCGGCCAGCCTTCATCCGCGCGGCTGTAGGGGTGCCCCTCGTAGAGCAGTTCATCGAACGTAAGGGAAGCCATATCGGACGTGTTCTGTGCACGGATCGCCAGACCGGTTAACATTTGCGCGCGCAGTTTCTCCACCTGATCCTCTGGGAAGGTTGGATTCTGTAAGGTATCTGCCATCACATCCAGTAATAGCGGCAGGTCTTCTACCAGCGAGCGACCACTCACCCCAACGTAGTGTGTGCCGGAGTTATAACCGAAACTGGCGCCAACCGATTCCAATTCATCATACAATTCCTGAAACGCACGTCTGTGCGTGCCCCGCATCAATGCCGAGGAAACAAAATCCGCTAAGCCGAGCTTTTCATCGGGATCGAGCAGGCCGCCGGCAGGCAGGTACCCGCTGATCACAACCGAGGGGCTGTTGAAATTCGCGCGTGCCAGCACGACAATGCCATTTGACAATTCCACGCGGTGGATATCGTCTGCGCCGGGAAGGGAGTGAACGTTGGATGTCATGTCAAGCCTCCCGACCATTGGGAAGATACGTACCCACCACGCGTGATCTTGGCTGCAAATACTGTTGCGCCACGCGCTGTACCTCTGCCGGCGTGACAGCAGCCAGCTTGTCCAGGTAGGTCAGGAACCAGTTGTAATCGGCGAACATTTCGGCATAGCCCATCCAAAAGCCCTGGTTGGAGATGTTCTCACTACCATAGGCAAAAATTGCACGCGCCTGTTTGATGGCACGGGCCACTTCTGCTTCACTGACCAATTCATCCTGTACGCGCTTGATTTCATCATCCAAAGCGGACAAAGCTGCCTCCGGGGTCCGCTGGGGATGGATCGTCATCGAGAGGTTGTACATGAACGGATCGATCGTGGCCTGCGCGCCCCCATACACGCTGACCGCCAGTTCCTTTTCGACCAGGGCGCGGTACAGGCGGGAGGTCTTGTTCGAGATGCCGCCGCCGAACATGTTCAGATTGCTCGGGCCAGCCAGGAGACTGTCGAGCACGGCCAGCGGAAAGAAATCGGGGTGCGCAGCATTGGGGAAACGGTAGCAGACCTGGACGTAGGTCGTTTCGCCGGGACCTTCCACGGAGAGGCGCACTTCCCCTTTCTGTTCCGGCTCCGGGCGTGATAAACGCGGCGGTTCCCCTCCCGCCGGGATCGGCTCATATAATTCCCTGATGCGCGCCAGCATCTGTCCGGTTTCGAAGTCGCCCGCTACCGCCATGACGGCATTGTTGGGGATGTAGTAAGTTCTATAATGATTATAGAGATCGTCGCGCGTCATGGTACGCAGATCGGCCATGTCCCCGATGACTTCGTGATGATAGGAATGCACACGGAAGGCTGCACTTTGCACCGCCTCCCCCAGCAGGAATTGCGGTTCATTTTCGTTGCCCTCGCGTTCCGAAATGACCACCGTACGCTCCGAGGCGACTTCAGCCTCATCGAACACGCTGTTGACCATGCGATCAGCTTCCAGGCGCAAACCCAGATCGATCTTATCGGCAGGCATGGTTTCAAAATAAGTCGTCCAATCGAGATAGGTGAAGGCGTTCCACACACCCCCCTCACGCGAGATCGATTTATCCAGCAGGTTGGCTGGGAACTGGGGCGTGCCTTTGAACTGCATGTGTTCCACCCAGTGCGAGATACCGGTGCGGCCGTTGACTTCATCGCGCGAGCCGACCCGGTACCATACCCAGGAGGAAACCAGCGGCGCAGTGTGGATTTCCTTGAGCATGACTTTCATGCCGTTGGAAAGAGTAATTTGGGTGATCGTTTCAGTCATGCAACTCCTGATGATTCGGTACAGGCCAACCTTACCGGCAGACCAGGTTACCGGTTAGATCGAGCGCGTTGGGTTCGAGTAAACAATAGATTGGTTTGATCGTATCTTGCAACCCCTGGAAATGATCGCGCAGTTCAGTGGAGGCGATCGGGATATCCACTGGCAACTGGCGATCGATGTTAACGGCGGTCTGCACCGGGATTTGCAGGTCGAGATGTACCGGCAGGCGGGTATCTTTCGGGAGCACAATGTTGGCCACACTGTTGATGGTGATGCCACCGGAATTGATTTCTACATTGGCCTGGAGGGGAACATCTCTGGTCAGGACCACGTCGGTATCGGTGGAATAGTTCAGGACGAAATCGACCGGCACATCATTCAGGACGACAGGAATCGTCGCCACGATATGCGCATTTTCCATCTTCTCGAAATTGTTGTATAACCCGCTGACCAACCCGGCACCGGTATCCCCCGCAGTGAGCTGGACTGCGCCCAGCATGCGCAACAGAATCACCAGGACAGCGATCAACACGGCATTGACCGCCAGCGACAGGATGCCTGTCACGGTCCAGAACGCAGGGCCAAACTTCAAACCTTTATAAGGGGAAACGACCCCGGCTGCCGGAGGAGGCGCCTGGGTTATAGCCGGCGCAACGACCTGGGCTGCTGGCAAAGGGGCCGGTTGCGCAGATGGTTTTCGGCGTGGAAGTTGCGCCAGCGGTGATTGAGGTCGTGTTTCAGACAAGGGCCGTACATTCGTTTCATCATCACGGTTCGCGAGAATATTCCGAAACCGTTCGCGGGGCTCTGGTTTCATGTCTTCATCCATAGGTCCTCCAAGGGGTAGAACAATGCCTAATCTTAGCATAGAAAAGCGAGAGAATGATATATTTGCCGAGGTATCGAAAGAGGTCCTGCATTCGGGATTCATTTTTGTGAATGTGACATCCTCAAGACCTGCTCTGCAATATTCATGGCCTTTGGGTAAGATT
>DAOTXM010000148.1:0-1871 GCA_034435215.1 Anaerolineales bacterium
ATGTTAATGAGCGCGCACAACTGCTGGAACTGGTTGATCTATTGGCCAAACCAGAGCTGGAACTCCCAGCGCGCCTGGATCTGGTCGCGCAGTTGCGCCAAATGTTAAGTGCGAAACGGTAGACGCCGTCACACCACTGTGATAGAATAGTGTTTGCCGGTGCGGAGGATAGGGCAACGCTGGAGAGCGACCCGAGCGCCGCCGCCGGAGATTACGTAGTATCCAGAGCGAAGCGTCGGACGGTGCAATGGGGGCAGGGCCGTTATGGCCCTGCCCGCTGCGTTTACCCGGTTGCACTGTCGGGAAAGCGATAAACTCACCCTTCGCACGGCAAGACCCTCACGTCTTGAAGAAAGAGCAACCCCACGCCTCAGGCCCGGCCGACAACAGTCGTAATGACGCCCGCCGGTCTTGGGGGTGCGCTCGCAAGACACAGACCGATTCGACACGACACAAGGTTAGTCACAACGAGAGCCAATGCAATAGTCATCGAAGCTGAGCATCCCGCGCCACGGGACTAAATCTTCCGCGGCTTTTGGATTTCCCCACGCCAAGGAAAATCCTTCTGGAGTTGGTTCAAAGAAATAAAGCCCAAAGTCTTTCCACCCAGAACCATACCAGGGCTTTTGAGAGTTGTTACCCGATCCTCTCCATCTTAGTGCAAAGCCCTGGGATAGGTACACGAAATCGAGTCTGTAAACTGTGTCGTTGCCATCCGTGCTGGGCACAGCTGCTGCGCTCACATGACTTGGCTCACCATAGGCAGTGATGATGTCTTGGAAGGTCAGTAGTTTGGACGGATTGCCAACTGAAATCCGGTATACGGTGGAATCGATGTGATATGCTACTGAGCCTCCTCCGCTCGTGGCCCCTCTCCAACGCCAGTTTGCTTCTCCCTCGTCTGCCAAGGCGGGAATCACAGCATCGTAAATCTCCAATCCGGTCACTAGGGGATGTTGCCTCAAGATAGTCAAAGCTTCCTGTTGAGTTGTTTGTCCCGGTATGATCCTTTCCCAGCATGGAGGACGGCATGGCGGGTCTTCCAACCAGTTGTACATCATTGCCTCAAGCTCGCTCGATCGGTTCTCGCCGAAAACCTGACAACCTGCAAGCGCAACAGTGGCACTAAGTTGGACGAAAATTGTTATCAGTAGCACAGACTTTTGCCATTTAGTTCTTCCCATCCCATATTCCTCGCTACGGAATGTTACCGAGAGCAACGGTTAAGGCCTCGAGTCGGCGCGGACTGGGCTGATACCATCCATTGGGCAAGGCCTGTTCGTTGCTGAGTAGAACCCAAGCAGTAAACGTGTCGGCAAAGTCTTCGCGTATGCTTGCTGTCGAATAAGACGCATCTTCAAAGCCGTCATCGAAATCATCGTCATAGTAAGAATGGAGACCCGTGCTAAACATTCTTGACTCCGGCTTCCAGCCCACGCCGATAAAGCCGTACTCTGACCAATACTCCTCGGTGTAACACGGTCCAAGCCAGTTCAAGTAATAATCTACTACATGCCCTGTTTCGTGCAGAATTAACCCTATGCCAGGATTTCCATTGTCAAAGTCGATTTTGCGCTTCGAGGCGAAAGCAACACTATCGTCTCCGTGACAGCCTGGGCAAATAGCATACGTGAAACCACCTCCATCCCCCATTCCCAAGAGCGCTTTCATTCTCTCCCAGCCATCGGGCATGGCGTTCTCGATCCATCCCAATGCTGTTCGTATATCAGCCATACCTTGGCTCGTCCAGGCGCCTGTGAAGTTAAAACCACGCCCCAGCCATTTCAAGAGATCACTCAACTCGAGGAAATTCCATTGCGCCAGAAACTCAAAGCCTCCTCCCAGGGTGCCCATCGCTTCATAATACGCAT
>DAOTXM010000149.1:0-2004 GCA_034435215.1 Anaerolineales bacterium
GCTCCGCACCCTGTTTTCGGGTACCCTTTCAACTTTCGTGAAGTACTGAAAGTAGTATTAGTGCAAATTACAGTTGGTCGAGTAGCCCTGAGTGGTAACGAAGGGTGTATCGAGACCAACAAGTATCTGTAAAAAAGCTCTTATCAAATAATCCTGAGATGTGGTCTCGATACGGTGGAAAACCGCCACCTACTCGACCATCCGTAGAAACTGGATATGTAAATATGAATAAAACTGTCCTTATCACCGGCGCAGCAGGCGGCATTGGTCGCGCGACCGTGGCACTCTTTACTGAAAAAGGCTGGCGCGTCCTGGGGGTAGACCGTGCCGAATTTGGGGATACCTTTCCAAAAAACGGCCTCTTCATCCAGTCCGACATCTCGCGCGGTGAGGAACTGGAGGCCATCTTTGCCAAAGCCCGTGAGTTCACCGACAGTCTGGATGCGCTGGTCAACAATGCCGCCCTGCAGATTGCCAAACCGCTAGTGGAAACCACGGTCGAGGAATGGGATGCGGTCATGGCATCCAATCTGCGCTCGGTTTTCCTGGGCGTCAAGCTGGCGTATCCGCTCTTGAAAGCGCACGGCGGTGGGGCGGTGGTGAATGTCTCCTCGGTACATGCCATCCAGACCTCGGCCAACATTGCTGCCTATGCTGCCAGCAAGGGTGGGCTGCTGGCCCTGACGCGCGCCATGGCCATCGAGTTTGCCCCTGATAACATCCGCGTCAACGCCATCCTGCCCGGCGCGGTGGATACGCCCATGCTGCGCGCCGGACTTGGCCGCGGGCACGTCGGGGGCGGCGATATACAGCAGCGCCTGGATAATTTGGCCCGCAAAACCGTCAGCGGCAGGGTCGGCAGGCCGGAGGAGATTGCCCATGCCATCTACTTCCTCGCCGATGACGAGCAATCCTCGTTCATGACCGGTCAGGCCATGGTCGTGGATGGTGGCGCGACAGCCAGGTTGAGTACAGAATGAACCACAGATACACACATGAGAAGAATATATTGATTTTTCTCATCTGTGTTCATCGCAGTTCATCTGTGGTGAAGTAACATGAAACAAACCTTCAAGACCATCCTCCCTTTTCCCATCCACCAAACCGTCAAGAACAGCTACGACGCCGTTCGCCGCCTGCCGCAAGTCCCGAATGCCTACCTGCACCCCTGGCGACGTAAAAGCCGCGAACGAATTTACGAGATGAAGGACATCCATCGTGGCGAGCGCTGTTTCATCATCGGCAATGGTCCCAGCCTGAAGCAAACTGACCTGTCCAAACTGAAGGGCGAGTACACCTTCGGCATGAACCGCATCTACCTGTTGTTTCCTGATTTGGGCTTTACGACGACCTATTTTGCTTCTATCAATGATCTGGTCATCGAGCAGTGCGCCGAGGAGATTGCCGTCCTGCCCATTCCCAAATTCATCGCCTGGCATTCCAACCGTCACTTCCAGCGCTTCCCGGATGACATGATTTTTCTTTATACAACGTACACCGGTCCCCAATTTGCCTACGACATGACTCGCCGCATTTGGGAGGGCGCCACTGTGACCAACGTTGCGCTCCAGCTGGCCTTTTACATGGGCTTCGAGCAGGTCATCCTGATCGGCGTGGATCACAACTTCGCCAGCAAAGGCGAGGCTAACAAAACCGTCGTCTCGGATGGTAATGATCCCAATCATTTCGATCCGCGTTACTTCGGCAAGGGCTTTCGCTGGCAATTGCCCGACCTGGACACGTCCGAGATTGGCTACGCCATGGCGCGCAAAGCCTACGAACAAGCCGGACGCCAGGTTCTGGATGCCACCATCGGCGGCAAACTGACCATTTTCCCGAAAGTGGATTACAGCTCCCTTTTCTGAATACACCCCACTTTCCCCCCGTCTTTCAAAGTTTGCCACGAACATCTATTTTCATTTGTATCTATTATTACAGCGTAAAGTTCCAAGAAAATCCCGAAAAAATGGTTTTTGGGGGGGGGGGGGGCGCGGGCCCCCCCGC
>DAOTXM010000150.1:0-17194 GCA_034435215.1 Anaerolineales bacterium
CTGCTATCAGGACCAAGTGGATGTTGCCAGTCTGCTCCACTTTTCTGCTTCCCTGAGCTACTTTCAAAAACAAATGATCCCCCCGCTTGCTCTGCATCTGTTACATAATTTGTATTATTCACAAACTTTGCAAACATAGTGTTGGTCACTTCGGTCTGGTCGATCCAGTAGGCATCCAAGTACACGGTATGGGCAGGCTTTTCATCGTCGTCGCCATTTTTGCTGCCCATCAGGAATTTCCCGGCCGGTACGTATAGAAGGGTCATTCCATCTATTTCCGAGAGTTTCATGCTGCCAATTTCAGGCACGGGTGTTGCTGAAGGCAGGACAGGTGTATTTTCAGATATATCAGGCATTATGGCCTGTGGCGCAAGCGTGTTGGTAGGAACAAACTTTACATTCTCTGTTGGTGTTGGTTTACCTGGCGCAAACACGTTCTGGTAGAGGTATCTACCACCAAAAAAAGCGCAAGCCAGCACCAGCACTACAACACCGCCGATACCATAGGGTAACCAGTTGGGTTTAGTCGGACTGCCTCCTTTCGGGGAAGCTTCGCGAAAGGTCCGACCTGCAGATTGTTTTTGTGGTTCGTAGGTCGGGCTTGAAGCCTGACTTACAGGTTCGGTGGGCGGGACTCCTCTTTCTCGCTCTTCTTTTTCTTTTCTGTCTTTCTCCTCGGCCACCTTGCGTGCGCGTTCATCGGCTGCCTTCTTTTCTCGTTCTCCCTTTGCTTTACTGGCCTTTTCTTCGGCAACCTTTTCCTCCTGCTCTTCGCGTTCTTTTCGAGCTTGTTCCTCCACTTCCTTACGCACGCGTTTCTCGGCGGTTTTTCTCTTCTGTTCTTCTCTTTCCTGCTCTTCCAATTCTTCCAGATAAATTGAGATCTCTATACTTAATGAGCGAATACCAACTTCCTCGTTCTGGCGAATGTCCACATATTGGCGGGTGCTCAGGCGAATGGAGATGGAAGAGTCTTCGTCCCCACGAACAAGTATGGGAAAGATGCGCTTGCGATAGCGCTCTGCCAAAGTGATTTCACGCCGCACCCATTCCGAATTTTTGGAATCAGGCGAACAAATAACCACGATTGCAGTTGCGCCCTTGATAGCGTTTTCAATTTCCATTTCCCAGACAGGTGTGCCGGGCACCAGCTTTTCATTATCCAACCAGACCTTGATGCCCTGTCCCCGGAAGAACTTCAAGATACGCTGCATAACCGCTTCGTCCCTGCGGCTGTAGCTCATGAAGACGTGTTTGGGTGAGAGTGTTTTAAACAAAGTACACTTCCCTTCCGGAAAGGTTATATATTGGTGTATTGCTATACTTCTCTGCCACAGTCTGATCCGAGGTGAGCAATGCGGTTTTCATTTCAAGGCTTGCTCGAATAGAAGCTGGGGTGTATCGTAAATTTCTTGATGACTGTAATATCCACCCATGGCGCAGGCGTGACAGAAAGTATGACCTTGTAGGATGACTTCGCGTTCGTTGATGATCTCTTCCCCGCAGGTTTCACAATTGACGCGCACGCCCGCGCGACTGACGATTTCTTTAATGGAGGAATTCAGGAAGACCGGCTGGATGGTGAGCAACTCATCATCAGGCATGTCTTGATAGCCCTGTAATTGGGCGAAATAGTGACGGGATTCGCCCGGAGTATAGGCATAGGCCCGTTGACGCACGTCAGGCCGGGGGGCAAGACGAAGCACCTGCTCAGTCTGGGTATCCACAAAGGTGGCCGCGATTTTCCCGTAGTCCTCGATCCGCAGCGTGCGATGTCCCACCGTGCAGCCTGTGGCGGCTTCGATGCCATCCGCAAAGCAGCCGTCCGTTTCGAGGATGACCAACAGGCGCTTGTCCTTGCGGGGGAGCGCCAGCCCAAACGCGGCTGCGCCGGCAAGTCCGATGCGCGCACCCAGCACCTGGCGCGGACAGTGATGGCTATGCCGCGCCGAGGAGATTTCAAGAAGTTCTTGCAAGTTCATGTTCATACATTTACTGGTGTACTTTCTTTCACTCTTGCGTGGCCAGCCCTTAGGATTTGGGCCAGGATGAGCGATAGGACGGCCAACGCAACATAGGTAACAAATCCGGTAGCATATCCGCTCAACCCCTGGATCCGTACGAAAGCGCTCAGGATAGGCGGAATGGCAAAGCCGCCAAAAGCGCCCAGCCCGCCTACCCAACCTGCGGCCCCACCAACGGCTTGTGGGACTTCTTTGGGAACAAGTTTGAATACCGCCGCGTTGGCAACGCCCATGCCCAAAGCCATCAGGATAACAGCGACGATAGTGAGCGACAGGTTGTGCGAGAAAGTCATCATCAAAGCGCCAACCAGCGTAGTGGACAAAGCCAGAAAAGCGGTTGCTTCGCCGCCTAGACGATCAGCCAGCGTACCACCAGGGACACGGATGACCGAGGCTGTGAGTGAATAGACTGCGGTCAGCAGGCCTGCGGTCACTGCGCTGACCGAAAAAAATGATGTCCAAAAGGTTGGCAGCCAGGAAGTCATGGCAATGAACCCGCCAAAGGTGGTGAAGTAAATTCCCACGAGCAACCAAGTCTTCCAGACCCTGGCGGAAAGCAACAGGCTTTCTTTGGTGGAACTAGCTGGGAAGATTTCTTGTCCCTGTTCGCAGGCGATGGCGCGCGCTTTTTCAGAGTCCGCGCCCTGCTCACGCGCCTGGAAAAACCAGGCATTTCGGCCAGTATAAAAATATAGGCCAGTACCAACGATCAGAAAAATCAACCAGGCCAGGTAGGAGCCTGAGAGTCCCCACGTGCCCAGTGCTACAGGTAGCAAGAATGAAAACATGCCGGGCGCAAGGTTGCCCAACCCGGCGAACGAGCCTAACGCGCTCCCTTGGCGAGCCTGTGGGAACCAATAGGAGACTTGGCTGATGCCCACTGAAAATGTGGCTATTCCGCAGCCACTGAGCAGGCCCAGCACAAGTAAAAGCGGATACAGATTGCGCGTCATCCCATCTGGATAGAGCAGAAAGATCAAAGCCGTGAGACCGGACATACCGATAATTGATGTGACCAGTAGTATCAGAAAAGGCTTGCGCCCACCTGTGGTGTCTACCCAGGCTGCAAAAGGGATACGCAGCAGCGAGCCAGAGAGCGACGGCATGGCAACCAGGAAACCGACCATGACAGGCGTCAATTGCATCAGGTCTTGGAGTTTCTTAGCTGTCGGGCCGAACAGCGAAACAGCCGCGAAGCCGATAAAAAAACCCAGTGTTGCACCGAACAGACCTTGCTTGGGATTGCCATTGAATTGCATCAGACATTCTCCTGATAACTATCCCTGTGCCTCAGCACGGGACTTTCGTAACCAGACCACAACCTGCCAGGGTCGCAGCAGGTATCCGAGCGGCCAGGTGATGATATGCACCAGGCGCGAGAACGAGAAGGCCAATGCCAGCAGGTAGAAATTGAACACGTGCAGCTTGATCGTGAACGGCAATGGAATAAGCAGCGCGGCATTTGGCTGGAAGGTCAGGATCGACCAGACGTAAGGCGTAAAAATGCCGGTGAACCAGTATGATCCCCAGCGATAGTACGAAGCGACGATCACGCCCGTCACCAGCGAAACCAGCACCAGGATCAAGACCACAAAATCCATCAGCGTGCTCACCACGCGGACACAACCTACGGTCAGCCGTCGCCAGAGCAGGACCGCCATCCCGACTGTGGCCCATACGCCCAGCGCAATGCCGCTAATCTCCAGCAGGTACAGCCGCAGCGGCACCTGATTCCATAGCACGATGCCCTGCGGGAAAAAGATCGCCAACAGGTGGCCGGTCAGGATGATGGTGATGCCCCAATGGAAGGAGATCGAGCCCCAGAACAGTTGCTTGCGTTCCAGCAACTGCGACGACAGGCTCGAAACGCTGAACGGGCGGTAAATCGAACGGTAAACGGTCACTACAATCGCGATCAGCAGTGAAATGTAGGGGAAAATCACGAATAGCAGGGTATTCCAATCCATGTTATGTCTCCTCCGAAAGGCTGGCGGCTTCTTTGACGAGTGCATCCGCCAGGGCCAGATATTTGTCGTGAATGTCTTCGCTTGTTTCTGTGTGATCGATCTGGTCGAACTCCTCCAGCATTTGATGCTGCCGGTCTGCCGGAAGCAATCTTTCAGCCATTGGATACAGCACACGGTCCTCTTTCAGGATGTGTTGGCGAAGAAGTGTTGCATACCCCAAAGAGTTCTGAATGACGTTCGAACTTTCTTCCAGGCGGCCTTCTTTCATCGCCTGGGCGGCTGTCCGCATGGCGCGCGTGAACGCCCGCCCCTGTTCGTGCTCATACAGCATCACACCGACAGGACCGCTTTCGGCAGACATGCCATGCTGGATCATGGCCTCGAAAAGCACACCCTCCTCCTTTCGGTGATGACTGCCGTCAGCGAAGTTCTTGATAAAGTCTGCCGCCTGCAAAAAGAACTCAGGGCGAACCGCTTTGCCTTGCTCGAGCGCGCTGGCTGCAATTTCAATCGCACCGATGACGCGCTCGATGACGCGATGCTCACTCATCAGAATATCTGTCGCTTCCATCAACCCAGGCTCTCCTCTAAGGACATTTTGGGCGCCAGCTTGAGCGCGGTCTCGAACAGGTGAATATACGGGTTGTCCTTATCCTTCTCACGCAGGATCGACGCCATGCGGCTGACAGCGTTCTCGTAATTCTCGACTAACTCGGGAATGGGCTGGTCGCTGGCATCCAGGTAGCGCAGGATCGGCACGAGATGATCGGGTAGTTCGCCTTCGGTGTTCACGCCTAATTCGAACATAACGCGGCTCAATTTCGCCATGAACTCGCCACGCTGGTAACTCTCACCCCAGACCTGGAAACCGACATAGGGCGCGGCTGCCGGGCTCAGGTCGAGCGTGCGGGTGCATACCTCCTCCCATTCGGACAGGGAAAGCGTTTTGATCTTTTCGATGAAGGCGACCAACCCGCTTCGTCCCGGACCCGTGCCTGCTTCCGCCAAACCAGCCTCCAGTTGTTCCAAAAGCCCCGGATAGGGGTAACAAAACGCTTCTGCCAGCATGGAATATATGCTCATCACTCACCTCGCTTGGGCGGCTGGACGTATCCCACGCCGACTTCGCCTTTGTGCACCAGCGGGTCGTTCCAGGTTTCGATGGAAACTTCACGGTGGTAGGGCGGCAGGACGAAACGTTCATAGAGCTGTGGCTGGGTGGTCAACTTGTAGATGGCTTCCGCCTCCTCGGGGCTGGAGCCGGCTTTCGTCAGGGCTTGAAGCGTGGCCTCGTCTACGTTTCGATCCACCGTCTTGCGGCGCATGTACAGGCGCACGGCGTACATTTTGCGCAGGATGTCCCGGATGACCTGCTCATTACCCGCGCTGAACAGGTTGGCGAGGTATTGCACCGGGATGCGCGCCGCGTCCAGCCGTTCGAGCAGGTCGAATTCCTGCAGCTCGTTCGAGAGATCGAGGCGGATGGCCTTATTCTCCATCGTGCTCATCACCGGGGAAAGCGGCGGGATGTAGAACATCATCGCCATCGTCCGGTATTCCAGGTGCAAGGGCAGGGCGATTTTCCAGACCTTGGCAAACTGGTAGATGGGCGATTTCTGCGCGGCCTTGATCCAGCCGTCATCGATGTCGTTGGCTTTGGCGGCGGCGATCACTTGCGGGTCGAAGGGGTCGAGGATGGTATCCATGAAGGCCTCGACCAGCTTGTCGTCCGGGACATTGGCCGCGGCGGGGATGCGGTCGGCGTCATAGAGCAGCACGCCCATGTAGCGGATGCGCCCCACACAGGAATGCGCGCAGGCCGGGGCCTGGCCCGTCTCCATGCGCGGGAAGCACAGGATACACTTCTCGGATTTCCCGGTGCTCCAGTTGTAGTAGACCTTCTTGTACGGGCAGGCGGCCACGCACATGCGCCAGGCGCGGCACTTGTTCTCGTTGACCAGCACGATGCCGTCTTCAGCGCGTTTATAGATGGCGCCCGACGGGCAGGCCGCCACGCAGGCCGGGTTGAGACAGTGGTTGCAGATGCGCGGCATGTAGTTGAAGACCACGCGTTCTACTTCATCCATTGAGGCCTGCACTTCACCCGGCAGGCTGGTGCGGTTGGGGTCGTTCCTGGCGTAGAGCGGCGAGCCGCCCAGGTCGTCGTCCCAGTTCGGCCCCGATTCGATGTGCAGCGGTTCGCCGGTCACCATCGAGATCGGGATGGCGGTCGGCTGGTCGTCGCCTTGCGGGGCATCGAACAGGTCTGCGTAGCGGAAGGTGAACGGCTCATAATAATCTTCCATGCTGGGCAGCGACGGGTTGAAATACAGGTTGGCCAGCCCGCCAGCTTTGTTGTGCAGCCGCAGGGACAATTTGCCGTTCCCGTTGTATTTCCAGCCGCCTTTGAAATGCTCCTGGTTTTCCCACTGGGTGGGATAGCCGCTGCCGGGGCGGGTTTCGACGTTGTTCCACCACATATACTCGGCGCCCTTACGGTCGGTCCACAGGTTCTTGCAGGCAATGGAGCAGGTATGGCAACCGATGCATTTATCAAGGTGGAAAAGCATGCTCATGTGTGCGCGTATGTTCATCGTTACTTCTCCTTTTCCCTATCCCAAAGGGAGAGGGCAGAGTGAGGGTTAAAACTCCACGTTCTCGACTTTTCTCACGAACACGTTGGTGTCGCGGTTGACGCCGGTCGGCCCCCAATAGTTGAAGGCATAGGTAAATTGGGCGTAGCCGCCGGACATCAGTACGGGCTTGAGACGCGCACGGGTGATCGAGTTGTTCATGCCCGCCCGCTTGCCCCGCAACGGGGACTTGGGAACGCTGATGGTGCGTTCGGTGGCGTGATATACGAACACCGTCCCCTTGGGGATGCGCGCCGAGACGTTACAGCGCTGGACGAACACGCCGTTATCGTTGAACAATTCCACCCAGTCGTTATCGTTGATGCCCAGTTCAGCTGCATCTTTGTCGTTGAGCCAGATCGGGTAATCGCCGCGCGAGAGTGTCATCATGCGATGGTTGTCGGAGTAGGTCGAGTGGATGCTCCATTTGCCGTGCGGCGTGATGTAGTTCATCATCCTGCCCTGCGCTTCGGCCCTGGTGTTCTCGGTCTCGTCGAGCATGGTGTGGTCGGGACGCGGTTTGTAAGCTGGCAGGTGCTCGCCCCATTGCAGGTAGACTTCATGGTCGAGATAGAAATGCTGCCTGCCGGTCAGTGTGCGCCAGGGGATCAACTCCTCGACATTCAGCGTGAAAGGTGAATAGGCGCGTCCCTGGTTGATGCTGGCGGACCAGGTCGGGCTGGTGAACACGCGCCGCGGCTGGGCGACCAGGTCGGCGAACGAGTAGCGCACGGAACGCGTGCCTTCTGCCAGATGGACGATCTCCCGACCAGTCTTGTGCTCCTCTTCTTCGAAGGCGCGATAGGCCAGTTCGCCGTTGGTGACCGGGTCAAGGCGCAGGATGGCCTCCACCACTTCCAGCGACTCTTCCAGGCTGGGATAGGATTTGCCGTTGAACTGGCGTCCCTGTTCTTCCACCAATTCCTGGTAGAAGTCAGCCACCGGGATCTTCAAGCCGTGCGCCGTGACGCCGTTCTCTTCCACGCCTGGCCCCAGGCTGACCATCTTCTCGTAGATCTGGGTGTAATCGCGCTCGACTACCCGATACTTGGGCATGCTCTTGCCGGGAATTGGGTCGACTTCGCCCTTCTTCCAATCGCGGTTCTCAGGCTGGGCCAGTTCATCCACCGTGTCATGCTGGAGCGGGATGGCGACCAGGTCGCGTACCGGCTCAGGCAGGTGCACCTGAGCCAGCTCGCTGACTTTCTTGGCCACAGCCTTATAGATGTCCCAATCGCATTTGGATTCCCAGGCGGGCGGCACGGCAGCCTGCATCGGGTTGACGAAGGTGTGCAGGTCGGTCGAGTTCAGGTCGGTCTTTTCGTACCAGGTGGCTGCCGGCAGCACGATGTCGGAGTACAGCGCCGAAGTGTCCATGCGGAAGTTCAGATCCACCACCAGGTCGATTTTTCCAGTCGGGGCTTCTTGGTGAAATTTCACTTCGTTGACGAAGCCTTTCGCCATCTCGCTGGCGGTCATGTTCGTGTGGGTGCCCAGGTAATGCTTGAGCATGTATTCGTGCCCCTTCATGCTGGTGCCGATCGCATTTCCGCGCCAGATGAACCACACGCGCGGCCAGTTGGAGGGCGCGTCCGGGTCATCGACCGCGAACTGCAGGTCACCTGCTTTCAATTGCTTCACAACGTACTGGATCACTTCCGCTTCGGATTTCGCGCCTGCCGCTTCCGCCTCTTTGACAATCTCGATCGAGCTTTTGTTGAACTGCGGGAAGAATGGCAGCCAGCCCTTGCGCACGGACCGCGCCTGATAGTCAATCGTGTGTTCCTTCTGCTTGTCGCCGGGCAGGGCATCGTAAGCGGTGAAACCGCGCTCGTAGCGCCACTGGTCGGTGTGGACGTAGTGGAAGGAGGGCGTATTCTGCTGGCGGTTGGGGAGCTTCCAGTCACCGGCAAAGGCAATCGCGCCCCAGGAAGCATGGTTGGCGAGTTTTTCCTGCCCCACGTAATGCGCCAGGCCGCCGCCATTCACGCCGACCGAGCCGGTCAACATCAGGGCCACGATGGCGGAACGATATAGCAGGTTGTTGTGATACCAGTGATTGGCGCCCGCGCCGATGATGACCAGGTTCTTGCCATGCGTCTTCTCAGCATTGATTGCCCATTCGCGCGCATAGCGGAGACAAGTGTCGCGGTGGATGCCGCTGAATTTCTCCTGCCAGGCCGGGGTGAAGCAAGATTCGTCTTCGTAGGACGTGGGATAATCGCCCTGGAGGCCGCGATCCACGCCAAATTGGGCCATCATCAAATCGAAGACGGTCGCAACAGAGATCGTCCCATAGCTGGTTTCCACGCTTCGCACCGGGACCCCACGCCTGTGTACCGTTCCCCCGGCGAAGTCATCGAATTCGACCTGTACCACCGAATCGTGCTTATCGAGGAACGACAGTTCGGGGTCGAGTTCCTCGTCTGTCACGCCATCCTTCATCTCCAGGTTCCACTTGCCCTTTTCGGTCTGCCAGCGGAAGCCGATGGTGCCCTTGGGCATGCGAGCGCGGGCTGACGTTTTGTCCCAGACCAGCAATTTCCACTCGCCGTTCTCTTCGCCTTTATAGGGCTTGAGGGTATTGGCGCGCAGGTACTTGCCCGGGCGCAAGCCCTCGAGTTCGACCAGGAAGGGCATATCCGTATACTTCTTGACGTAATCCATAAAGTACGGAACCTGCCGGTCGAGATAGAATTCCTTCAAGATGACATGGTTGACCGCCATCCAGAAAGCCGTATCCTGCCCGGGATGGATGGGGATCCAGTAGTCTGCATATTTGGCCGCCTGCGAGAAGTCCGGGGAGAAGACGGTCAGTTTGGCGCCCGCATGCCGCACCTCGGAGATGAAATGCGTATCGGGTGTGCGCGTCATGTTGATGTTCGAACCCATGATGGCGATGAAGCGGGCGTTGTACCAGTCGGCGGATTCGTGCACATCGGTCTGCTCGCCCCAGATTTCCGGGCTGGCAGGCGGCAAATCGCAATACCAATCGTAGAACGACATGGCAACGCCGCCCATCAGGGTCATCAAACGGCTGCCGGCGGCGTAGGAAATCTGCGACATGGCCGGGATGGGCGAGAAGCCGTTGATGCGATCCGGACCGTATTTTTTTATTGTGTGGATGAGGGATGCGGAGATTATCTCCAGCGCCTCCTCCCAGCGAATGCGGCGGAACCCGCCTTTGCCGCGCGCCTGCTGGTACCGGGCGCGTTTTTCAGAATCGTTCATGAGCGATTCCCAGGCATCGACCGGGTCATCGTGTTCTTTGCGCGCAGCCCGCCACAGGTCCAGCAGCGCGCCGCGTCCATAGGGATATTTCACCCGGATGGGGCTATAGAGGTACCACGAGTAGGAAATCCCGCGTTGGCAGCCGCGCGGCTCATAGGGCGGCAGACCTTCTTCCAACAGGGGGTAATCGGTAGCCTGCAATTCCCAGGTCACGATGCCATCTTTGACGAACACTTCCCAGGAGCAGGAGCCGGTGCAGTTGACGCCGTGCGTGGTGCGCACGCGCTTGTCATGCGCAAAGCGGTTGCGGTAAAACTCTTCCCATTTGCGCTCGACAGGCGCGACATATTCTTTGGTCCATTTAGCCATGATGATCTCCTTTGGTCAGGAAGTTATAGTTTTCCATTTTTTCTAAGCCGCTGAGACAGGCTCATACGCTGCCGCGGCCAGAAGAAGAGCATGACAACGAAGAACACAATCGCCATGCCGGAGCCTGCCCCGACGATGAGTTGGAAATTTTGCTGCGTGCGTGGTTCGCTGCGTTGGTCTGCCTCGGCGAAGAAAGCGAGTAAGTCGGCCTGCTCGGTAGTGGTAAGTTGCTTGTTCGCAAAAATACCTTGCATGGAAGGGAAAGGCAGGCTGCCAAGCGAGGCTGCCAAGCCTTCACGCCCATAGCGAGTGTAAACATGAGTAAGGTCCGGGCCCAACGCGCCACCACCAATCATCCCAACCCCTTCTACAGAGTGGCAGGCGATACAGGGTGTTCCGCCGTTTTCCAGCGCAACCAAACCCGTGAATAGATATTCTCCATAAGCCGGATCGCTGTCCGACAACAGGACTGCCTCAGCGCCACTGGGAGGCTGAGACGCTACCGGGGTTGGAGATTGGGCTTGTTCGGCAGGCTCCTGTGGAACTCCTTTACTCTGGGGCACGAGATAGGCCAGAAGGTCATCTACTTCCTGGCTGGTAAGTGCCAGGTTTGGCATAGGAATATTGTTATATTCCACTAACAGTTCCGCAACGATTGGGTCACCCGAAGCGATCATTTTATCTGGCGCACTGATGAAACTCTTGATCCATTCGATTTCCCGCCACGCTCCAACTCCATCCAGGTCGGGGCCAACCAAGCGCCCGCCGCCAATCGTGTGACAATTGGCACACTTCAGCTTGAAAACCTGTTCCCCGGCGCCTGTGTCCTGGATCTGGGAGGCAGTTTGGGCAACAGCTTGATCGCTGGGTTGATTGCTGCTCTCTCCGAGACTCTTAGACACAGTAGAGTTGGAAACATGCAGTACGCCGAGCATACCGATGTCAGCATGATTGGCTACGCTATCGTAATATTCCAATTCAACTTCTTTATTTGGTACAGTGAAGGTAACCGAGACGCTTTCGCCTTTTTCAGTCACGCGTTTGCTCTTGACCTTGATGTCCGGGATGAAGAAATCGTGCTTCCCTTCACCGCCATTGACAAGCATCACTGTTATAGTCTCACCTGGTCTGGCTTCCAAAGTTGGGTTTATCATTCCATTGATATCCCCCCCAACACCCAGGTAGACCAGTTCACCCCCCTCAAAGCCAGTGGTCACTATATAGTTTTTTGTACTTACATCGCTCCGGGCTCTAGAACAGGCAGTCAAAAATGCCGCAAAGAGAAAGGCAGTCATCAGTAATTTTAGAGCCTTCATAAGTCACTCCTTTGATTTTGTGCTATGTTGCGCTTCTGGGATTTGAGGACTCGCAACAGGAAGCCCGCGGATGGTCTCGAGCAAGTCAGAGCCGCGGGCTGGTAGCGCGTGTGTTTCGACGACGTAGAAAATATTTTGGGTCAATCCTGTACGAATAACAGGTAGGTCCGGGTGACGACGCATGACGGTGTTGGTCAACTCGACAACTTCTTTACTGTTGGGATCTTCATCAGCAATGACCACCACATCCAATTTCAAATCAGTAAGGCGATCACATGTATCTTCATTCAAATCCCAGGGGCCAATCAAATCTAGATCACCTGCTTTTTGCAGCACTGATTCCAGACTTTCGCCGAAAAGGTGTTGGGAACAAATCAGGAGTACGCGTCGTTTTGGCATTTTTCCTTGCGTCAAATACAAACAATGGTTTTTTCAAGGTTACAGGAAACTTTGCGAAATCAAATCCCTCCTCCCCTGGATCGAGAATGAAAAAAGAGTGATTGTTTCAACCACGGATTTTGGAAAAGGGAGAAAAGTCAACTGAATTGATCGCATAATCTCTCGATTTGGGACAGGTGCGTCAGTTCATGGGAAATTAAAAAATAAAGTGACACTGAAAAAATGGGGTTTATGTACTCCTTAGATACTCGTTAATCGCTTGAGCAACCTTGCGTCCATCGCGCATGGCGGTCACCACCAGGTCAGGACCGGTCACGCAGTCACCCGCGGAGAAAACACCTTTGCGGCTGGTCACGCCGGTTTCGCAGTCTACGATTTTGATCAGACCCCTGTTATGGGTCTCCAGATCGGGCGTGGTCTCGCCCAAAATGGGATCAGGACAATAGCCCAACGCCAGGATGGCCGTATCACAGGCCACGGTGAAGTTAGAATCTTTCACCGGGATCAAGCGCGGGCGGCCTTTCTCGTCTGGTTCTCCCAACACTGTCTTGATGCATTCTACAGCAGTTAGCTTGCCATCTTCGCCAGCAATGAATTTCACCGGCTGGGCCAGGAGGTAGTACTGCGCGCCTTCTTCTTTTGCCAACTGGCGATCTTTCACCCCGCCGGGCATTTCGTTTTCCGTACGGCGGTACAGGCAAGTCACTTCTTCGGGCCCCATGCGCAGTGCGGTGCGCAAGCAGTCGGAAGCGGTTTCGCCGCCGCCGATGATCACCACGCGCTTGCCCACCTTGAGTGGCTCCTGCATATCGGGCGGGAGCATGCTGGGATCCAAATTGCCGCGGACCAGGAATTCTGTCGCTTTGTATACACCTGGCAGATTGATTCCCGGGGTGTCTTCCATTTTTGCATCGATTTCATAACCCGCGCCGATGAAGACCGCATCGAACTTGTCCTTTTCGAACAAATCGTCGATAGTCTTGTCTTTGCCGATGTAGGTGTTGGGGACGAACTTGACCCCGGCTCGCTCGAACTCCTCCCATGTTTCATTCCAAACGTTTTTAGGAAGCTTGAAATTGGGAATACCGTAGACCAACAGACCGCCGGGTGCTGGCCTGGCCTCGAAGATCGTAACCTCGTGTCCTAACCGGACCAAGACATCTGCACAGCCCAAACCGGCTGGCCCTGATCCAATGATAGCAACCTTTTTGCCGGTAGGCGCGCCGACCGGGATGATGTGCCCTTCTGTGCGGCGCTTGTAATCGACCGCAAAAACTTCCAATTGACCACAAAGCACAGGCTCATGGCATTTGTTGAGCACGCAGGAGCCCTGACATAGCGCTTCGTGAGAACAGACGCGCCCGCAAATTTCGGGCAGGGAACTGGTCTGGTGGTACAGGTCGGCCGCTTCGACAAACCTGCCCTGCTCGATCAACCACATGGCTGATGGAATATCGTTATGTGCCGGGCAGGCTACCATACAAGGAGCTGGGTCCGGGCAGTGGATACAACGCGCAGCCTGCGCCATAGCCTGCTCTTGCGTGAATTCGATCACGATGTCATCGAAGTCACATATGCGCTCTTCAGGAGCACGCAGGTCGAGGTCGGAGAAAGGTCTATTGACGCGTTCCTTACGGTCGATGTCAAGGAATTCACTGGGTATAGTTTGCATGGAAATCCTCCGTAAATGATCGTCAAAAAGTATAGAAAACATAGAAACGCCTTTATAGGGGAAATTCCCTTGGAATAGACTGGAAAGACGTTCCTCCCTGTATTAGATTACAAATTTCGCGCATGAAAAAAAACCTGCATTTGCTCCCCCTGCGGATGAGAAAAGAATGATTTTCTACGATTAACGTCTGATACTTGGAACTAATTCTAAAACTGCTACACCAATCCTTTGTGACGGGCTAGTCGGGCAGCCTCATGGCGGGTATTCACTTGAAGTTTTGACAGCACATTCCGCATATGACTTTTTACTGTGTGTATGCTGATCGTAAGTTGTTCCGCAATCTCTTTGTCTGTTAAACCTTGCGCTGCCAGGTCTAGCACTTCTCTTTCGCGATGGGTCAGGACTTCTATTTCCATATCATCATCGAACGGTATCAGTTTACTTATCCGCTGGAACTCTTCCAATACTCTTCCTGCCATTGAGGGTGAGATCGCTGCTTCTCCTTTTACAGCCCCACGTAGCATTGCAAGCATCTCGCGCGAGTTGATCGTTTTGAGCAGATACCCCTGTACACCAATTTTAATGGCTTCGAACAATCTCTCGTTGTCGTCGCGCACCGTCAGCATAACGATGACTGTCTCAGGTAGGCTTTGCTTGATCTTCCGGGTTGCCTCCAGGCCATCCATGCCGGGCATTTGCACGTCCATCAGGATCAGGTTTGGTTTCAACTCCTGCGCTTTTACTAGCGCTTCTAGACCGTCGCTGGCTTCCCCCACGATTTCCATGTCTGCTTGTGCATTGATGATGCCTGCCAGCCCCTCCCGGAACAAATCATGGTCGTCAACCAGCAAGATACGGATAGGCTTCATGGCTGTCCTTTTTGCTCCACTGGCCAGGTCAAGGTGATTTGCGTGCCAGCGCCTGGCTGGGATTCTACCAACACTTTCCCATCGATATGGACTGCGCGAGCTTGCATGATCTGCAAGCCAAAATGCCCATTTAGCTTGGCAGTTGGCACGAGGAAGCCCTGCCCATCGTCCTTGACAATGATCTGAAACTCATCCTCATTTTTGTCCAGCATAACTACAACCTGTTTCGCTTCTGCATGACGAACGATATTTGTCAACGCTTCGAGCACTATTTTGGTTACTTGTCCTGCGGTTTCTCTCGAACACTGTGATAGCGAGGTCAGTTGATTGCGCCATTCGATCGGCAGTTGATGCTGCAACCCAAATTGTTTGACGGTTTCTTCCAGGCTGATGCACAGATTCTGGTTCACAGGTGGTTCATCCAACAACTGGTTGATAGTTTGTCGAATATCCAAAGCTGCCTGGTTAATGGTCTCTCGCGCTTTTTGAAGGCGCACAATCGCTTCTGCATTCTGACCGTCTGATAAAAAGTCCACCACCTGATCTGTCATCAAACCCAGGTAGCTCAACGTTTGACCAATCCCATCGTGCATTTCAGCGGCGATACGATTACGCTCCTCCAATGTGGCAACACGCTCAACCTGGGAGTAAAGGCGAGCATTCTCCAACGCAATCGCAGCGACGTTCGCCAATTTGGTCAGCATCTTCGCTGATTCGCTTTCAAATTTACCTGGTGCAGCACTGCCAACACATAAAGCGCCGATGACCTGATTGCCGATACGTAAAGGCGTGGCCACGTGACTGGTTCGATACGGCTCAGTCAACATTCCGCAAACGCCCTGACATGCGCCCACTCCACATAACATTGCCTCATTGCTTCCTAACACAGCCTCTGCCAATCCCGCCTCAACGCGTACAGCTTGCCCGTGTACAGCGCTCTTCTCCCCGCTAATTGCTTGAAGTTTCAACCATTGGCGGTTCTCGTCTAATAGACACAAGGATGCAACCTCTCCATCCACCAAGGTGCGCGCCTTTTCCGTGACTGAATCCAATACCTGCTGTATATCCAACCTTGAAGAAATCTCGCGGCTGACTTCATTGAGCATCTCTAGTTCTCGTGTGCGTTGGGCAACGCGATCTTTCAAGCTATCATTCAACTGCACCAGCTCTTGACGGGAGACGCGCAGGTTTCTGCGCATCGAATCGAACGATTCCGACAACAAACGCATCTCCTCTGGACTCTCGACCTGCACCGGTGTATCGAGATCATTCCTCCCCAGACGCACCGCTGCGCGCGACAACACTTTGAGTGGTTTGAGCACCGAAAGGTGTGTAATCAATGCTCCGATGCCAAGCAACACCAATGCACCCGCCAAGAAACCATTTTGCATGCCACGCAGACGGTTCACTTTGGCAGTGGCATCTGCCTCGTACAGGCGCACAACCACATCAGCCTGTTCTACCAGCTGAGATGATTTTTCTTCAACCAATTGAAGGATGAGATTATAAGATGGGTCGTTGCGGGGGGTATGTTGTAGTTTGTCCACCTGGAGCCGTATTTCGCTCCATGTGAGAGCTACTCGATCTAAGGCCGAGCGGATCGCGGGGTTTCGGGTGACTGGAAGTGTGACGGTTGTGTCAGAGAAATAGGGAGCTGTCCCGCCATCCAACAGCGCGTGTAGAGTCTGATCAAAGGTGTATTCAACATCTTGCAAGGCCGCATTGGTGATATGTTCCCCCTCGCCTGCCTCGAAGGCCAGGCGCGCCATCTGTTGGGCCAGCATGCGCTGCCGCCCGGCAAGGTTGATTACCAGCGCGTCCTGCCGCTGTGTTTCCAACCCCCAAAACATTGCGCTGACAGATATCAGTACGAGCAGTCCAAATGCAATGAACAGCAGGCTCAGCCTACCATGAATTTTTCCTAACAAATTTTCTTCCTTTGGCTTTTGAATTATACTCCTGCATTTTCCTGACTCACATTTCAGGTTCTCCAGGATTTCCCGTAAGAGAGGGCCGTATCCTTCGACGAGCTCAGGACAGGTTTGGGAGTGCGAGCGTGGAGCGGTTCATCACGTCAACGAACTGCTCCACGCTGATCGTTTGGTTGATTCGATATTCGATTTTTTGCATGAGATGTTTCCCTGGCGATGGATTAAGACATGCGATAGACGATGGTCTGTTTGAAGAGATGCAAGATGACCTGCGATTTTCGGAATCTTATTGCGAACAGCCATGGCAAGCCGATGATAAGCAGGACACCCGTCCCCAGTAGAATCTTCGCCAGCAGCGGAAAGCCCAACTTGACGTTGAAATCCATCGGCGCGTATTGATAGAGCGAATCGTCCGCGACGCCTGTGTCGTAGAAAGCCGTCAGCAGGCGCAGGGTCGCTGCGGGCTGGACTCCCCACACGTCGCCGACGTGACCCGCTTCGGAGATGATGACCTGCCTGCCGTTTTTTAGCGATGGCAGTAACTCGTCTCGTGCGTATTCGGCGGGCGTGGAAAAGTCCACACTGCCGCTGATGAGCAGCGTTTCAACTTCGCTCGGTCGAACTTCGCGCAACTCTTGCGGCAAGGTCTCGTGCGTCCACGCCTTCGAGAGCGGCGACCAGACCATCAGCGAGATGGGCGAGCCGATGATGGAGTCGGCGTCGCGCAGATCAGCGGTGTAATCGCGGGTCAAATCCAAGTCGGCGCTGGCGCCTTTGGCGAAG
>DAOTXM010000151.1:0-9526 GCA_034435215.1 Anaerolineales bacterium
TCCGGGCGGCAAAGATCGTGAACTCAGTATTTTCCAACTCGGCTTGCGTTTCATCAGGCGTTGTATCGCTGTTGCTCTGGAGCGCTTACCAAGCTTAAAACTGCGCCTTGCTAACCTTGCTTTGAAGCCGGTATTCCCGAGACTGCCTTCTCCTCAAAAATGTCAGTGAATCAGAGCCATTACTTACTTATGAAGAAGCCCACTCCCATAGTTTTCGGCCCGCCGTGGACTACGATCGCCGGCGGCAGCTCATAAATGGGGATATCGGTGACGGAGATGCGTCCCTTCAATTCGTCGACAAAAGCCCGCGCTTCGGACTCCGCCTCGACCTGCAACACGCTTAAACGGGACTCTGGGTTCCCCGGGCACTGCTCTGCTACCACCTCTGCCAGGCGCGCCAGCGCGCGCTTTTTAGTGCGCTGCTGCTCGAATGGCTCCACCTGTCCCTCGCGGATGGTCAGGATGGGTTTGATCTCCAGCAGTTCGGCCAGCAATTTCTTTGCCCCCCCGATGCGGCCCCCCTTCGCCAGATATTCGAGTGTATCGACCACAAAATAAATCCGTCCGCGCGGGATCATCTCGCGGATCCTGGCTTCGATCTCGTCTGCGGACGCCCCCGCCTTGGCCATCTCATCCGCCACCAGCACCATGGAGCCCAGGTTGCAGGAGATGGTCAACGAGTCGATCACGCGCACGTCCAGGCCGGGGAATTCCTGGGCAGCGATTTCCGCCGAGCGCACCGTCCCGCTGACCTTGGCCGAGGGCGCGATCACGATCACGCTCTCGCCTCTTTCCTGCGCTTCCTTGAAAACAGGGTAATACAACGGCGGTTCCGGAGCTGCCGTTTTGGGCAGGGGGACCGAAGCCTTCAGTTTTTGCAGGAATGTGGCGGTATCTAGTTCCTTGTCGTCATAATATGCCTCTTCGCCAAACATGACGATCTGGGGAATGAGCGGGATGCCGCGCTGCGCGAGCAGGTTATGCGGCAGGCCGCAGGTGGTATCAGCGACAATGATGGTCATCAGGACCTCCAACGATAGAATAGGTTAATCAATTTCTAAGAGCATTTTTCCGCTCGTTAGTTCATGGTCATAATATGCTTCCAGCGCTGCATTCGTACCGCGCAGGCCGGCGACAACCTGTTCGGTCCACAGCAGGTATTCACGGCGACGCGCCAACGACCAGTCTTTGGGCGGCGTGGCAACCAGGTTGCGCACGTTGCAGGCTTTATCGGCCAGCTTGATCAATTTCGCGCCATGCGATTTGTGTGGGGCGGTCACGATCTGCAAGCGTTTGCGTTCGGGTTTAGGCAGACGTTTATCATCGGTGACTTCTAAAACAAGGGACAACACTTCCTGTCCAAATCGGTCCCGGATCTCCTCAGGACGGGTGTTGGTATCTTCGACGGTGTCGTGCAAAATGGCTGCCAGTAACACACTGGTATCACGAACGCCGCCGACCTCCCATAACAACTGCACGACCTCGATGGGGTGGTTGATATAAGGCGACTTGGCGCCGTCTTTGCGTCGCTGGTTGCTGTGTTTTTCCGCTGAGAAACGCAACGCTTGCAAGAAGAGACCAGTATTTTCTGCAAAATCCATTCAGACTCCAAAATTGGCTGTTGTTATTAGTTTGTCGTGCGACATTTATGTCACACTACCTTGACAATGTCATATTTGCCATACTGGCTCCGAAAATGGGGGTGCGGCGGAGTATTCGCCCCACCGCCCCCCCATTTTCGGGACATTCTTGAAATATGAGATTGTCAAACTACAAGGAACGTTTGTAAGTGCGATGTAATTTGTAAAAATCGATTCCAAAATTTTCCATGTCTCGCCACATATTTTCATTTTCCATGCCAACCTGGACGATCTCCGCATGACGAAACTGACCGGTTTCCACCACAGATTTGAACAACTCGCTGTACAGAATGGCCGTCCCGCCGGAGCCGCGATATTCCGGAAGCAAGCCTGCGCCGTTGATGTTCAGCCAGTCCGTGCGTTTGAACTCGCGCAGCAGGGTAATCCATCCAAATGGAAAAATCCTGCCGCCAGTTCTTTGCAGGGCAGCAGAAATATCGGGGTAAGCCATCAGGAAGCCAACCGGTTCTTCGTCCTTATACACGATCTTGAGCAACCGCGGGTCGGCAAACCAGAGCAATTGGTTCGCCATCATTCTGACTTCGTCATCGGTCAAGGGCGCGTTTCCGGCGGTGCCGCGCAGAGCGTTGTTGTAGAGGTCTTTCAGTTTTGGGACGAAGGCACGCAGGTCTTTGCGGGTGCGGTAACGGGCGATCCGCAATCCGCGACGCTTGGCGATACGCTCGGCCAGTTCATGGATGTACCCCGGAAACTTGATAGCCTCGCCCAGGTAGCCGGAAACGGCATCCCGCTCGGGTTCGAAACCGGCTGCTTCGACCAGTTCGGGATAATAAGGCGGGTTATACGACAAACCAAAGGCAGGTCGATGTTCAAAGCCTTTGACCAGCAAGCCGAACCCATCCAGCACGGTGAAGCCTTTGGGGCCAAGAATCTTCGTCAAGCCGCGGGCGCGGGCCCAGGTGAACGCCGCGTCGAACAATCCCTGGGAGGCAGTCGTGTTGTTTTCACATTCAAATAGATAGAAAAAAGCGGTCTTTTCGTTGTTATATTCGTTGTAGAGACGGTTGTCCAGAACGGCGAGTCGACCAATAATACGGGTTCCCTCGGAAGCGATAAAAAATGCAGCCTCGGAATGTTTGTAGTACGGATACCGCCTCGGGTCCAGCCGGAGGCGGTCATCCATCCGCAAGGGCGGCACCCATTGGGGAATGTCCGCGTAAATGCGTAAGGGCAGGTCGAGGAAGTCCTGTACTTGCTTTTTATTGGAGAGGTTGATCTGAGAGATATTCATTTAAAAAACAGGGCGGATTAGCAATCCGCCCCACAGCTAACTACATGGCTTTGGCGCGTTCGGCCATTTGGGCACGCAGGTCGCCATGATCCTTGTCGATCGTGAATAGCGCGCCAAGGTAGAAGAAGAAACATAACCCCCAGGTTATGATAGGAATCAGCAGGATGGCTGTCTGGAGGTTGGTGGCATCCGCAATGACACCCGTCAGGATGGGGGCAAACGCTGCGCCGCCGTTCTCGACGAAGTATTCCACCGCCTGCGCTGTGGAGCGGACCTCGGGCACGGTCACGTCGTAGACTGTAGCAATGACATTGGCCGAGGAAAGCGGCATGAAAACGGCAGTCAGGCACATGAAGAGGAAGAATTGGTTGCGGGCTTCGATGGGTGTCGTAATGGCCAGGGCGAGGAAGATCGCACCCAGCAGGACGCCCGCGCTGGAGACAAGGATGCGTCCTTTTTTTGTGAATTTGAAGAGAAAGTCACCCACAGCGCCGCCGAGGAAGTATCCGCCGGCGAGGATGAGGATGACTGGCGCCATCGTGAACAGGATGCTGTTGGCGTCGTAACCGCGTTCTTTTTCAAGATAAGCAAAGAAGAAGTATGTGATCACGTTCCACGGAAAGACACCCGCAAAGCCCTGCAGGAAGATGAACCACATGGTCTTCTTCCTGAAGATCTCTTTGGCCTCCTTCCATGAGAAGCGAAAGGTGGCCATTTCGGCCATGCCCTCGAACTCGGGTTCGGCTTTCCCGCGCGGCATCTCTTTGACCCCGAAATAAATAAGCACAGCCACGACGATCCCCAGCGAGCCGGTAATGTAGAAGATGGACCGCCAGCCGCCAATGAGCGGCGCAACCATCAACGCCAGGATCATGCCCAGCAAATAGCCGATCGGCTGGGCCAGTTGCAGCAGGCCATAGACTTTGCCACGCAGGTTGGGACCAAAGTAGTCTGCGACCAGCGTGTAGAGTCCGGGGTAGGATGAATCGTCGATGCCCGTGGAGGCGCGTGTCACGAGAAATGCAGGAAAGGTACGGACGACGCCATTCAACCAGGTGGTCGAGCCCCAGATGAGCGAGGCGAGCGCCAGCAGCTTGGCGCGCGCGTAGCGATCATAGAGGTAACCCCAGACGGGATAAAGAATTGTAGCTACGATCAACGCGCCTGAATTGATCCACCCCCATTGGGTGTTGTTCATCCCGAATGACTCGCTGATGGGTACTTGCATCGAGCCGATCATCAATTTGTCGGTTTGATGCAGCAACATAAAGAAAAAGAATATAACAACAACGACCCAGCGGTAGCGCGAACTTTTTGGAGTCATGTGCAACCTCGCAGAGTGGTATTAGAAATAGTCTACAACACAAAAAAGAGCGAGTCAATTGACGTTTGTCACTCCCTCTCTTCATCATCAGAAAGGATTTCCTGCGCCAGTTTTTGTAACGCGTCTACGTCTTCGGCTTTATCAACTTTGGCTGCACGCCAGTATTGATCGAGCAAGTCCAGCGGACTCAAACTGCTGACTGCTTGCCCTTCGGCAATGCGGATGCGCGACTCGAACTGCGGGCGCTTGACCAGATGGAATTCGAAGGCTCCCTCCGCATACTTTCGCAAAGCGGATTCATCGATGAGCGTATCCCACTCTCTTGGATATTCAACCGTCAGGCGGACAATGGCATCTTTGAGTTTCTCTGCGTCTGGCAGCGTGGCCCTGAGTTTTTCGGTCACATTCTCACTGGACTTCAAAACTGCTCGGCGGTCAACGAACAATCTCACACCTTCAAGCTTTCTCCACTCTACCTGCGTCTGACCCTTTTCCACTTCAGCGATAATGAAGAACTTGTCATCTTTGGCTTCGCCAAAATCTACGCGCTCGATGGAGCCGGGATAGATCACAGGCGGGTGCATGTACGCGGTTTTGTCTTTCGGGTCGGGTCCGGGTCCGTTCAAATTCTGTGGTTTGTGAATGTGACCCAGAGCAACATAATCCAATCGCTTATCTTTGACCAGCGAAGCGGGTAGCACAAAATCCGCGCCCAGCATCACGGTGCGTTCGGAGCCATAACTTGCGCCCTGTACCGAAGCATGTGCGGTCAGGATGATGGGCAGGTCCGGGTCGGTGTTCTCCAGCCATTCCATCATCAAATCGGTCAGCCGTTTTTCGATCTCGCTATAGACCTCGGCCTTATCTGCACCACTGACTTCCAACGCGGCCATCAAGCCGGAACGCGAGATATAGGGTATCGCGATCATTTGAACCGGCAGGCCTAATGCGTCCGCGCTCAAAAATTCAGGTTTCTGTAACACGCGCACGTATGGGATTTGCAGTGTATCGAATTCCTGAATAGCGTGGGCGCGCCCGGCCGCGGGGGACATGTCATGATTGCCGATCAGCAGAAAGGTTGGGATATCGGCTTGCGAGAGCCGGATGATCCGTCGCCCCCACTCCCGCTGAAAGGTGGGAGCAGGCGCACGGTCCTTGTAGGCATCGCCCGCGAAGATGACCATGTCCACGTTTTCGGCAATAGCCGCATCCACGATGGTATCCAGTGATTTCAGAAAGTCCAACACACGCAGGGGCAGGCCTGTACCCGGATCATGGCGGCCGTAGTTGGCCATGTCGATGTGAGCGTCGGCAAAATGGAGGATTTTCATCGTCATCCAGTCAATAACAGTTCGAGGATCCTTTTTTCCTGCTCATCTTCCAAATAAGGTTCAATGGCATCCCAAACCTTCAGACGGTTTTCGAGCGTCAAATAGGGTGATAAAGGAATGGTGTTATTCCATAATCCCAGAGATCTTAAGAAATGGGCGATGAATTTGAAAGCGGTTATTCTTGAATTCAAGAATCTGAGCGCCACTCCGTCCGGGGAGACGCGTAAACCGATGAAATCGTCCCATTTGCATTGAATCTTGAACAGCGGCTGGGTGTAGAGAATTTCATTCTTGTTGAACTCAATCTGACTGCGAGTCGCTCGCAGAATTGGCGCTATTCCGATCCCTGCAAAGATAAGGCAAAAGGCAACCACGTCGATGCTCATGCCACCCTGTATGCTTGCCACCAGAACTGCAATTACATTGCCAACCAATAGCCAGGCAATCCCATTGATGATCATCCAATTTTTTCGTCCAGGACTGAGGCCGATGGTCATTTTTTCCATGTTGATGTGATCGCAGGAATTTGCAAACCTGGCTAGGGGGCAATTCCTAGATCCTGTAAGGCCTGCACCGCGGGCGGCCAGTTGGGATGGACCTTGAGCGCAGCGCGGTAATCGTTGATGGCCTTCTGGGTCTGACCAGCCATGTAGTACGCCCGTCCCCGCCAGATCAGGCTTTCTTCCAGAACCGGTTCACTGATCGTGTCTTCCAGTGTGGTGGTTGCCAGGTTGATCACATCGGAGAAGCGGTTGCTGTAATAATACGCGAAATACGGCCCGGTCTGGTACCACATCATACGGTAGGGACGGATGCTGTTATCGCCTGCCAACCCATTGTACAACTGGAAAGCAAAGTCATAGGCGTAGGTTGCGTCGCCATACTGGCGTAGAGCCACATGACTGGTGCCGATATTGAAGTAAGCAAAAAAACGGTCGATGCCGCTCAAGCGCTGGCTTTCAGCCTCTGCCACTGCAAGCGCATGTCTTGCAGCGTCATCGGCATCTGCTAGCGGACCGAGCAATGCTAAAACTTCCTCCTCGCGGTCAGCAGGGTAGACGAGAACAAACACGTAGTTGAAGGACCGCCAGCCTTCCATGAATTCATCATAAGGGATGGGGAAGTTCGGACCGTCCAGATAGGTATCCTGGGCAATGACCACCCTTTTTGTGTCGTCGTAGCCGGTCACGAATTGGTAATGTCCCATCCAGCCCATCTTGCCGGTGTAATCGCGCTCATAATATCCTTTTTCAGCCACCACGGGAAAGCCGGCCGAGATCAGGCGCTTGAGGATATCGATGTCACCGCCATAGCGCAGGACAGAGCGCATGCCGGGGACTTTGTCGGTGACAAAATCCTGCAACTCGTAAGGCATCACATTCTTGTCCTTGTCGCTGGGTTTGATGGCCTTACCGATCACATCACGGTTGCCTTCCCAACCCCAGAAGGTGAGCGCCATGGAAAAGTTGGCTGGTCCGCAGTAGTTCCAGCGGTTGTGCTGGTCTTCGTACTTGACCCCCTCCAACTTAGCGGTAGCAGGTAGAGGTGTGGGGGTGATCGTGGGTTTGGGGGTGGGACCGCGGTCAGGGGGTGGAGTCCCTGGTGGAATGGCTGTCGCTTGCGGCGTGAGCGTCTGCACGTATTCGGCGCGGGTTGTGGCCAGGATCGATTCGAAATCTGCCTGTTGCTCGGGCTGGAAGACGGCTTCGTCCGGCGGGTTGAAGAAATAGATGATGCGCGTACGCAGTTCATCGAGCCGCCAGGACAGGCGGGAGTGGACAGGGGGCAGGTAGTAAACACCTATTACCAAAAGCACGGAAACAGGAAGAAACCAGATATGTCTAAAGTTTTTGGACATGGGAAGGATTATATAATAAAAAAGTTCGTCCGGCAGTTCAACTGCCGGACGCACGATATTCTTATCTTTGGCTAATTTACGCGTCGCGGACTTCACCGTCGATCACATCACCGTCGTTGCCACCCATTGGCGGCGTAGACGGGCCACCCGGTGCTTCGGGTTGCGGTTGTCCTTGTGCGTATAGTTGCTGGCTTAGTGCATGGAAGGCCTGCTGGACTTCCTCGATGAGGCGCTTGATGCGGGCAGTATCGTCGCCCTGGGCAGCCTGTTTGAGATCGTTGATCTTGCCTTCGATGTTCGAGCGTTCAGCCGCCGGGACCTTATCGCCCAGTTCCCTCAGGGTCTTCTCAGTCTGGTAGGTCAACTGGTCGGCAGTATTGCGGGCTTCGATCAGCTCGCGCCGTTTCTTGTCTTCCGCCTCGTGCTGGCGGGCTTCCTGTACCTTGCGCTCGATATCTTCCTTGCTCATGTTGGTCGAGGCAGTGATCGTTACTTTCTGTTCTTTGCCAGTAGCCTTGTCCTTGGCGGTCACATTCAAAATGCCGTTGGCATCGATGTCGAACGTCACTTCGATCTGCGGGATGCCGCGCGGGGCCGGTGGGATGCCGTCCAGGCGGAAGCGGCCGAGACTCATGTTGTCGGCAGCCATCGGGCGCTCACCTTGTAACACGTGAATATCCACAGCGGTCTGGTTGTCGGCAGCGGTCGAGTAGATTTCGGTCTTGCGCACCGGGATGGTAGTGTTGCGCTCGATCATCACGGTCATCACTTCGCCCATGGTCTCGACGCCCAAGGAAAGCGGGGTCACGTCAAGCAATAGGATGTCCTTGACCTCACCGCCCAGCACGCCACCCTGGATGGCTGCGCCGACGGCGACCACCTCATCCGGATTGACGCCCTTGTGTGGTTCTTTCCCGTTGGTCAGCTTGCGCACCAACTCATGGACCTGGGGCATGCGGGTCGAGCCACCGACCAATACCACTTCGTCCAGGTCGCCCGCGGTCATGCCTGCATCCTTGAGGGCCGCTTCGAACGGGCCCTTGCAGCGATTGAGCAGGTCTTCGGTCATCTGCTCGAATTTGGCGCGCGTCAATTTCAGTTGTAGGTGTTTGGGGCCGCTAGCGTCAGCCGTGATATACGGCAGGTTGATTTCGGTTTCCATCACAGTCGAAAGCTCGATCTTGGCCTTTTCCGCCGCCTCGCGCAGACGCTGGAGCGCCTGGCGGTCGCTGCGCAGGTCGATGCCCTGGTCTTTCTGGAACTCGTCCGCAGCCCAGTTGACGATCTTTTGGTCCCAGTCGTCGCCGCCCAGGTGCGTATCGCCGTTCGTGGCCTTGACTTCGATCACGCCTTCGCCTACTTCCAGGATAGACACATCGAACGTGCCACCGCCCAGGTCGAAGACCAGGATGGTTTCATCCTTTTTCTTGTCGAGACCATATGCCAATGCGGACGCAGTCGGTTCGTTGATGATACGCATTACTTCCAAGCCGGCGATCTTGCCCGCGTCTTTCGTGGCCTGACGCTGGCTATCATTGAAGTAAGCCGGAACGGTAATCACAGCCTTTGTAACCGTTTCACCCAGGTATGCTTCGGCATCTGTTTTGAGTTTGGCCAACACCATGGCAGAGATTTCCTGCGGGCTGTACTCGCGCCCGGTCACCGGCACCTTCACCTTGACATCGTCCGAAGATCCCCGAATGACCTCGAAGGGGACCATCTTGCGTTCCACTTCGGTCTCTTCATAACGACGACCAATGAAACGTTTGATCGAATAAATCGTATTTTCCGAGTTGACGACGGCCTGGCGTTTGGCGGTTTGTCCGACCATGCGCTCGCCGTTCTTATTAAAGGCCACCACAGAGGGACATAAACGCCCGCCTTCGGCAGTCGAAATGACCGTCGGTTGGCCGCCTTCCATCACAGCGACCACGCTGTTGGTGGTACCCAAGTCGATTCCGATGATTTTTCCCATGACATTGCTCCTACAATACAGTTTTTGTCTGGCATAGGATACCGCACGAGTGCAAGAATTGCGTTAACGTGATGTAGGATTTGCATCGAATTTAAAATCCCCACCTGTTACCCCTCCTGCCCTAGCGGGCGCCATCCCCCATCTTC
>DAOTXM010000152.1:0-13091 GCA_034435215.1 Anaerolineales bacterium
TCCGGGCGGCAAAGATCGTGAACTCAGTATTTTCCAACTCGGCTTGCGTTTCATCAGGCGTTGTATCGCTGTTGCTCTGGAGCGCTTACCAAGCTTAAAACTGCGCCTTGCTAACCTTGCTTTGAAGCCGGTACTCCCGAGACTGCCTTCTCCTCAAAAATGTCAGTGAATCAGATCCCCATCTTGAAAAACTGCTCCTAACTTCCATTGCAACAAATAGTGGGCCCGACAGGATTCGAACCTGTGACCAAGCGATTATGAGTCGCCTGCGCTAACCACTGCGCCACGAGCCCTCACTCAGGAAACAATGACCAGTTATCAGTAGCCAGTCTGGCTGAACACTGATTACTGGTCACTGAATACTGGCCTGAAAGCGGGAGACGGGATTCGAACCCGCGGATATCAGCTTGGAAGGCTGATGCCTTACCACTTGGCGACTCCCGCGTGGAGTTGTATTCTACCGTGAGGAATGACGTTGGTCAAGAAAGGACGAGCGGTATTGTATGGCTTTTGGCGGTTTATCACAGAGTTCAGGGAGAGCACCGAGAACCTTTTTTATTCTTCATGTACTCCGTGGTTACGCTTCTAACTGGATTTTCTCCTTACCCTTCACGCCGAATGTGGATTGTTCGCGATGTGGATCGAGGCGTTTTTTCAATCGTGAAAGAGGTAAAGCCGGTAAAGTTTGATTGAAAGTGATATTTCATCGGTGTGTTCGATACGGACATAATCACTGAAACTGTCAATTTCATGGTTTGGCTGCCCAAGGGTGATGAGCTTCGGATGTTGATTTCATTTGGTGAAGCAAATTTCAGATCAAATTAGAACAATTGTGACAAATGACAATTGATTTCGAGGTGCAAAAAATGTATAGTATTGGTAAATGGTGTGTTGTCCATAAGCTATTATACGATCCGCAAAAACACGGGTTGGCATGCCCCTTGCATAACAAAATAGGAGAGGATAAATGAACGTCAAACTTGCCATCAAAATTACAATTACTTCGCTTCTGATTCTGAGTGGATGTACACCCCCGCCAGAAAATACACAAGTCCCCCAAGAAAATACAGAAGCCCCACAAGTTGAGACAGACTTGAAATTTTTGGTTGAACAAGGAAATCCATTGGTCGAATCTGTTGGTGCACCATATGAAATAACAGCGGATAATTGCCAGGGAGCACGTGATTCAGTAAAAACGGACGAACGTTCCAGAACATATTCGATAGAATTAAGGCTTCAAGTGTCAAATACAGTGGCGGCAGAAGTCGGAGGCAATGTTGGAGTGGCCAAAGCCATGTTGAGTGATGAAATAGAAGTAGCCCTCGGCATTACAATAGGCACTCAAATAGTGTCTACATCCTCTGTCACGATTACTACGCCACCAGGGCAAAAAACAATTGCCCATCTTCAATGGAAAGAAGTATGGACTTCCGGAACAATAGCTGTATCTCGCTCTGACGGAACTTCCGTTGATGTCTTGCCATTCTCCGTTCTTAATTCGCTAACTCTGGAACAATTGGACGTCCAGACAATCAATTGCGAAACTGGCGAAGTTGTAGAAAATGGCCCAGCTATCCAAATTACCACACCAGGAATACCCGTCATTACCCCAACACCTGCAATGGAAATTCAGGATCAAGGTATCCCCATGGTTTTGATTCCGACTGGGGAATTTACCATGGGCCGATCGGATGGTAATGAAGAAAATGAAAAGCCGGCGCATCAGGTATTCCTTGATGACTATTATATTGACAAATATGAAGTAACCAATGAGGCTTACGCAGCCTGTGTAGCAGATAGTGTTTGTGCTCCTCCGATTGAGCTCGGTTCTCGTGCCAGGAAAGAGTACTACAATAGCGGCAATTATCGCAATTTTCCTGTCATTCATGTAGATTGGGAGATGGCAAATACATATTGTGAATGGCGCGGAGCACGTTTGCCTACTGAAGCTGAATGGGAAAAGGCTGCCCGGGGGGATCGTGAAGATAACAAATTCTATCCCTGGGGTAGCAATACTGTTGGATGTAATTTTGGGAATTTCGTTGCGTGTAAAACAGATACCACCGAAGTGGGCAGTTATCCTGAAGGGAAAAGCCCTTACGGGGTATATGATATGGCAGGCAATGTGTGGGAATGGGTGGCGGATTGGTATGGTTTCGACTTTTACAAAGTGTCACCGCAAAATAATCCTACAGGTCCTGAAACGGGTACATACCGCGTTTTTCGCGGTGGAGCGTGGAATAGTCAATCAGACGATATACGTGTAACTTATCGCGTGAGGTATTATCCATTCATTGAGTCCTATAATCTTGGGTTTCGCTGCGCCAAATCTGTACCATAGTGCCACATCGTAAATGTGACACTCTTTTTTTAACCCAAGCGTGGGCGGACCAATTGTAAAGGCCTCATATCCACCACTGAATTTTCCAACATTAGCCCCCCTTTAGAGATGACAAGACGTTAGACTCTGTTGTCTCGAAATTAAGAGGCACTCCTATAACAACACGCCACCCTGAGGCAGTGCGTCTTGGGCGATGCTAGCAATCTGGTCAGTATCAAGACGGAGTAGACCTGTAAGGGTTACACTTATTTGACCAGTTTGCATTTTTTTAAGTAACTGATGTTACGCACCATACGCACCAAATACACAGCATTTGCGCCTATTTCTGCAAGTTTAGCCCAGATATGGCGGTTAAAAAGTGCTCAATTTACGGCTACTGCGTAACATCAGTTAAGTAAAAATACCTTCTTTAACGGTATGGGATTTTCATTTGCAGTGATTAAGAACGGTTCTGCTCCAATTCTTCCAACATCCTTAAATGGATTCCCGGCGTGGTTGCCAGGATGGATTGCGGCGGCGAAATGTAATCGGCGCCACCGAACACATCCGTCACACGCGCGCCGGCTTCTTCGCAGATCAGGCCGCCAGCGGCCACGTCCCAGGGCTTGAGGGCCAACTCCCAGAAACCGTCGAAGCGACCGGCCGCCACGTAGGCCAGGTCGATGGCGGCGGAGCCGAGCCGGCGTACGCCCTGGCTCAATTTGGCAAATTTGACGAAGTTGTCGAAGTTGTCGAACTTGCTGTTCCAGGCATCGTAGGGGAAACCGGTCACCAGCAGGCTTTTCTGGAGTTCGAGCGCGCCCGAAACGCGCAACGGGCGTCCGTTCAGGTGCGCTCCTTTTCCCCGTTCGGCTGTGAACATTTCGTCGCGCATCGGATCGTAAACGGCGGCCAGTTTCAAGGTCCCGTGCGAGGCGTAAGCGATCGAAACGGAGAAGATCGGGATGTTGTGCGCATAGTTGACCGTCCCGTCCAATGGATCGATGTACCATTGGTGCGTATCACCATGCGTCCCGCCGCTTTCTTCGGACAGAATATGGTGATTTGGGAAGTCCTTTCGGATTTCCCCCAGCAAATAGTCTTCGGACTGCCGGTCGATTTCGGTGACCAGGTCGATCACGCCTTTGTAATCGACCTGGTGCTCCTGCTGGTAACCGGCGCGCAAAATTTGACCGGCCTGACGAGCCAGCCGTTCGATGTAAGCGAGTGTGGGGGTTGTCATTGGTCGCTGATGTGGAGGTTTCTGATGGTTTCTTTGAGCGCCTCGAGTTCGACCTGGATCTCATCCCGGTCGCGCAGGGCCTGCTCGTAAAGGGTTGTAAACGACGCTCTCTGCTCGGCATCCAGCGTTGGAAGCAGACGTTCGATGCGGGCAATCTGGCGGTTCTTATGCTGGAGTTTGGTCTCCAGGCGGGCGCGATACCCCGAATAGAATTGCGGCTGTGCCAGTGGCCTGGGAATGGTGATCTGCTCCTGGCTCAACAGCTCGGCAATGGTCAGCAGGAATTCCTCGGTATCGATTGGCTTTTCGATGAAACGCGAGGCGCCCAGACTCATGGCAAAAGCGCGATCCTCGGGTGTCACATAGGTTGCAGAGAGGAAGATCACGGGGATGCTGAGAGTCTTTGGATTGCTGCGCAGTTTTTGTACCAACGAAAAGCCATCCAGTTTGGGCATCAGGATGTCGGTAATAATAAGCGCCGGGGTCTCTTTTTCGAGAATCTCCAGTGCTTCTTGCCCGTTGTGCGCCGAGATGACTTCGTAGCCCTGGAAGCGCAAGGTCACCTCGAGCAATTCGAGCACATTGGGGATGTCTTCGACGACTAATATCGGTCCACGTATGTTTGGCATACAATGATTCTAGCTTCAAATGGAGTATGGGGCAAGGACGCTTAATTCCCATATCACAGTTTGGGACAAACAGGCTGGTTAGACCTGCCAGACCAGTTGGACTATAATAAGCCCCATGATCGAATTGACCATTCCCGGCCGCGAGCCGTTGCGCATCGAACATCTCGTTACAGATGTGAATGGCACCATTGCCGTGGATGGCGTTCTCATAGACGGGCTGACCAAACGCATCGTTTCCCTGCACGACCGTCTGGACATCCACCTGCTCACAGCCGACACACAAGGTCGCCAGTCTGCTATCGAGGAACAATTGAAGCGAAAAGCGACACGCATCCAGGCAGGGGAAGAAGCCGCACAGAAAGCCGCATTCGTCCGCACGCTTGGCGCGGACAAGGTGGTTGCCATCGGTCAGGGGGCGAACGACGCTGAGATGCTGAAAACCGCCGCGCTGGGAATTTGTGTCCTATCGAAGGAAGGCCTGGCCGTGGAAACGCTGGTCTCAGCGGATATCCTGGTTCCCGATATTTTCGCTGCCCTTGATTTGCTCGACAAACCATTACGCATCGTTGCGAGTTTGCGGAAATGACCTTTCCGGAAGAACCCATTCAGCCTCCCGCGCCGGATCCCGAATCGCGCATCAGCGCCCGCGTCCGCCGTCGCCGCGCCCACCGCACCTTCTTCCCAAGCGATGCGGCAGGCCGTGCTGCGATCCTGGCCGCGCTGGCAAAGCGTGCTTATCCCTCCTACGAGCTTTTCATCTACTCTCTCGTATGCGGCGCTGTTCTGGGGGTTGGCTATCTTTTTGATTCGTATGGTGT
Organism: Anaerolineales bacterium; assembly: GCA_034435215.1. Taxonomy (GTDB): domain Bacteria; phylum Chloroflexota; class Anaerolineae; order Anaerolineales; family Villigracilaceae; genus JAABUE01. The sequence continues at coordinate 5,011 of DAOTXM010000152.1, forward strand.
GCTGTTACTCGGCATTTTGTTCGCCCCATTGATGGCGCCCTGGGTTGGCCTGGCGCTTTCCCTTGTCAGCGGGACTCCGCGTTTATTCATACAAACACTCACCGGGTTGCTGGTGAGTGCCTTGTTGGTCTTTGGAGCCAGTGCGCTGGCAGGATTGGCCTCGCGTCTCATCCTGCCACATACTTTCAACGCGGCCTTCACCCTCAGCCGGCTGTGGTGGCCTGACCTGGTCGTCATGGCGTTGGGGGCAATTCTGCTAACCGTCTCCTTCGTGCGTTCTGAAAGCAAGCCGTACCTGCCCAGCGTCGTGGTGGCGTATGAACTGTTCATGCCGCTCAGTGCCAGCGGGTTTGGCGTAGGAAATGGGATTGGTGACCTGTGGCCGCACGGCGTACTGGCCTCGCTTGTGCACCTGGCCTGGGCCACGATCTTTGGTCTGATCACACTGGTCGTGCTCCGGTTTCGTCCGCTCAGCTGGGCGGGCTACATGTTTGCGCTGGGCGGGTTTGCCGCAGCCGTTCTAACCGTGTTCTGGTTGACCGGGCCTTTCCCAGCGCAACCTGCTGAACCGACCGTCACAACCGGATTGCCGGTCGCCACCCAGACTCTGGAAACACTTCCCAACCCGCCCGCCGTTGTCACAGCGCCCCTTTCCGCGACCCCTGTTCTGCTGAGGCCGACAGAGACCGAATCCAGCCCGTCGGCGCCCCCCGCAGAGACCGATGAGACGATCACACCTGTTCTAATTACGCTGGATGTAACCCTGCCCGTTACCGAAACGCGCACCACAACCCCAGAGCCCGAACCTACGCCCATCTATGCGGTCATCCGTGCACGCGAAGGCGGCGGGGCCTACATCCGCAGAGAGCCGGGTGGAAATGTGTTGGCAACCCTGGATAACGGTTCCATTGTCCAGGTTTTGCCCGAAACACAGGACTATAACGGTGTGTTATGGATGCATGTTGTCGTCACACGTAACGATATCCGTGTCGAGGGCTGGATCATTCAGTCTGTACTCGAAACGGCCACCCCTGTCCCGATTTGGGAACCTTCCGAGACCCCAACCCCTGCTCCGTAGGGCTCTGGTATTGTCACACCCCAATTTATTGAAATCCCTGCGTATGAGGAGATTAAATGCCCATTCATTTTGGCACTGACGGCTGGAGGGCCGTCATTTCAGACACGTTTACTTATAGCAACCTGCGCATGGTCGCCCAGGCAATTGCTGATGCGGTAGCATCGGAACACTGGGATAAATCCGGGAACGGCGGGCAGGTCCCGGATCCGGGTAAGATCGTCGTCGGCTTCGACACGCGTTTCCTGTCCGACCGATATGCTGGTGAAGTGGCACGGGTGCTGTCTGCAAACGGCTTCACCGTCCTTCTGGCAAACTCGGATGCGCCCACCCCTGCGATTTCATATGCCGTCAAGCACCACCATGCGATTGCCGCCGTGATGATTACGGCCTCGCATAACGCGCCTCGTTATAACGGTGTGAAGCTCAAGGCAGCCTTTGGCGGTTCGGCTTTGCCGGAGCAGTGCCGCCGCGTGGAAGTGTACATCAATGACAACGAACAACGCGCACGCGGTCCCAACCTGATGGACTTCGATAAAGCGCGTGAGATGGGTTTGATCCAAAAATTCAATCCGCTGCCGGCGTATTTCGACCACCTGCGCACTTTGATCGACACGAATATCATCGCCGAGGAGCCACAACGATTGGTGGTCGATTCCATGTATGGCTCCGGGCGCGGCGTGATCAAAGCCTTCTTACAGGGTACCGGCTGTGAAGTGACCGAAATCCGCGGCGAAATGAATCCTGGCTTTGGCGGTGTTCACCCCGAACCGATCGCGAAATACCTGGGTCCCTTGGCCTCGGCAATCAGCTCGGGGATGGGGAATTTTGGCCTTTCGACCGATGGCGATGCCGACCGGATCGGCGCAATGGACGAACGCGGCAACTTTGTCGATCCGCATAAGATCATGGCGCTTTCACTCAAATATCTGGTCGAGAAACGCGGCATGAGCGGGTCGGTCGTGCGAACGGTGTCCACCACGCGCATGATCGACCGTCTGGCGAAACGGTACGGCCTGATTGTGCATGAAACGCCAGTCGGTTTCAACCACATCGCAGATTATATGATGAGTGAAGATGTCTTGATCGGCGGGGAAGAATCGGGCGGCATTTCGTTCAAGGGACATATTCCCGAGGGCGATGGCCCAATCATGGGCTTGCTCCTGGTGGAAATGATCGCAGCGGCAAAGAAATCCTTGCATGAAATGGTAAACGAGTTGCTGGAAGATGTAGGCCCGGCCTACTATGAGCGTCGCGACCTGCGCTTGAGCCGCCCGGTGGCCAAGGCTGAGATGACCGATTTCCTCACGAGACAGGCCCCGGCTGAGATTGGAAGCGAGCAGGTTATCGAAGTCAGCACCCGTGACGGGGTCAAGTACATCCTGTCTGACGATTCTTGGCTGCTCATCCGCCCCTCGGGAACAGAACCGGTTCTACGGGTATATGCCGAAGGTCGCAGCCAGGGGATGGTCAAAGCCTTGCTGGGTTATGGCGAGCATGTAGCCGTGTCGGTGGTGTAATGCCGCGACAGCCATCCCGCGCCCTGGCTTTGCTGGAGGCCCTGCTGGTCAGCACGGTTTGGGCTTCCTCGTTCATTTTCGTCAAGCTGGCGCTCACAGAACTCGGCCCGCTCACCATCGGTGGGCTGAGATATTTTCTAGGGTTTGTCTGTCTGCTGCCTTTCCTGCGCCTGCGCAGTTTTTCCTTGAACCGTCTCCAGTGGTCTCGTATGGCCTTGCTTGGATTGAGTACATATACGCTTGGAAATGGCGCCATGTTTTGGGCGCTGCGCTTTTTACCCGCCACAACTGCCTCGTTCCTGATGAGTATGATCACACTGACGATTGTGGTGGGCGGTATTTTTTGGCTGCGGGAGATTCCCAATCGCATACAAACCCTTGGTATATTCATTGTGCTGGGGGGCATGTTGTTATTCTTTTCCTCGGGCTTGAAACCCGGCGAACCGGTCGGCCTGGCGATCTTCACACTGGCTTTGTTTGGCTTCACGCTATTCGGATTACTCAGCCGGGTTGCCGCTCTCGACCGCCAGATGGACACCTTGACATTGACAGCGTTCCCGCTGGCAATCGGTGGCGGCTCGCTTCTGGCAATTGCTTTGCCCCTCGAAGGGATTCCCAGCGCATCGCTTCAGACCTGGAGTCTGGTTCTGGTGCTCGCGGCTGTCAATACTGCCCTGGGATACGTGCTTTACAACCACTCCTTGCAATTGTTGCAAGCCTTCGAGATGAATGTGCTGCTCAATCTTTCCCCTGTCTGGACAGCCTTGTTGGGATGGATGTTGCTTGGCGAGATATTGACCAGTCCCCAATGGGCAGGCATGTTTGTTGTACTGATGGGGGTCATGCTGGTGCAAAGACGAAACGATAAGAAAAGATCCTGAAGATTGCACAATCTTCAGGATCTGCTCATTTCATTAAGTCAGAGGATTACTTAATGGCTAGGAGAAGCCATATATTTTCAATCCCTGTGAGGCACAAACGATGGTTTATCGGGTTGGTGATACTCTCAGCCTGCGCGCCAGGAAGATGACGGCCACCAGCACCATGGCTGCGATCACCAATCCAGGTAAACCGACCTCATCTGCGAACCCGGATTTCGGCAGTGCTGTGGATGTGGGTATGATCGTCGCTGTGGAGGCTGCCACCCGCGTTAATCCTGCTGCAACGGTGGCTGTAGCCGGGTCAGGGGTGAGCGTGAACTCCGGTGTATCCGTTGCAGTAGGCTGGGCAACCACCAGGGTATTGGTTGGCAAGGCAGTTGCGGTTGCTTGCGGGGTCTGGGAGAGATCGAAGGCAACACCTGTCGCGGTCAACGCTTCGTTCACTTGTGCATTCTGGGTGGCAAGCGCGTTTTGTTCCCCGGCTTGTTGTGCAGCCCTATTCCGTGGCAAGATGACCAGTGCATACACTGCCAGGCAGGCCAGGGAAAGGAGAACGATGCCGCCCAAAATGCCTGCAGCGATCAGGAAGGTGCGATTACTCGATTCCTCCGGCGGAGTCTCTTCCTCTTCATAATTAAGATCATCACCTTCGTACATAGTATATTCTCCTCACTTTCATTGCAGTGTAACCATACAGGCTCTGGTTACGTTGATAATATATTATCCCACAATTTCCAGGTTTACCAAAGGAACGAGGATTTGTTCTCCGTTTTCCAGCTTGACATCTGCTGCTGGGGCGCGCAAGCCACTGGGCAGGGCAGACAATCCAGGATGTAGTTTAGCCAGGGTTCCGATTTCCCCGGCATGTGGCGCACGTCGCAAGCGCACTGTTTGACCGACTTCCAGCGTTTGAATATCGGTGGGTGCAGGCGGTTCCTGCGAAACCGGCAAGGGAATGATGATTTCGGGACGCGCGCCAGTGTAACGGTTGAAGGCTTCGGCGTTGATGGTGACCTCTCGTTTGGCGTTGCTGGTCAGGAGTTTGTACGCTGCAGAATTCATCGGAATTTGCCCGAACCCGTCAATTGCCAGAATGGGAAACCGCATTTGCTGTGCGGCGGAAAGCATACCGGGGGATATGCTTGACAAAACCAATCCACGCACCGGCAATTCCGCAGCAGCGCGCAGCGTATCCGCGTCCCGCAGGAGCCCGGCCAGAATGATGGAGCCTCGCAGACTGACATCCAGGCGCGAAGCGATAAGTACGTCATCCGGATTTTCGGTCAGGTTGAACAGCATGCCGGTGTCGATACGACCGTTGCCCCACGTCCCCTGGATCAACGCGCCGACCGTACGAATGAGCGCTCCCCGATTGGGGATGATATGCACAATGGTTCCGGGAATGCCAGCCCTGAGCTGCACCGAGGCATCACCGGTTTCCATCAAGACCTGCCCGCCGCCGGCTGCTACCACACGGCCGCTACGGGGCGCCCGAATGGTGCGTGGCATTATACCTTTGCCAATAGCAATTTCTGCCCCCTCGGAAAGCTTATCGTCCACCTTGACCCGCATCAAACGGTCTGCAGCATTTGGAGAGATACCCAGGGTACGGGCGACATCGACCAACACGTGTTCTCGTGACCAGATAGCCTCGGCAATCACATCGGTAGAGGAAACTTTCTGGTTGAGTTTCACGGTCACGGTTCCGGCGACAGGCAGAACGCGTTCGCGTTCGATTGTTGTCAGGGGCAGGATGTGGTTGACAGGCGCAAGCATGGATTCAACCTCCCACCGACCAGAGCCATTTCTTGAACAGTTCGCGGCGACGCACCGGGTCTTCCGGCAATACCAGAGGCCTGCCGCGCGCGTCGATGACCACACCCATCACGCCGCCGGCCACTTGCACAGTCGCATTGCGCCCGGGTCCATTGCCAATGTCGGAGTGTTGCAGGGGTTGCAGAGTCAAGCGGGCTGTTTGTCCCACGCCAAGCGGTAAGATTTCGAGTCCGCCAAATTTGACTTCTGTGCGCGCATCCGTACCATCTTCATACGTGAGCCGCACCCGTAACACGGGTATACCATAGCTGGCTGAACTGATGACCGAGATGATCGTACCCAAACTCATGAATGCGCCCGATTCCAATACCTGCACCGGCAAGAGATGGTTGGATTCTGCCGCCGCTCCCAGCAAGGGAAGCAGGTTGTTTTGATCCAGGATGATCGAGGTGATCCCGACCGGTTGCAGCGCATCCAGTAAGAGCAACAGGCTTTGGCCGGGCGTAGGCGCATCGCTCAAAGCGCCCCCGCCAGCCAAAATCGGCTCGAACAGCGGCATCAAATCCTTCCTCAGCAAACGGGCTTCGGATGGGAAATTGCGCCTGGCCTCCCGCATGGCCAGGTACAGTACCTGCCGGGAGATGGCGTGCCCAATGGCATGATCTTCCTTGGTCGCCGGGATAGTAGCAGGATAAAGAGAACGTTGATACAGGTAATCCCGCACCACGCTGGGAGCAATGTCAAGCGCCAGCCAGCGCATGATGTCTTCGAGCTCTGTGTAACGTAACAACCCAGGTAAATTGTCCCCCAACCCGAATTGGGGATACACTCCCAGAGTCAGTTTGCCGTTGAAGCCAGCGGCAACCACGGCAGCAGTAGTACCAATATCCACCCCCAGGATGCCCCGGCTCGAACCGTTCATTTGACTCAGGAAACGAATGATACGTCCTTCCGCATAAGCCGTGGGCAGGATACGTCCGCCCGTCCAGGCTGCCAATTCATCCACCCCAGGCATCTGCCGTTTACGCACATCCGAAAAGACCTGCGCCAGTTCGCGGGAGGCGGGTAACAGATCCTCAACATCCAGCGAAGGACGGACATTCGGGCTGAAATGCAGGGAAGGGGTCAGTTTTCCCAAAGATTCCTTGACAGAATCAGCCAGACTCCGATTACCGGCAAAGAGGATTGCCGGGCGTTTTTCCTCCGGCATCAGATAGCAGGCCAGGCCAACCGCTTCGATTATTTTTTGAACTGAACGGGAGGCTCCGTCATCCGTCCCGCCCGTCAGGATGATGACGTCAGGACGGGCACGCAAAATGGCATCGATTTGCTCGTCTGGTTTACGTGGGTCGTTCAAGCCGAAGGTTTCCAAAACTTGCAGGTAGGCTGTTTCTGCCAGGCGTCGGGCGCTTTGCATGGACACCTCGGATAACAAACCAACCGCGATGGCACGCAACATCGGTCCCGCCGAAAGTGTGGCCGCGAACGCATCCACCCCGGACCCATCTGCCTGCACTGGTGTAATGAGTCGATTATCCTGATCCAGAAACGTTTTTCCGGTAATCTTCTGTAAGTTGGCAATGGCCTGATGGACACCCAGGGACACGTCCTTGAAGGGCGCTTCAGCGGTTGACGGTGCCTGACCGGAGGCAATGAAACGATATTGCCCCTCAACCACATCGAAGAGTACTGCGCGTGTAGAGGATGCGCCAACATTGACTGCCAAGAGGGAACTATCTTGAAGGAGAGATACGGGCATAGGCTTTAGAACAACTGCACCAATCGAAGGAAGAAACTACGAATTGAATCCATACGCTCGACCAGGGCGGTCAGGGCAGCCATGTAAACCCCTGCAAATAGAACGCCAAAGGTGATGGCAATGTAGATTCGTCCCAGCCAGGTCAGGATGTTGACCAGGGGATTGCGGCGCACGGATCCGTCCGCTTTTTGAGATGCACCGAAATGGAAGTAGGCCAGGGTGCCAATCACGCCCGCCAAAACCGACGTACCCCTGAGCAACATAATGAACGGGTCGATGTTTTGGGAAACGGCCAGTCTCACATCGAAGCCGTCGAAGGTGGCATAGATCTGCGGCAGAAGCGTGCCCAGGACCACGCCGCCAATGGTCACCGCCGCCCCTACGCCTACCAGATATGCCATCGGCAATTGACCGAGATGCGATAACCGTGTTGAAACCTTGAATAACAGCAAGCCGCTCCCAAGTAACGGAATGACCAATAAAGCGGCCTGAATTGGATCCGCAAAGACCGCCCCGGATAAAACCGGTTGAACCAAAACCGGGTTGATGACTTCGTTCCAGGCTACAGCAGCGACATAGCCGGCAGCAGCGCCAACAAAGATGTATATAGCCGCACGGAAAAGCGGGTTATCCCCAAACAGATAGCTCAAAATAAGAATGGTCATGATAAAGCTGATACCAGCTGAGACCAGTTCAGTCGAAATTGGCATCTTATCCCACCCCCTGTTCTTTGCGACGCGCCTGCCAGCCTGAAACTAGACTCCACAGGGAACCGAATAGCGTCAGCACAATAGCCATCAGCATGCCGAAACCATATGCATCCCAGTAACGGCGAACCATGCCGGGACGCCCGCTGTTGGCCTGCTCGATGGGGGCGCTGCCATCCAGGCCGGTGACCATCCCGTCCACCTGACCTGACCGCACATAAGGCAGGATCATCGGTCCGGATTGAGCGCTGGAAACGACCAACATGCGCGCCTCACCACGCTCGTTCTCCGTCTGCTCGATCCAAATACGGGCAGTTTCCACGTCATCGGTCAGCAGGAGGATGGCTGCAAAATTGGATAGTT
>DAOTXM010000153.1:0-4235 GCA_034435215.1 Anaerolineales bacterium
CGTTTTTAACGGGAAAGGGCAAAAATTCACCACAGATAAACACAGATGAAAGGGATTATTCAGGATCATTTATCAAGAATCGGTGTTTATCTGCGTTTATCTGTGGATAAATCCCGCCAGAAACGGGAGAGCCTAAAATCAAAAAATCGTTTCCGCTCAGAAAACTTGTTCCAAAGAAAGCAATTTCGATTGCACAACTTTTCAACGAAATGGGGGTGTGCAACCCCCATTTTTGAGAAGACATCCGAGTGCAAGGTTCAGGGTGTCTTCGGGAGAAGTCATGTCTCGTTTATTGGCTCGTTTGAAAGCAACAGTGAAACCAGATTTTGTCTGGTGGGGGATTATTGTATTAGGAATCGTCCTACGCTTGCGACAATACCTGGTCAACCGGTCACTCTGGGCCGATGAAGCGAGTTTGGCAGTTAATTTAGTAAACCGTAATTTTTATGAATTAACTCAACTGCTGGATTACCAACAAGCTGCTCCAATTGGCTTTTTGTTTGTTGGGAAAGCTCTCATAATTTTGTTGGGGAACCATGATTACATCTTACGTTTCTTTCCCCTTTTCTCCGGTATTTTGGCAATCTACTTGATTTATCGCATTGCTCGCGAACATATAGGCAAAGCTGGCATGTTTGCTGTTATGCTTTTTTCTATCAGTTGGGGATTGGTTTATTATTCTTCAGAACTCAAACAATATTCCAGCGATGTAATGGCGTCATTACTATTGGTTTTCCTGGCAGGAAACTGCATCAGCGATACCCCACAGGCAAAAGATTTCTTGAAACTGGGTCTTATGGGATCCGTTGTAATTTGGATTTCTCACCCTTCTGTTTTTGTCCTGACTGGTATTGGAATTGTCCTATTGTATGAAAAAATCTCTCGTACAAAATTTGTACCACTTCTCTGGATCCTTGGCATGGGAGTAGGATGGATAACCAGTTTTGGTCTGGAGTATCTCTTTTCTTTGCGAAATATTGTCACAGATGGTTTTCTTGTTGATTACTGGCGTAAGGCTTATATGCCTGTTCCCCCTTGGAGTGATCCGGGTTGGTTTGTAAAAGTTTACCAATCGTTTTTAAACACAGGTCTTCATTCCCACTGGAGCATGTCTTTGACCTTTATAGCCTTGGTTCTGATCGGTAGCGTGTCATTGTTTATAAGGCGACGCAGTCTGGCGTTGATGCTTCTTGTTCCGGTGCCTGTAACTTTGATCCTTTCGGCGTTACAAAGATATCCCTTTATGCACAGGTTTATTTTGTTCCTGCTGCCATTTGCGTTATTGCTAATGGCAGAGGGCATTCGATGTATCTATTCACTCATTTTGAGATGGGACTACAAATATGCTTTAGTGGTGGTCGGAATCCCTGTGGTTGTAACATTGTGGTTAATCGTTCCTATCACGTTTTGGTATTTCTTATATCCGCCATTGGGCTCCGATATAAAGCCTGTCATGCAGTACGTTGCAGAAAATCGAACTGAAGACGATATGGTATACGTCTACCATAGCTCTGATCCTGCTTTTAAGTATTATGCTCCTTTTTATGGATTTGAGCAGGGCAAAGTCCTTATTGGATTTGAAACCACTCGAAAAAAGCTTGCGCTTCGTCGCTTTTATGAGGATGTGGATACACTCCGGGGAAATGAGAGGGTCTGGTTTATCTTCTCTGATATTGTGGATTGTGGTGGATGTGAAGACAATATGCAGCAATTCTATGTTGATTATCTCAATGGTTTTGGAACAATCTTGGATAGTTTCCACGCATCAGGGGCAAATGCATACTTATATAATATGAATCCATAGCGTGGCTCCCAGCCGCAACCAAAAAATGAACCGCGTAGATCGCTGAGTTCGCAGAGAAAAACATTTAGAAACTCTGCGTTGAGTTAGTTTATTTATGTTGCGAAACCACTGCCCAAGATATAGTTTTCCAGTCCTTTGATTGTGCTTTCGCGTTCGGAAATGAGAACGTCTACCACATCCCGCATAGAGACCATCCCCACCATGACATCGTTTTCAATTACCGGCAAGTGGCGGATGCGATACTGTTTCATCAACCCCATACACTGGTCCATCGACGTTTCCATTGTGACGGTGATCATCTGCTCGGTCATCAATTCCTTGACGCGGGTGCTTCTGGCAGACAGACCTCTTAGTTCGCATTTGCGGGTGTAGTCGCGTTCTGTGAAGATACCGACAACTTTGCCGTTCTCGGAAACCATCACAGCGCTGACATTGGCCTCAGCCATGATCTCCAGGGCTTTGAGCACAGTGTCGTTGCAATCTACGGAATAGGTCGCAACCCCTTTCTTGGTGCCCATTAATTGCTTTACAGTGGCCATCTTCCATCCTCCTTTTTTCTGGGTATTATCAGTCCTTCACGACTTGTTTCGTGATGTACTGATTATATCAATAGCAGAACCACACGGAAGTTGAAAGAATATCCGGAATCAGGGGCGTAGAGCAAGCATACGCTCACCCCGCGCCCCTGATTGCGAGCCTGGTTTACAGAATATATGAGATTTTAGCCGCCCCAGGGCATCTGAGCATATTTCTCGAAGGCCTCATCGTGCATGCGCTTGAACAGGCGCTCGTGACCGGCTTCCCAGCGCGCCAGCATATCCAGAATGATTTTTGCATCCCCTTCGGCTTTGGATGCGGCACGAAGATAGAACTCAGAGAAGTCCCGTTCGATCAGATATGCCATCCGCAAGACGGGTAGATCGGCGACCATAGCCTCGTTGATGGTTTGTTCGATCATTTCCTTGTCAGCACGATTGGCAAAGAACTGGGTCTCGTCGAGCTCAGGGGCAGCTGTTGCGGCGACTCGTTGCCCTGCTTCTTTCGCATCGATTACATCCAATTGTGCTTGGATGAATTCAATATGTCTCTGCTCTTCTTTTGCAATGGCTTTGAAGGCCCCTGTGGCAGCAGTATTGCTCAAGCGTTCAGCGTTGTTCTCGAAGAAAGCCTTACCTTCGTATTCGCGTTGCAGGGCGTATTCTAATACTTTGCGGATGTTCATGCTGTGTCTCCTGGTGCTTGATCTGTCAGGCTCAACATGGCGGACCTGCCAGATCAAGCGGACTTTTTAAACGAGTTCTACCTTGACGGCCGTTACTTTATACTCTGGGATCTTTGCCACCGGATCGAGCGCGGCCTGCGTTAACTCGTTGGCCGAGGCTTCCGGAAAATGGAAGTTAGCGTAGACCATGCCGGGCGGGACGCGATCCGTGACCCAGGCTTGAGCTTCGATGCTACCTCGGCGTGAGGTCACGCGCACCGTGTGTTTGCCATTGATCCCCATTCTGGCAGCGTCGTCAGGGTTCACTTCGACCAATGCCTCACCATAGACCTGCATGATGCCACTCGAACGACGGGTCATCTGACCGCCGTGCCAGTGGTATAGCACCCGACCGGTGCTCATTACCATCGGGTACTCATCATTGGGTTCTTCTGCAGGTGGGACATAATCGATCGGGGCAAAATATCCCAACCCACGGGCGAACTTGCCGACATGCAGGATATGTGTGCCGTGATGTTTTTCGTTTGGGCAGGGCCATTGCAATCGTTCACCTGCTTCCAGGCGGGCATGGGTGATGCCGCCGTAAGAAGGCGCGAGAGCATTGATCTCGTCCATGATGGCGGAGGTGTCAGGATAAGCCCAACCGGCGAACGGCCCGCTTAATGGAGGCAGGTCAGGGGTCCCGATCAGGATGCGCTTGGCAATTTCCGCTGTGATCCACCAATCGGGTTTGGCGTTCCCAAGCGGTTCGATCGCTTTCCGCACCATCTGCACGCGGCGTTCAGTGTTTGTGAAGGTGCCGGTCTTCTCGGCGAAGGAAACGCCAGGCAGCAGAATGTCTGCATAAGCCGAGGTTTCAGAGGGGAAGATTTCCTGCAAGACGAGGAAATCCAATTTCTCGAGGCACTTACGGATATGGTTCGTGTCGGGGTCTGACATGACCGGGTCCTCCCCCAGAATGTAGAGGGCGTGGATTTTGCCGTCGAGTATGCCGGGTATCATCTCGGTGACAGTCAGACCAACCTTAGTGTTGCTGGTGTGGCCCCAGGCTTCCTGGAATTTCTTCTGCGCTTCCTCGCTGGTGACTGGTTGGTAGGCCGGGTAGACATTGGGCAGGCCGCCCATATCGCAGGCACCCTGGACGTTGTTCTGTCCACGCAGGGGGTTGACGCCGCCGCCGGGCACGCCCATGTTGCCGAGCAGCATCTG
>DAOTXM010000154.1:0-2865 GCA_034435215.1 Anaerolineales bacterium
TCATGCTGAACCGGAGTTACCCCAAACGGAGACGTCAACAGAATCTTTCTGGCAGACGTGGCTGAAGCGCGTGAAAAGCGAGATGGGGGAAAAAGAAACGCAGCAGGACAGCGCCCTTCGACAAGCTCAGGACAGCGCCCTTCGACAAGCTCAGGACGGCGACGTGGAACGAAACCCGGAGAATACTATCCTTTCGGAAACGGAATCCACCCTCGAAACGGGAACAGGCCAACGCGCGGAAAGAGAAGCGACAGGCGCTGAGGCCGGAGTTGAGCCTCGCCAAAAGCCCTGGTCCTCCTTCCTGGACTGGGCAAACATCCATATCACTCGCAAGCAGACAGATCTCCTACCCGTCATGGAAATCGAAGCAGAGCCTGAAACGGTCCCTGAACCGACGCTTTTCAATGAACCTTCCCCCGAACCAGCGCATTCCTCGCAGGAAATCATCAATGAGATCGGTCGACAATTACGTCAGCGGCGCGAGATGCTCAGCCTGACCCTGGATGAAATCGAACGCCACACACGCATGCGTGCGCAATTCATGGACGCGCTGGAAAAAGGGAATTTCGATGAGCTGCCTTCGCCCGTGCAAACACGTGGCATGCTCTCGAACTATGCCAGCTTTCTGGACCTGGATGTCGATGCCCTGCTGTTGCGGTTTGCGGATGCGTTGCAAGCGCGCCATCGGGAAAGGCATCCCGAAAAACCAGCCAGGCGGCGGGGGCAGCCAGATATTCCGGAAAGCGTACCAACCCTGCGCAGTTTTATCGCTGGAGATGTGATTTTCGGTGTCGGGATGATCGTGTTGTTGGTGGTATTCTCGGTGTGGGGGATTTCCAGGGTGATTGCAATACAGTCCGAGCAAGAGACAGAAGTTCAGGCCGAGGTGACAGGCCCCTCTATTTCGGAAGCACTGATTGGCACCCCGGTAGAGACGGTCATATCGCAGGTAACGCTGATACCTGCAGAAGATACGCCCATACCAGGTTTACCGGAAGGGACAGTCGAAATCCCCACGCCGGCGGCCAACGCGAATGTACAGGTCACAATTGTGGCTGTGGAACGATCATATTTGCAGGTGGTCGTAGATGGCGAAGTGGTCTTTGATGGTCGCACCATCCCTGGAAATGCTTATTCTTTCGATGCTGAGCAGACGATTGAGATCCTGGCGGGGAACGGAGCTGCATTGCGTGTCATATACAACCAACGCGACCTGGGGCTGCTGGGTGGTTTTGGACAAATCGCGCGCTTTATTTATACGGCGGATGAAATCCTGGTGCCAACGCCAGTCGTGCCTCCCACGGCAACGGCAACGCCGTTCATTTCCCCGACGCCATCCATCACCCCATCGCCAACGCTGACTCCCACCAGTTTGCCGACTGGCACGTTGGAACAATAGATTGGAACGAGAGTTTTATCGGTAAAACAATGGCAAAATCGAACACCTTCCACCTTGTTTCCCTTGGTTGTGCAAAAAACACTGTCGACTCTGATTCGATGGCGCAATTGTTAACACGCGATGGTTACCAGAGCACAGACAACCTTGAAACAGCCGATGTGCTGATCGTCAACACCTGCGGGTTCATTGGCCCGGCCAAAGATGAATCTTTTGCCGTGCTGGGTGAGCTGGCCGCGCACAAACGAAATGGTCAGATCTTGATTGCGGCCGGCTGCCTGACCCAGCGTTATGGCGTGGAAGTCGCAGCCAAAGTACCTGGTATCGATGGCGTGCTCGGCACCCGCCGCTGGATGGACATCGTGCAGGTTGTGCGGGAATTGCGCAAAACAACACATCCCGAACCGATCTATCATCTCCCCAAGGAAGCCATTACAGTAGGGAGAGACGAACAGGCTGCCCTGCGTGGTTCCATCTTTGGAGGCAGCGCCTATCTCAAGATCGCAGATGGCTGTCGCCGCCCATGCGCATTTTGTGCCATCCCGCTCATCAAGGGCACTGCCGTCAGTCGCCCTCTCACGACCATCCTCGACGAGGCACGTCGTCTGCGCGATGCGGGTGTGCGTGAACTGATTTTGATCGCACAAGATACTACTGACTATGGTCATGACCTGGGGATGAAAGATGGCCTTGCCAATCTGCTCGAACAACTTACCCAGACAGTCCCTGACGTGACTTGGATCCGCGTCATGTATGCCTATCCCGGTTACGTCACCGACCGGCTGATCGAAGTGATGGCGGATCGGGAACAAATCCTGCCCTACCTCGACATGCCACTCCAGCACGCGCATCCCCGGACGCTCTCCCGTATGAAGCGTCCGTCCAATATTGACTGGGTTTATAAGACGCTGGGCAAAATGCGCGCCAAAATCCCGAACCTGGCCATCCGTACCACCTTTATTGTTGGTTATCCCGGTGAGACGGACGAAGAATTCCAGGCGCTGGTGGACTTCGTAGAGGAAATCCGCTTCGACCGCGTGGGCACGTTCCAGTTCTCGTTCGAGGAGGGCACATCCTCCGCTCCGCTGGGCGACCCCGTGCCTGCTTCCGTTAAACAGGAGCGCTTCGAACACCTGATGGAACTGCAGCAGGGCATTTCGTTGCAAATCAACCAGTCCTATGTGGGCAAGACGCTGGATGTGCTGGTGGAGGGCTTCGATAACGGGATTTCTATCGGCAGGAGTTATCGGGACGCGCCCGAGATCGATGGACTTGTCTTGGTCGAGGGCAGGCTCGAGATCGGTCAGATCGTTCCGGTGCGTATTACGGGGGCCATGGCTTACGATTTGACCGGTGTTCCGGCGGTTTAAGGTCCCATCAGATTGTAGTTTGTCGCTTCAACATATCAGTAGATCACGAAATAGCTTAGAGAAGCCCGAAAATAAGGGTGCAGAGCAGGCGTATGCCCG
>DAOTXM010000155.1:0-8007 GCA_034435215.1 Anaerolineales bacterium
CGCCCCCCCGCGCACACAATTTTTGCCCTACTTTTTGTATAGGCCTGAGTAGATACCTTTTTTCTTTCTAAAGAAGCCCAATCCTGCAAGCATGACAGAAAAGCTGATGATCACTGCCACGATGACCACGCCATTTTCTTTCAGGGCTTGAGCGGAGGAAGTTGGTGTAGCCTGCGCACTGTCAGCAGTCGGGGACGAGGTGGGAGATGGAGTGACGGTAAATATAAATCTGTCAGCAGCGGGAATTGGTGTTGCCGTGTTGGGGGCCGGTTGGGTGGCGTTTTGCTGCACGATCAATTTCTGGCCGGGAGAGATCACTTCCGAAGACAGATGGTTCAAGCGTTTGATCTGCGCGATGGTGGTGCCGTACTGGATGGCAATCGACCAGAGGGTTTGTCCGTACTTGACTTCATGGATCACTTCTCCACCTGGCAGGGCGGTATTGACCACGACAGGGATAGAATACTGTGAGAGATTGCCATATTCGGCATTTTGGGTGATGATACCGATGCATGCGTTCTGCGTCAGAGGAATGCCGGTCAGGATGGCATAGGCGTCATACTGCATCTGACCACTGCTGGTACTCAAAGCGGTTTCGAGCACAACATAGATCTGGTCGCTGACCGCCACCGCTGCGCCAATGTCGCTGCGGGTGGGGGAAAGCATGGTGTTAGTATGCTCGTCATCGCTCAACCAGAACGAAATGGCATCTTCCGCGGTAGAAGCTGTCACCCAGTTTTCGGAGCGATAGCCGTCCATCGACAGGTCGCCCAGCAGTGGGTAACCGCGCATGAGCAATTCCTGGCCAAGGGTCAGGCCGCAGGGACGTTCGTGCCCGACCGCACCCTCTGATGCAGCCAGCGCGCTGGCCTGTTCCGCCGCAACCTGCATCAAGACGGGATGGGCGTTGAGCGCGTTCAGTCCGTGCGAGAGGCGCAGGTTGTTGACGGCATTGATGATTTCCGCCGGGGCAGGTGCAGAGGCGCGAGGCGTCTCGCTGGGTATACTTTCCTGCCGGGGGTTGGAAAGCTGTGCATGGGCCGAAACAGGTTGGAACGGGGAAAGAGCAAGAAATCCTGCCACAAGCAATACAGCCAGTGTCGATAGTTTCCGCATATAAACATCCTGAAAATATGTTGCATATTGTACGCGAAAAGTAACAAGGAGTTCCGATTTGGGCAGGCGTGGCCGTTATAATGGGGATATGTTCATCGATCAAGTAGAAATCCACGTTCGATCCGGCAAAGGCGGTGATGGCGCTGTACACTTCCGCAAGGAAAAATACGTCCCGCGCGGCGGACCGGATGGCGGCGATGGTGGCAGGGGCGGCGATGTGATTCTGGAGGTCAAACCCACGCTCAACACGCTCAATTTCCGTCACAAAGAGCGCTTTCTGGCCGAGGATGGCCGCCCGGGCGCCAAGCAAAACATGTCCGGTCGTTCCGGGGAAGACCTGGTCATTTACGTCCCGCCAGGCACGGTGGTGTATGAACTTCTGGACGGAGTCTCCCCTTCCCTGTTGGGCGATCTGACCCAGCCTGGCCAGCGCTTGACCGTCTGCAAGGGCGGGCGCGGCGGACGCGGCAACACACATTTCAAAAGTTCTACCAACCAGGTGCCACGTACCGCCGAAAAGGGCGAACCGGCGGAAGAAAAGCGCCTCAAACTGGAACTCAAGCTGATCGCCGATATCGGGCTGGTCGGCGTCCCCAACGCAGGCAAGTCCACACTGCTCTCTGTCCTGACCAACGCCAGGCCCAAGATCGCGCCCTATCCTTTTACCACGCTGGAGCCCAACCTGGGCGTGGCCTACATTGACGAAGACACAAGCGTGGTACTGGCTGACATCCCCGGCCTGATCGAGGGCGCCAGCCAGGGAGCCGGGCTGGGACATGAATTCCTGCGTCACATCCAGCGCACACGCGTGCTGATCCACCTGCTGGACGGGCTCTCCCCCGACCCGTTGGCCGATTACAGCCAGATCAACAGCGAACTCTCGCTCTTCGATCCGAACCTGACAAAAAAGCCGCAGATCGTAGCCTTGAACAAGATCGACCAGCCCGAAGTCCAGAAGCGGCTGCCCGGAATCAAGAAGGAAATGAAAAAGCGCGGCGTCACGCTGATGACCATCTCCGCGCTGGCGCGCACCAATATCCATGAGCTGCTGCGTAAAGCGGCAGGGCTGCTGGCAGAGGCGCCCTCGCTCGAAGCAATCGAGCCTCCCATGCCCGTATATCGTCCAGCAGAGGATCCGCGCGATTTCAGCATCCACCGCGAAGCCGATGCCAGTTGGCGCGTCTCCGGGACGGCCATCGAACGCGCTGCCGCCATGACCTACTGGGAGCACGACGGTTCCGTGCGCAGGTTCCAGAAGTTGATGGAGGCTTTAGGCGTCGAGGAAGCCCTGCGCGCAGCGGGCATCGAGGAAGGGGATACCGTAAAAATAGGCCAGTTCGAATTGGAATGGCAAGATTAATATCTATTCATACTAAAACCATTGTACCTGTCACCCTTTCTGGAAAAGTCGCAGTATAATCCTCCCTGCTATGGGACTCTTTACGCAAGCATTTTCCCTACTCGCAGACCCTCCCGGTAACCTTCTTTACCATCTCGTTTTAGTATTTTCCATTTCCGGGGCGCTCCAAGCCGCGTTTATCCACTGGCGGATCAGCGCCTTCCCGCAGGCGCGCCGGACGGTGATCGGCCTGACCATCCTGATGCTGCCGCAGGTGATCCTGTTCGTCATCAGCGGCCTGGGCTGGCAGGGCATCATCAACCTGACCGTTTTCCTGCCCCCGCTCGACCGGGCTATGACCCTGATCGGGCTTGTCTGGCTCATCTGGCTATGGTCTTTCCCCGAACCCAACCGGGCCATCGACGCAATCACGATCCTGCTGACCCTTTTCATTGTGATGGGCCTGGCGCTCGGCCTGGCTGCCTGGGGAGAACAGGCCTCCAGCCAGCCATATAACACCACTGTCCAGGAATTGATCTGGCAGGTGGTATCACTGCTGTTCATCGCGGCTGGCACAATCATTCTGTTCGTGCGGCGGCCAAACGGTTGGGGCAACGGGCTGGCTGTGCTCATTCTGGCATTGCTCGGCCATTCGCTGCATATCATTTTCGGTCGCACAGATGGGAATTATCCCGGTGTGATCCGCGTGGCCTATATGGCCATCTATCCCTTCCTGATGACGCTCCCGCAGCGCTTCCCCATGCCAGCCGCCAACCGGCCCACCACCATCAAACAGGACGCGCCCGTCGAAGAACGCCGGCATTACAGCACCGACCCGAAAACCTTCCACGCCTTGTTGGCACTGGCCGCCGAGACAAATCCCGAAAAGGTCAGCGAAGCCATTACGCGCGGCATCGCCCAGACCCTCCTGGCAGACCTGTGTTTCATGATCCACCTGGCCGAGGACAAAAACCATCTGGTCATTGCCAGCGGCTATGACCTGATCCGCGAGGAGAGTCTGGAAGGGGCCAGCCTGAATAAAAATTCCATCCCCATGCTGACCAACGCCATCCAGCGCGGACGTCCCTTGCGGCTGCCAGCTAGCAGCACCTCGGCTGACATCAAAGGATTGGGCGAATTGCTGGGGTTGAGCAATCCCGGTCACATGATGTCGGTGCCCATCTTGACACCCGACAAGGAAACACTGGGCGGGATTCTGGTACTTTCTCCCTATTCTGAGCGCGCCTGGAGGGCAGAGGACCAGGCCTTCTTGAGCAATATTTCGACTGCACTCGTCCCCATCATCCAACGCAGCCAACGTTCGTCAGCTCTCGAACAAAAACAGCAGGAGGCCCAGGCCGCCCTGGAAAGCGCGCGCAACCAGATCGATGACCTGGTCATGCAAAACAAGGAATTGCAAAAACAACTGGAAAATGCCAGAAAGAAAGCCGGCAGGAGCCCAGAACAGGAAGAAAAAATCGCTTCCCTTTTGGTTGTACAACAAGAGTCGCTTAAACAGATCGAGCAATTACAAAAAGAAAACGAGGAACTGCGCATTGCCAGTAAAACCAAAGACGCGCTGGTAGGTGATGACGCAGAATTCATCGAAGCTGAACTGCGCGCCGCGCTGAAACAGGTAGCCCGCTTACAGAACGAACTGGCGGATACCAACATGAAATTGCTGAAGATCGAAAAAGGACAGGCCGGTCCCTATTCGACCGAGCAAGCCGAGGTCATCGCTTCGATCGCGCAGGAATTGCGCCAACCGATGTCCTCGGTGGTGGGTTATACCGACTTGCTGCTGGGCGAATCGGTCGGCATCCTGGGGTCATTGCAACGCAAATTCGTGGAGCGCATCAAAGCTTCGACCGAACGCATCGGCACCCTGATCGATGACATGATCCAGGTCACGAACCTGGAAACAGGTTTGACCGAACTCAAGCCCGAACCGGTCGATTTGAACGCGATCATCGACAACGCCATGTCGTACACCAGCAGCCAGATCCGCGAGAAGAATATTTCCCTGCACCTGGACCTGCCCAAAAACATCCAGTCCATTTACGCGGACCGGGAAGCGCTGCAACAGATCCTTATTCACCTGCTGCAAAACGCAGGCGCGGTATCGCCCAACGAAGGCACGATCACGCTCAAGGTCCAGACCCGCACCGAGGATGAGCATGAATATGTGCTCGTACAGGTCACCGACACGGGTGGAGGCATTCCATCCGAGGATATCCCGCGCGTCTTCATGCGCCTGTACCGCGCCGACAATGTCCTGATCCAGGGTGTGGGTGATACTGGCGTGGGTCTGTCGATTGCCAAATCCCTCACGGAAGCCCAGAACGGCCGCATCTGGGTGGAAAGCGAGCCGGGCGTGGGCTCCACGTTCAGCGTGTTGCTGCCCATGTCGAATGGAAAGTAGGAATGCAAACGCTTCGCCAGATCGGTGGCAGTTTGCTTTTGGCTTTGTTCTCAGCCGCGCTGGTCATCGGGGGCATCTCGCTGGCGCTGGCGGAAAGCTACATCCCGGAAATTCCCACCCCCACTGAAACACTGGCGCTGATTCCTCCAGTCATTATGAATACGCCCACTTCCCAGGTGGTCGTGTTCATCACGGAAACTGCGCCCGCTCCGAGCGCGACCATTCCGCCGCCCACCTCCTGTCCGCCTCCCGCTGGCTGGATTGCCATCACCATACAACCCGGTGATGATCTGGTGACACTCTCCCTGCGCCATCAGAGCACTCCCGATGAGCTATCGCAGAAAAACTGCCTGTTTTCCACCAACCTGCCGACTGGCTCCATCCTATACGTTCCACCGCTGCCCACGCAAACGGTCGTTGCCTGCGGCCGGCCACCCGGTTGGATTGCGTATACCGTGCGTCCTGGGAATACCTTATACAGCCTCAGCCATGCTTATGGCGTGACCGTAGCACAGCTGCAATTTGCCAATTGCATCCCATCTTACCGCTATACCCTCAGCGTCGGCCAAACTCTCTGGGTGCCCAACGTCGCTGTCACGCGCACGCCCCTGGCGACCGCCACGGCGACGTTGACGCCGGTCTCCATCATCTTCCCGACCCTGACATGGACGCCCTCCCCCACCCAGACAGCCACAGATGTTCCCACCGCCACACTCTTTTCGACCGATGTGCCTACGGCGACACAAACAGCGACTGTCGCATCTCCGACCACGCCCCCGACTGCCACCGCTACCATCACCGCGTTCCCGACCGCAACCGCTACCCTTCCTACTCCGTAACTATACGCCAACACCTTTCTTGTGGACTACATTCATAAATCGGGCCGTGCCCACCCCAAATATCCCATATCCCCTTTCTTCTCGATAAGATACTTTCGTGTGGGATAGGCAACGATGAAATCCTATCGTCCCCTGACAACATTCGTAATAATCCTGTTCGTGCTGGCAACCTTCAGCACGGCCTGCACAGTTGCGCCCTCCGCGCAGGCGCTCACCTTTGTCACAGCCAATCCGGATGCCAGTCCCACTGCCACGCCATTCCAACCTGCGTCAGGGCCAACCCCCACACCGTTCCAGCCGGTCTTCCCCTCCCCGACCGGCACGATCCTGCCTACGCCCACCAACCTTCCAGTCATCCCGGCCACTCCCACACCCGACCTGGCCATCGCCAACCTCTCCACCCCGGTTCCACTGCCTACGCTTGACGTTAACCTGCAACTGACACCTGTCGCACCGCTCGACGACCAGGAAACGGTCAACTTCCTGCTGATCGGCTCGGACCGGCGTCCTGGCGGTTCCTTCCGCACGGATACGATGGTGATCGCTATGCTGCGGCCCAAGGAAGGGCAGGTTTCATTAATCTCCATCCCACGTGACCTGTGGGTTTACATCCCAGAGTGGGGCAACCAGCGCATTAACACCGCCTACCAACACGGCGAGAGTTATGGCTATCCCGGCGGCGGGCCGGGCTTGCTCAAGGACACGATTCTCTATAATCTGGGTGTACAGATCGACCACACCGCCATGGTCGAGTTCGATGGCTTCCGACACATCATCGACACTCTGGGCGGAATCGACGTGCCGGTGGCCTGTCCCTACACGGATTGGCGCTTGATCGACCCCAGTTATAACCCGGAGATCGAAGCCAACTGGTGGCTTTATACCGTTGGCCCGGGCGTGGTGCACATGGACGGCGACCTGGCGCTCTGGTATGCGCGTTCGCGCATGAAGTCCAGCGATTTCGACCGCGGCCGCCGCCAGCAGGAGACCCTGCGCGCCATCTACTCCCGTGTACTGCAAACCGGCACCATCGCGCGCATCCCGGCCCTGTACAACGATCTGACGACGATCGTCGAGACTGATATCACCCTGACCGAGATGCTGCAATTGGCACTCTACGCTCCCAAACTAACCAATGCTGATTTCCGCAGTTATTACATCCGCCCGCCGCTGGTCTCTTCCTGGATCACGGACGGCGGCGCATACGTGCTGCTGCCGAACGAAGCCGCCATGTCGGCCATGCTGCAGGAAGCCATGGCCCCCTCACAGCGCGCCGCCGAGCGGCAGGCCGTCGTCATCGAAATCCAGAACGGCACACCCTTCGACGGCTGGGCAGAACTGGCTGCTTCCAGGTTGAATTATGCCGGTTATGAAACGCACATCACCCCCGCCGACCGGCGCGACTATCCCTACAGCACCCTGCTGGACCTGAACGTTGTCACCGACGTGGACCGCAACGATACCATCCTCGCCATCCTTGCGCTACCCGCCGCCAACCTGGCCGTCCTCCCCGACGCGAACAGCCCGGTGCACTACCGCCTGATCCTGGGCGCGGATTACAACCCTTGCTTCAGCCCGGAGGGGTTATCGCATTAGGAGGATGTGCCGGAAATAGAATGGGGCTAAAACCCTTCCGCAACATACTCGCTCCCTATGGGACAGCATACCAAATGAGTGATGTTTTCATTTCTCAAATACACCTAAAGGGCTATAAAAGTTCGGTTTTTGTAGAGCATCTTGATTCTTAAAAAATATGATCTATACTATTTATAGAGGTTTTTTGTCAACAGATAACTTACTAATAGTTTCACAGCATCATCAAGAATATAATTTCGCTTAAAACTCTTTGTCCAAGAGCATACTGTCACATAATTATCAAAAAGGAGATGGTTATGTACAAAACATTTTCACTAGTAAGTCGAAATACTTTGATACTTTTTCTTGTAATTACTATTATTTTTTCAGGATTTTTACTTTCGGGATGCGGCGTAAAGAAGGCTGACCAAGAAAAAGCCTTAATGATCATTCATAATGCAGAGCCAAATTTCGAACAACTAGCACAAGAAGCGATCAAAAATCATTCAGCATTCAAAGAAACTAAAAGAGGCAGTTTTGGATGGAAATTCAATCGCAAATCAGTTATCGATCAGATTTTTGCTAAGAACTTGTGTAAAAATAACTTCCGTTTTTTAGTGGTGGTAGCCGAAAGGCAAGTAGAATTGGTAGGCAAAACACCTTTAGTATAAGGATACTTGATGCCAATCTCAGAAGTACATAATTGTCAATGCGCG
>DAOTXM010000156.1:0-9174 GCA_034435215.1 Anaerolineales bacterium
GTCCCAGCACTTTCAAGAACGTGTCCGTCATGACGGCGGTCGCACCCCACAGCAATTCACCATCGTAGGGTTGATAGACGATCAGGCCATAGGCCTGCCCTGGTAGCTTGAATTCCCAGCGATTGTGCCTGTCTGCCAGCCATGCTAATGGCAGGGTAAAGACGCGCGCCACTTCAGCGTTTTCCACGCGGAAGGCGTATGGCCATGGCACCACGCCCACCACTGGCGTGACCCGGAAGCTGGTAACGGTGAGCATGGGAGCCAGTTTTCCGAGCAGGCGCACGTCCTGCGGGCGGATCCCCACTTCTTCATGCGCCTCGCGCAAGGCAGTCTGTTCGGGCGTCTCTTCGCCGGGGTCACAGGCGCCGCCGGGAAAGGAAACCTGTCCCTTATGGGTTTCGACTCTGTCCGTGCGGCGCGTGTAGAGCAGATGCCACTCGTCCCCAAACCAGGTCAGCGGGATCAGGACCGCAGCGCACTTCGGCTCTTTTCCCGGCGGGTTGCTGGTTTCCCTGTAGGGTTCGGCCCCGCCGTTCTTGTCCCAGGCGATGCGTAGTTTTTCTGTGATATGACGCTCGGTCAGGTTTGGGAGCATGGTAAGTGCGACTCGATCTCTTATTTTCTTCTGTCCCGGTTCAAACTTCGTCCTCTGGCGCCTGCTCATCCAGCAACTCCTTCGCGCGCGGATCCGGGCTGGGTTCGATGCGCCGCCCGAAGATCAGGAAGCCGGTATGCGCCACCATTCTATCGGTCGGGCGCAACCGATCTGGTTCCGGTTTGTAATATCTCAGGGAAGTCTCGCACATTTCAAGGAAGGCAAACCTGTTTCGACGTAAGGCGCGCAACAGTAACTCTGCCTGATTGACGGTGGGGACGATCCCGCAGAAGAAGCCGCCCGGTTTGAGCGCGGCGCGAACCTGGGTGATGTAATCGTACGGGTTAGCCACGTCCAGGAAGAAGGCATCCGCGTCCGTTTCGTCGAATCCCTCCTGGATGTCGCGCAGTTTGAAGTCCACGCGCGAAGCGAGCCTGGTGCGGGCGATATTTTTGCGCGCCAGGTTTTGCATCTCTTCGCGTATTTCGTAAGAGACGACCTGCCCTTCCGCGCCGACGGCATAGGCCAGCGCGATCGTCATGGACCCGGAGCCTGTTCCCGCCTCGAGCACCTTTTGTCCCGGCCCGATGCCCATTGTGAAGAGGATAAAACCAATGTCCTTGGGGTACAGGATTTGCGTATTGCGTTTCAGATCGAGCAGCAGGTCGGCCAGGGAAGGCTGGAGCAGGAAGAAGGGCGCGCCCAGGTGGCTGAAGACCTGGCTGCCCCAGGGCAGACCGATCAGGTCATCGTGCTTGAGAATACCGCGATGGGTTTGGAAGTCACCGCCCGGAATGAGCGGGAAGATGAAGCTCTTGTGCCGCAAACCGACCAGTTGCACCAGGTCGCCGGCCTGCGTATGGGTGGATTGGATATTCCAGGGCATGAGGCTATTTTACCCTCTTTGCCATCCCGTATCCCCCTTCATTTTGGGTTCTCCGGCTATCTACTGTGGAAGTTCCTGCAGGACCTCGTTTCCCTCTTTCGGCCTGACCCGCCAGTTAATGATGAAATACGTCGCGATCATGCCAACCATCATGATGAAAAGCAAACCCGCGCCACCCAGCGACAGGAGCGCGCCCAAAAAATCGACCTCCGGCATGGCGAGCATGACGCGCACCCCGCCCCAGACCATGAAAACCGCGCCCGCGTTCCAGGTGGCATGGATCAACATCGCAAGCAGGGTCATGCCAAACAACCTGAGAAAACGTTTTTCCAGGCGGGCGCTGGCAATCCCCCAACCGACCAGTCCTGAGGCCAGCATGTGCATGCTGCCGCTGACCGCGCGCACGGACAGGGTCACTGCCCAGGCATCGTCGGCGGTTAGACTGGCCGACAGGCTTTCGGCCAGGGCAAAACCCGCGCCGCTCAAGACGCCCAACGCAAATCCCTGGGCCGGGGATGCGAGCCGGTCCGCTACCAGCCAGACACCCAGGGATTTCGCAGTTTCTTCGATGATGGGAACGAGAAAGGATAATAGAATGAGAGCAGCGATCAGGGTCAGTGGATTCTTCAGGAGTGGGCCGATCAAATAAAGCAAGCGATCCAGGTCAGGTGCCCGCCCGACCTGGTCGATCAGGCGTTCGATTTCAGCCATTTGATCGGGGTTGAAACCCAGATAGATTACAACGACAAGAATCCCCAGAAATAGTATGGTCAACTCCGCGATGATTGCCAGGAAAGGGCTGAGCGTCATCCCGATGCCGAAAACACCCCAGGCGCGCTGGCTGGAACCGAGCGAAATGCGATTGATCCCGATGCGTGCAACAAAGTAGATGGGTAGCGCAATAGACAGGAAGTGTAAAAAGGGCACGTACCAATTTGCGCCGGGCGCCTCATAACTGAGTGTAGCAATCGTTATTACCAGCAGCCATAGGCCTGGGATGGCAATCCAGGCCCCGGGACGCAAGGTTGGAAAAACGAAAGGAGCGAAATCCCGGCCACGCAGCCGTTGCACACTCAGCCAGGCAACGGGCAACAAGAGCAGTCCCATGGCGATCAACGTGCTGGCGGTCAGGATCATGATAAGCGGCGAGGCGTCCATGCCCGGCAACGGGCCATCGTTTACCGCCAGGAACACGAATATCCCGGTGGCTGAACTCAGGGCCAATATTGCACCACTCACGCTAAAGATGACCAGCAGGATGGAGCGCCAGTCTGCGCCGCGCGGCTGTGAATCCATATTATCTCTCCTCGATGGTTACTTTGATGAGTCTGTCGCCGGATGGCAAACTGACGCCCGGTTGCGGGTCGCGCGGTGTAAGCTGCTCCAGCACTTCCATCCCGCTCAACACCTTCCCAAAAATAGTATAACCGCCGTTCAATTCCGGCGCTGGCGCGTAGGTGATGAAGAATTGGCTGCCGTTGGTGTCAGGTCCCGAGTTCGCCATGCCGACCAGGCCGGCCTGGTCGAACTTGAGCGCAGGGTCGATCTCGTTTTTGAATAGATAACCAGGGTTGCCCTGTCCCGTTTCGCTGGGGTCGCCGGTCTGCGCTACGAAGCCGGGCAGCACGCGATGAAAGGTGATGCCATCGTACCAGCCCTGCCTGGCCAGGAAGACGAACGAGTTCACTGCCAGCGGGGCTTTATCGGGGTACAGTTGCAGCACGACCTCCCCTTTTTCCGTTTCCAGCGTTGCAAAGTATTGCTTGTTTGGGTCGATCGTCATCGCTGGACAATTGGCAAACTGGCGTTCGCCCAGCTTGATCAGGCTGATGACCTGGTTGAAGGCTTCGTAATCGACGGGGCCGCGGTAGATCTGTCCGTTGATGAGGTAGAAGGGCAGCCGCGGGATGCCGATCCTGACACCCTCCTGCGCGGCTACTTGGACCCGCTCGACTGTTTCCGCGCCTATGAAATCGTCTGTGAACCGGGCTTGATCCAGCCCGAGTTCTCCTGCGCGATCTGTCACCCAGCCCTCGAAGGAATCTGGCGGCAGGTCGACCCATTCAGCCTGTTTCTCGAACAACAGATCGTGCATTTCCCAGAATTTGTCCTGGCGGGCGGCGGCTTCCGCAGCCTGCGCCGCCAGTTCACCCTTATCGAAATATGCCGTATAAGGAAAATACCGGTAAACAAAGCGCACATCGCCCGCATGGCTCTCGAGCAACTCTTGCGCTAGGGGTAGATAATTGCACTCCGCGCACTGGAAATCGTTGTAGATGACGATGGTAACCACAGCCTCATTCGCACCGCGGGCATAGTCCACTGGGCTGACGGGCGGGAACAGCGAGGGAATTTCCGGTCCCGGGGTGGGTTCCAGGCGCAGGCTGGCGCAGGCCGGTTCGGTTGGCGGGGGCGTTGGGATGATGATGGTCAGCGCAGTCGGGACAGCGCTGGGAGGTCCGGGCAGGGTCGCTGGTGCGCAAGATGTTAGCAGTATGAAAGCGACCAAGCCAAGCGATAAAACTGATTTTTGCATTGAAGCCCTTGAGGGTGATTCCTTACTGGATCGCTGCTTGTAATTCCTCGAAAGATGTCATCCACGCAATGCGATTGACGAAATCGGCCAGCGAGGCGCTTTGCGCGCGCAGGGCGCGCACAGCCGGACCAACCGGGTCTTCGCCTGCCGGACCGCCAGGCACATCGGCATAAGCGCCGTAGAAAGCGAAGTAGGCCTGGTTCAATTTGCGGATGGTGTACCCGTTCTGCCAGAAGATTTCCCGGCGCGCTTCCATGTACGCTTCAGCTTCTTCGATTTTACCCTCTGCCAGCAATTTGTCGGCTGTAACGCGCGTGGTATGCATCTCGGCGCGGAAATCGAAGAGCGGCGTTTCTCCGTCGAGCTGAGGGGAGGCTGGTTTAGCGGAAGCAAGCTGGAGGGGCGGATGGGAGGCGCCAGCCAGTTCAGGATAGTACTGTTGCATGACGCGCGCGCCCACCTCGCTGCCAACGATGGA
The DNA here is from genome assembly GCA_034435215.1 of Anaerolineales bacterium. GTDB lineage: Bacteria > Chloroflexota > Anaerolineae > Anaerolineales > Villigracilaceae > JAABUE01. The sequence goes on from DAOTXM010000156.1 coordinate 4,496, forward strand.
AGCAGTCGTTTCGTTCATCGTGCGCAGTTCGGGCGTGACATCATATAACATGCCGAGCGGGCGCAGGGTCAGGTAGTTGTGCGCCCATTCATGCGCAATGGTATCGACCTGCCAGGACAAAGCCGTGGTACGCATCACCATGGTGGGGTACACACCCACGCCGCCGATCGGAACCACCAGGGAGGAAACGTTCAGCGCAGCATCCACCTGCTCTTCGAGCGCGACCTGCTGGTCGACGCTCAGGTTGGGCTGCACCGAGATGTTGGTGAGCTGTTCGATGCGCTCACGGGGTGAGACGATCAATCCCATGGGCATGGCACTGGAATGATACAGCACCGGGGGGATGGGCTGCCCGCCGCTGGTGAGATCGTATTCGGCCAACACCACACTGACCTGCGCTTGCAGGGTAGCTTCGGCCAGCGGAGCCAGTTGTTGTTGGCGCCTGTACATGTTATTCAATTCCGCGCGCAGATAGGCAGAGGCAAATTCTTTATCGGAGATGGCCGGATCGGCATAGATGCGGTTGAGCTGATCCTCGGCCTGCAAGATGCGTTCGGTCAGGTACAGGTTTTGCATGACGGCCTGCTTGCGGTCCTCGTGCGTCAGGTAGCCGGGCAGTCCCAGAAAACCGCTCTGCAGTTTGAGCAACGCTGCTTCCGCGCTCCAACTGACGTAGTCGAATTCGATGGGACGCGTGAAGGCGCGCGCGCGGTCCATCGGTTTGCTGGCAATGGGGTTGCTGGCAGATAGCAACAATACGCCAATCAGCAGGTAAATGATCAGGTCCAGCGTACGGAGGAGGCGATGGAACACGTTAGGGATTATAACCAGGAATGTTAAACGCAGGATGAGCACCCATCCCCCATGCTCAGTACTCAACCCCAGGTCAGGGTATCTGCCAGAGAAATTTCCGGAGAAATAAAAATATTCCGCCGCTCACCTGAGCAGCGGAATGTTGGGTTACTGTAATAGCCCTTGTAATGCTTCCAGGCCAGGAGTAGTGGGTATGCGATCCACCCAATAGTCGTAGATCGTGACCTCGGCCTCTTCGCGCAATTTTGTCAGGAAATCATCGAAGGCTGTCTCACGGGCCTGCTCATACTGGCTGTCTGTCAGCGGCAGAGTGGCGCGGTTGATGACCTGGATGATGTGCCAGCCGAAATCGGATTGTATTGGTTCACTGATCTCGCCAATTCCCAGACTGAAGGCGGCCTCTTCGAAGGGAGCCACCATCTGTCCCTTGCCGAACCAGCCCAGGTCACCGCCTTTGGCGCCGCTGCCGGTATCCTGGGAAAGTTCGGTCGCCAACATGCCAAAGTCTTCGCCATTCTTCAAGCGCTCGATGATCACCCTGGCTTCTGCTTCCGTCGTCACCAGGATATGACGCGCCCAGACCTGCTCTTCTTCACGCGGTGTATCGGCCGTGACGATGTCAAAGAGTTTCTGGCGCAAGAGTTCGATCTCGAAGATTGCACCATATTGCTCTTCCGTAACCCCACCTTCTACAAAGCTTGCCTGGGCGGTCGCAAAAGTGTTCTGGTACCCTTCCAGCGTGTACGGCGTGGCTGTGGGGGAGGGGAACGGGGTCGGCGCGGGCGTGGAGGTGGCCTCGGGCGTGAAAGCAGGATCGACAGTTGCTGTTGGAAGCGGCGTGGAGGTTGGGCCAACCGTCGGTAGTGGGGTGACTGTCACCAAGGCCAACTGTTGCGCTGAAAGAGTCGGGTAGGATACATCCATCTGCGTTGGTGTCATCGTAGGCGTGGGAGTGCCATTTTGGAAGAATCCAAATTGTTCCTGCTTGAATTTTTCCAATTCTTCCGCGCTGATACTGATACCGCGCTTTTTGGCTTCCTGGCGGATGAGCACATTCCGGATCATCCCATCCAACACCTGCTGACCTATGATGGTAGGAGTGTCCAAAGTAGACTCGATTTGTTGCAACTGGGCACTTGTGTCAAAGTATTGCTGGAGTTGCAGGTATTGCATGTATTGGTTGAGTAGCTGGTTGCGCTGGATGGTCACGCGCGCCTGGAACTCTTTGGTGGTGATCTTCTCGCCATTGACTTCCGCCACGGGTTGGAGCTTTTGCAAGACATTGATGTCCAGAATGCCGTACCCCACGATCAGGACGACGGCCGCTACCACAGCAATGGCGGTGTATTGAATGAGCCTGGTCTGTCGTCGCTCGCGCTCGAGGCGGGCGATGTGTTTTTTGCTTTGGACTTTGGGACTGGGCGCCATAAAATCATCTCCTAACACAATGGCGGGGCATGGGAAAACTCCATGCCCCGTTTTGAGTGGTGGGGTTTAGAAGTGGCCCTCTTCCCAGTATTTGCCTGTGAACGGTAGCAGGGCGATATGGCGGGCACGCTTGATGGCAGCGGCCAACTCGCGTTGGTGCCTGGCGCATGTGCCGGTCTGGCGGCGCGGACGGATCTTGCCTTCATCTGTAATGTATCGTTTGAGAAGGTCTACCTTTTTATAATCGATTGCCAGCTCCTTGTCAGAACAGAACTGGCAGAACTTTGGTCGTGCAAAAAAGCGGCGTTCTTGCTTGCCACGAAAACTTTGTTCTTCAGTCATTTGTTACTCCATTAACATCCCTTGCTAGAAAGGGAATTCATCTTCGTCAGCCATCGGCTCCGAAGCCCCTTCTTCTTGATCTGCTTCCTGGACCGGGCCGCTGTTATCGCGCCGGTCTCCCAACATCATCATCTCATTGGCAACGATTTCCACGCTGGTGTGCTTCTGGCCTTCCTTGTCCTCCCAGCGGCGGGTTTGCAGGCGTCCATCGATATAGACCTGTTGTCCTTTATACAGATATTGCTTGCAAATTTCCGCCAGGTTGCCCCAGGCTACAATGTTGAACCATTCTGTCTCTGTACGGCGTTCACCATCGGCGGTATTCCACGAGCGGCTGACAGCGACCGTGAAAGTCGTCACCGGGCGGCCTGAGGGCGTGTAGCGCATCTCCGGGTCGCGACCCAGATGACCAATGATCATGACTTTATTCAAACCTCGGCTCATAGCTTTCTCCTTTTTAAACAACCGAGAACTCCATACTCATTAAAATTTATTAAACAGCGGTCAACATATGGCGCATGACCGGTTCCAGGAAACGAATGTTGCGTTCCAGGTCGGTCGTGGCGGCGGGAGGCAGGCTGATGTTGAGAAGCACGTAGTGGCCTTCGCGCTGCTTGCGGATCAGATAAGCAAGTTTGCGCTTGCCCCATACATCCGTTTTGCTGACGTTGCCGCCTGCATCTGTGATCCAGCCTTTGACGCGCTCGACCACTTCGTTTAAAGCGGTCTCATCCAGATCGGGCTGGACGATGCAAACTAGTTCGTAATTACGCATGAGGGAAACCTCCTTTCCGTGGGTTTGCTCCTGTTCACGACCGTAGGCCAGCCAGGAGCGGAAAGGCACGAGTTGACGTACCTGAGCGGGCGCAAGTTTACCACAAAAAGCGGACTTTGTGCGCTCTCACCCGGCTTCCAAATCCGACGATCCCAGTCGGAGATGGGGGAGTGCCAAAGGCGGAAAGAGCTGACCTTCTATCGTAAATAAATCGGGTTGCTGAATATCCACCCCACCCTGCGCCCCAGGTAACGCCGATAAACTTCTACACGGTACACCCCTGGCTCGGTGGTAATGTGAGTAAAGTTTTCCCCTCGCTTCCACTCCTTGAGCACTTTTCCATCCTTGACAAGCCTGCAATCTGCCAACCCCGGCAGGCGAATTTGCAAGGTCACGCCGCCTTTGGCAGAAATTTCCTCGCCCATGATGACGGTCCTCTCACGTCCCTGCGCTCTGAAACGGAAGCCTTTGGTGGGTGCGGGCAGATCATAGCCGACAAAACAGCGCCCGCTGTCGAAAGCCTCGTAGACCAGGCGGCGGTCCGTGGCAGCGTCGCCGGTCAATGGTTCGGATACGAACGCGTGTGTGTTGATCGTTTTGAAGTGAAACTCGTAAGGGAAAATGACGCGCTTGAGCGGGCCCAGATTGTGTGGCCAGGCGTGCGCATCCGAGCCGCCGATGGCGATCATGCGCTTGCCTTCCAGCAGTAACTCGTCCCATTTGAGCAGCACTTCCGGCGGCGGGCCATGGCCGATGAACTGCGGAAAATAAGCGTAAAAGATGCCGTGCAATTTACTCTTGAGATAGACCTTGAGTTCGCTCAAACCATTCCATAACTCGAGCCCATTGAAGCCAGTCACATCCCATCTCTCCCAGGAGATGTCGCCCTCGCCAAAGACCGGGGCTTCCAGGTCGCGCGGATGGGCGATGAAGGACATGCCCCCCGCTTCGCGCACGACGTCCACCAGTCGCTGCGGGTCATGCGCGAAAGTCGCCACATCCCGGTTGGCGTTGAAGACGAGGAGGTGGTTCTTTTGCGGTTGTAGAGCCTGGTCATGAACTTCCTGCCCGACCAGGAGCAGGACACGGCTGGGTCCGCTGCGGTAGTAGCCATCCACACCCTGTACCAGCACGTTGTGGTCCGTCACGATGACCGCATCCAATCCGGATTGCATGGCAGCCTGTGCAATGTCCTTGTGCGTGCCGCTGCCATCCGAATAGCGGGTGTGCATGTGTAGATTGACGACAATTTCGTGCATAAATCAGGGTTTTCTTAAAGTCGCAAGATGAGGGAGAGAGCGGTGTCGGGCTTGGCGTCAAA
>DAOTXM010000157.1:0-11888 GCA_034435215.1 Anaerolineales bacterium
AATGCAGGTCGATGTGGAAGGAAGGCATCTTGCCGCCACGTCCTGCCCCGGCCGCACGCGCCAGCAGAGGCCGTTATAGCCACACAGGCAATTGCGTGGCAAACGCCAGAGCGCGCACTGGCGTCCCGGGTAAGTTCACCACCTCAATTTTCTGGGCCTGCATGACCGCCAGACATTCCCGCAACATGGTGATTTCCAGTTGGTATAAGCCTCTATGAGCGTAAATTTCAGCAGCGCTCATATCCAGGATGGCTGAGGTTGGGTTGGCAAGCAGGTTGGTCAACAACTTGGACCATTTCATGCTATCTGCGTCGGAAAATGCTTGGGCGTTGAGATAAGCTTCATTGAAAATAGCCACCAACCGGTCCGAAAGTGGATGGTTAGAGGCGATCCCAACGCCGCGCAGCTTTTCCAGGACAATATCTCCCGCAGCATGGCGACCGATGGCCGATGTCACTGTGCCGTAGATCACCCTATCCGGTCCCAGCACCTTTGCGATAGCCGGCTCATTGTCCACACCGTTCGAGAGACACAGGATGGGCGGCATCTTATCTGCAAAGGGCTTGATTCCTTCCAGCACTGCTGTAGTATCAAAAGATTTCAAGGCATAAATAGCGACGTCAAAGGGACCATAACGGAGCGCTTCCTCCAAGGAAGATGCGATCACAAAGGCAGACGGATCGACCAGGTAGGCCTCTTTTGCCTTGCGGCGTTTGTCCAGGGTCAGATCTAAACGCAGGCCACGCTCACGCAACGCATCCGCGACCTGGGTTTGCTCCAGGTAAACGACGTTATGCCTGGCCAGCGCCAGGCTCCCGCCAATGTAAGTCCCAATAGCCCCCGCGCCAAAGATTAGAAAACTAAGTTGAGAACTTGCCTGTGGTACAGCCATGGCGTTCCTTAATCGGAATCCTTTCCGTTCCAATGGGCGCGGTCATTGACTGTGTCGATCTGCCAGCGGTGAGAATCGGGATGATAGACGACATGGGCAAAGCCGGTATTTCTGAAGCGAAAACGCGGACCGCTAAAATTCGCATGGGGGGTGATACCGACCACAGCATACATGACCTGGTTGAGCAAGCCGCCATGCGAAACGACCAGGTATCTCCCCGGAGTCCGCCTGAGCAAGTCGTGCAATGCCCGGCCTGCGCGAAGATAGAGTTCCCAATCGCCTTCGCCTTCATTCCCAAGTATAGCGGAGTAGGGATTAACGAAGCCTCGCTCTGGATAACGCTGTTTGACCTCCTCGGCGGTCAGTCCTTCAACCTGCCCGATGTTGCGCTCCATCCAAAGCGGGTCTGATTCGACAGGCAGGTTCAGGCACGCGCCAATGATTTCGGCCGTTTCGCAGGCACGGCGCAGCGGACTGGTCACGATCCAATCGAAATGACGTTTTTCGTCCAGCCAACGTCCGGCCAACGCTTGGGCTTGCTGGCGGCCTTTATCTGTCAGGAGGTAATCGGCCTGTCCCTGCCAGCGCGATTCAGCATTGCCAACCGATTCACCATGACGCAAAAAGATGATGTCAAATACCTCTTTTTCAGTCATCCTTCTTGTCCCCATGCTTGACCAGGTATACCGGCCTGCGTTTGACTTCCTGGAAAATATAGCCGACGTAGACGCCGATAAAGCCTAGCAACACCATCAAAATCCCGCCCACGATCAGGATGACAAACATGAGCGAACTCCAACCCGGCGCCAGATTAGATGTCCTTCCAGTGATCCAGAAGGAAAGTACGTAGATCATCTCAACCAGTGCGAGACATAACAACAACCCGCCCATACTCAGACCGATATACAATGGCATCAACGAGAACGAAAAAATGGCATCCATCGCCAGGCGGAACATCTTGCTGAAGGAATATTTCGAGCTGCCGCTGATGCGCTGGGCGGGTTGGTATGGCAGGATGATGGTCGAAAAACCGATCCACGAGACCATACCGCGCAGGAAACGATGATACTCTGGCATGGCTTTGAGCGCGTCCACTGCCTGGCGAGAGAGGGCGCGGAAATCGGCCGTTCCGGGCAACACGCGCGTCCCGCTGATGGCGTTGATCAAACGGTAGAACAGGCCCGAGGTCCATTTTTTGAACGAGGCCGGTTGGGCTTCGTCCACGCGCTGGGTCTGCACGATGTCGTATCCCTGCCTGACCAAATCGATCATTTGCGGGATCATCTCCGGCGGATGCTGGCCGTCGCCGTCCATGGTGATGACGATATCGCCCTGCGTCGCGTCCATGCCGGCGGTCAGCGCGGCCTGGTGACCGAAGTTCCGGCTGAGCGCAAGAATATTTACGCGCGCATCACCCAGGGCCTCGAGCGATGCGACCGTGCTGTCGGTAGAACCATCATCAACATAATAAAACGAGAAATCGTATGGCAGGCCTGCAATGACCGCACAAATACGGGCGTGTGTCTGTTCGACGACGCCCGCTTCGTTAAGGACCGGGATGACCAGGTCGATGCGTAGTTTTTCGCTTTCAGGACTCATCAGGAGTGGATTGTACCATTTTGGAGACAGTTTATTTGCAACCTTATGGGTACGGGCAATAACCCAGTTCGTCCTTCATTTTCTCGATTTGGGCAGGTGTGATGCTCGCCGTTGGTTCTGCTTCAACGCGCCGCCAGATGGCACACAGAGCCGGGCGCAGGATTGGCATCAAGTCAGCCGTCTTGCGGGTCAGGTCGCGCGCGTCTTCCCAATGCCCGGTGCGCGCGTAGGCTTCGACAAAAGGCAAATATTCGGAATAATCATCCGGGTAATAGGGAATGGCGAAAACCTGGTCGCCAATTTCGGCGACTTGCTTCCAATTATCCTCCTGCCTGGCCAGGTCCGCTTTTTCGAAATAATAACACCAGGTACGTTCCGGTTCCGGGCCAAGGACAGTGGGAGGCGCAATATCATTAGCAGGTTCTTGGATAATCTGCGTCAAATTAGAAAACGGTAATGCTTTTGCTGCGGTGCGAGGCAGGACCGGGAGGCCTGTTTCCCGTAAAAGTGTTGCATCTTCCCCCATGGCAGGTGCCAGTGGAAGGTCCTGATCGTAGACCGGGTGCAAGACGCGGAAACAGCCGGGCGGCGCAAAATGGACTGCCACCAGCTGGTCACTTGCGCTGTCAAAAGTCGCCGCCAGATAATCCTGATGTATCGGCAGACCGGGCTTCAATGCCTCCAGCTCGTTCCCCAAGCGCACCGAAACAAAAAAGTAAGCATATTCCATTTCAGCGGAGTGATTATCGGAAGCATAGATCCAGTTCAAGGGGAAGGTCAACGAGTTGTCGCTGGAATATGCAAAAGGCGTATCACTGGAAAGCAGGATACTGCCCGGCTGCAAATCGGGGATTCGCCAGAGCATCTGCCAGAAAAACGACTTTTGTGCTTGCCAGTCCTCCCGCCACAGATAGCCGTTGTTGAATTGGACTCCGACTGCCAACGCGGCCAGGGCGCTGGCAACCATGATTTTCGTATTCCAGCGCGATAACAGCCTAAGGAGGGCGACCAGCAAAAAGGCTGTACCCAGCGCGAAGGGCAACGTGAAACGGCTGTTGGGAAAGGTCAAGCGCACGGGCAGGTCAGCGACCAGGAACGGAATGCCAGCCAGCATCATAGAAAGAAGCCCCAGACCGATCCATTGAACGGAAAATCCCCAATCTGTTTCATCGCTTGCCTGAAAATGACTCGCTAACAGGTACAGGCCAATGCCCGTGAGCAGGAGCAGGACGATATAGACCAGCGTCAGGCGCGGACCGTATGCGGCAAAATCCGGCAGTTGGAAAACCTGCCCCCAGGCTCCCCAGGAGGTCACCCGCCATTGCTCCCAAACGGTCCCGGGCAGGTTGGCAAGCCGGGTTGTTGGCGAGGCACCCAGATCGGTGACCAGTTCCGGCTGGTATAGGTAAAAGCCCAATATGAAATATCGCCAGTACAGGAATCCAAGCAACGCCAGGAAAAAGGGCAGGTAGGTCAGGATGGCGTGTTTCAGGCGTGGTTTCCATTCCGGCCATCCTTGGCGCAGTCCCAGCCAGAGTAGGATCGGACGTAACAATTCCAGGCCGAAGAAATATTCGGTGGAAAACAGATTAAAAGCAGAAAACAGCACGCCCAGCATGCCTGCCCACCAAAAGCGGCGCGGCTGGTCCGCAAAGATAAGCATCAACCCGATCGAGACAAACAGAAGGGTTTGAGCCAGAAAAAAATGACTGTAGGTAATGGCGATGGCCTGCTGGTTGAAACCCGGATAGACCAGGAAGAAGACGGCCACAAAAAAAGTTTCCCACACCCGCTCTGGCCAGATCATACGCAGAACCCATAACAGGGATATAGCTGTCAGCCAGCGCATGAACAGCGAGAACAACTGCCAGGCAATTGGATGCGTGCCAAATAAGGTTGTCGTTACCGAATAGACATAAGCCAGGAACGGACGGTTGGTCGAAAAATAATCGAACAGGCCCGGCCTGCCCAGCGTGCGGATCAACCAGGCAAAGCCCCAATCATCCCAATGGAAGCCCTGCTGGAAAGCGAATATTCCGTAGGAAAAAAAGGCAATCATCAACAGCACAAGCGGGGTTGCCCATTGAGAAAGCCGCTTAATCATCGTTAGAACCTTGAAGCCTAGAACTCGAAATCGAGGATGGCTTCGATGGCCATTTCCTGTTCGGAGTTACTCAAGCCGTTATGGAAGGGCAGGCGTACCAGCCGGTCGCTGACATCTTCCGTGACTGGGCAGTCTCCGGGCTTGCCACCAAAACGCTGACCCATATCGGAGAGATGCAGGGGCAGGTAATGAAAGACCGAATAAATGCTGAGATCACGTAAATACTGGATAAATTTCTGACGTAGATCCAGATTTGGCAGGAGCATATAGAACATGTGATACGCCTGTTCGGTATGGGCCGGGATGGTGGGCAATTGCACGTCGTTCCTTTGTGCCCAGTCTTTGAGAGCCAGGTTGTACGTCTCCCAGAGCGCTTTACGATGCGATTGGATACGTTCGCGCTGTTCCAATTGCCCATAGAGGAAAGCTGCCAGAACATCCGACGGCAGGTAAGAGGAGCCAAGATCTACCCAGGTATATTTATCCACCTGGCCACGGAAGAAGCGCGAGCGGTTGGTGCCTTTTTCGCGGATGATTTCCGCGCGTTCGATGTATTCACGCGCATTGATCAGCAACGCGCCACCCTCGCCGCTGGTGAAATTCTTGGTTTCGTGAAAGGATTGTGTTGCCATCACGCCGAAAGTACCCAGGTACTTGCCTTTGTACTTAGCAAACAGGCCATGCGCATTGTCTTCCACCACGGGGATGTTGTACCGTCCGGCGATTTCCAGGATTGCATCCATCTCGCAACCGACACCCGCATAATGCACGGGAAGAATTGCCCTGGTACGGGGCGTGATGGCCGCTTCCAGTCTGGATTCGTCCAGGTTAAGGGTATCAGGCCGGATGTCCAGGAAGACCGGGCGCGCACCGCGCAGGACGAAAGCGTTGATTGTCGAAACGAAGGTAAAATCCGGAACAATGACCTCGTCCCCTTCTTGAATATCGAGCAAGATGGCCGCCATTTCGAGCGCATGGGTGCAGGAAGTGGTGAGCAATGCCTTGGGGACATTTAGCGTCTGCTCCAGCAGGGCATGGCATTTTTTCGTGAAGGTTCCATCACCAGACATATGCGCGTTGGCGATGGCTTCGGCCATGTATTCCATTTCATGGCCAACGATCACCGGGCGGTTGAAATCGACGCGATGCTTATTCATTTGATATTCTCCATGATGACCATGCAGACCTGTTCGGCTTTTTGCGGGTCGAAGTGATGGTCGTTGAACAGATTGATAACTTCCTTTGCCAAAGCTTCAGCCTGAGAACATCGCCCGGGAGTCATGATACCTGCCAGCGATGCATAATGAGAACTGGCAAACAAACCGGCTGCATAGATTGCTTCGAGAACCTGATCCTTATTATTCAAGCGCAGATTGAAGCGCCAGGTCTGATACTCCGGGGGCAATTGGATTTCTGGCGGCAAACCTCTAGCATAGATTTCATTGATTACAGCGCGCTGTTTCAAAGATGCTTTCAAGCCGGCTTCGATTTGCTGGCGGTAATCATACCACGCAGGTAGATCGGCATCTGTTTGCAGCCAATCGCTATCTTGATAAGTATATGATTCATGTCCTTGAACGACCTGCTTGTAACTTTTCTCGAGCTCTTCATGCGCCTGCAGATCAAATGGTAAGCGTGCCGGCTGGTACGAGATGTCTTCCTGCAAAAAAGCGTACCCACCGAGATTCAGTTCCACGATTTTGGCATAGCCAGTGCTGTACAAATTCACGTCCGCAGAGATGGTCTGCGCGGGCTCAAGGTCAGGGATACACAAACAGCGGTCATCTACCAGTAAAAGGTTTGGGAAGAGCGATTTGACGTGTTGGAAAAAATCGTCCGGTGTGGACGGCTCTCCGTAAGTGTGTGCATACAGGAGACCACCATACTCACCCCGTTCCAACCTCCCCCCGACTTGCTCCAGGTCCATATGCAGGGTCTCGGCTGAAATATCCACGAACTCGAATGGGACTCCGGCTTTGAAGAACGTGAGCGGGACGATCGGGCAAATATTGGCTGGAAGAAGCCAGGGATTGGTATTAGGCTGGCTCTTCAGTAAATTGTAGAGAATCGCAGAGGCACGTGGTGCCTGGATAATATTCACGGGGTGTTTATCTTTGCTATGAATCGTCCCGAAGGCTCGTTACCAAGAGACGCCTGCCAGCAGAGAACCTTCAGGACGTTCTGCTAGATATCCTTGCGAACGATGATCGTAAAATCGTACAGGCCGTAATCGTGCAATAAAGCTACATTGCGGGAAAAATTGCGTTTGCAAAAATCGAAGAAGAACAACGGATCGCCGAAGAAGAGATCGGGACGCTCAGCCATGCGGTCCGCGTCTGAGTATTTGGTCAACATGTTGAAAGAGAACCCTTTGGAGCAAAGCGCGTTCATACGCGGCAAAGTCTCGACGATCATTGCCTGCCATTCGTCATAGGGACTATCCAATTTGATGTTGAAAATCCCCTGCGCCACTAGATAATCTGCTAAAGGGAGTTCCTTTTCATTGGTGGTGAAGTGAGCGTTGGGATATTCCTTGTGAACTTCACGCCCGGCAAGGATCATTTTCTCGATCAGGTCCACGCCATAATACTCGAACTGCCAACCCCTGGCATGCAAAAAATCGAACATGGCCCCGTACCCGCAACCGTAGTCCGTAACTGTGAAAGGTTGGGATGGGTCGATCACACGAACCAGCTCCGCAAAGCGGGCTGTTTGTGCCTGTTCTCCGCTGCAATCCACGCCCTTGGCGGTCGTGCCATAGGTTTCCAGTTTTTCGATGAAAAATTCGTTCAACTTTTTCTGGGTCTCATCGATGCTCATGCAAAATTCTCCTTGTGGCAAAAACGGACCACAGACTTAAGTTCACCATAAATTCAGACGAAAGCCTGTGTTCCAGAAATGATTCTCTAACTTGTCCTCTCGAGATATGCTTTCGCATCTTTCCCAACCATGAACAGCAAATCGATCACGCTGACCGCCGGTTCGAAGGGTGGATATAGCTGCTCGTATTCGGGATAGTCATAGACCTTATATTCCAAGCGAATACCAGCCTGTTCGAACAACTCGGGTTTCAAATACGCTTGCGCTGATGGGCCGGAGAGATAGGTGGTTGCACCTACTTGTTCCAAGATTCCGATCAACCTTTCGCTTTTCGCCCCTTGTGGGTGATATTGACGGGAGAACGTGAGAGGGGTTTTGATCTCCAAAAGCGAACAAACCCAATGGATGAGACGCACATTCAGGTCAGAGATGGACCCGGCGGGTTCCAGCAACAGGTCGCTCAATTCGGTGAAATATGGTTCGAAGTGGGGCGCCTTTCGATAGGAGTCCCGGATACGGTTGAGCATCCCCCGCGCCCAGGGTTTCGAATAATCGATAGCCGTCTCTTCGATCAGCTGGCTGGACCTGCGGTAATGTACCGGTACAGTGATCCACTCAGGACCGCGCGGTGTCTTGATCTTGTTGCGGTTGCGCCAATCTCCCTTGGTGTATTGGATGTCATCATGAATGATGAATAAGTCCACTTCGCGGATGAAATCGAAATAACCGCGCCACGGAAGGAAATTAGATTGGATAGTACCAACTTTCATGTTTCAGCCTGTCGAGAAGAATCTGTAGTGCGACCGATCACATATGTATGTTTTCCACCTGTGCGTTCGAATACGCGGGCCAGGTATTCGCCAATGATTCCCAGCGCGAACAGTTGCACGCCACTGAAAATAATGACGGTCGAAGCCAGGAAAGGGAAACCGGGGATGGAGCCAGCAGTGAAGTAAATTGCAAGCACATAGATCAGGACGCCCATCCCAAAGAGCGTGAAGAGAAAGCCGATAATGCTGGCAAAGCGCAGCGGGATGGTAGTATAGCTGGTCAACACCAACAGCGAAACTTTGATGAGCTTGAACAAGTTGTAGTTCGATTTTCCAACCGTACGCGGCGCCTCATCGACAGTGACGGATGCAAAGCGCGATGTGCCCCAGGAAAGCAGCACATCCACCAGTACGTCCGGGCTACGGAAATCTTCGAATGCTCTGCGCAGGTTAGCGCGGAAGGCTTTGAAGGCACCGATATCCCGCACCGTTCGTAGTCCCATCACGTATGCGATTGCTCTTTTTACGATTACCGAAGCCAGGGTTTTCCACCAGGCTTGTTGGCGCTTGCGAGACACTCCATATACAACATCATAACCTTCTGTCAGTTTATCCAATAACTTTGGAATTTCGCGGGGCGGGTTTTGCAGGTCATCATCCATGATCACGATGACTTCGTAGCGCGCCTCGCGCACGCCGCACAGGGTAGCGTTATGCTGTCCGTAATTGCGCATTAAGTCGATGCCGCGCACCCAGGGATGGGATCGGGCCAGTTCATCGATGACCTGCCAACTCTGGTCAGGGCTGCCATCGTTGACCAATACCAATTCGAATTCATCGGCCACGCCCGGGAGCACCTGTCCCAGCTCGTCTACCAGCATGGGCAGTGTGTCGGAACCATTATAGACGGGAACAACAACCGAAATCTTCATCCTGTTTTTCACCAAAACAGACAGATTATATCACTCCGATAAAACAGACCTGCTGTCTCCTAAGGTTACCTTTTATTTTGAGGCATTACGTGTCTGTTGTCCCAGCCTGCACAATCCTTAAAAGCGATTGGGGTTGCGCCTACCCGCACAACCCCAATGTTTACTACATAGTTGTTGTCAAACTTATGAAGATCAACCGACTGCAAAACCTTCTTCGGATGTCTTTTCGATCAACTCCGGCAGGGACAACTTCGCCCAGGGAGCGTACTTCTTCATGTCGAGGTCCAGCTTCTTGGCCGCGCCTTTATCTGTTTAGGCCAGATCGAAGCGGTCGAGGTTCATGACCTTGTTCCAGGCCGCAACAAAATCGCGCACGAATTTCTCCTGGTTGTCGTCCTGGGCATAGACTTCGGCCAGGGCGCGCAGTTGCGAGTTGGAGCCGAAGACCAGGTCGACGCGCGTCCCCGTCCAGCGCACTTCACCGGTCTTGCGGTCGTGGGCTTTGAAGACCTGCGCATCCTCGCCAGCCGGATGCCATTCGACGCCCATATCGGTCAGGTTGACGAAGAAGTCGTTGGTCAGTTTGCCGACCTGTTTGGTGAAGACGCCGTGCTGTGAGCCGCCGTAGTTGGCGCCCAGCACGCGCAGGCCGCCGACCAGCACGGTCATTTCGGGGGCGCTCAGGGTCAGCAGTTGGGCTTTATCCACCAGCATTTCTTCGGCGGAGACGGTGAAGACCGTCTTTTGGTAATTACGGAAACCATCGGCGTCCGGTTCAAGCACGGCAAACGATGCGACGTCGGTCTGCTCCTGCAAAGCGTCCATGCGTCCCGGGCTGAAGGGCACTTCGATGGCGAACCCGGCGGCTTTGGCCGCAGATTCGACCGCCGCGCAGCCACCCAACACAATCAGGTCGGCCAATGAGATTTTCTTGCCGCCGGAGGCCGAGGCGTTGAAGTCTTTCTGGACGCCCTCCAGCACGGCCAGCACTTTGGCGAGTTGCGCAGGCTGGTTCACTTCCCAGTCCTTTTGCGGGGCCAGACGGATGCGCGCGCCATTCGCGCCGCCGCGCTTGTCGGAACCGCGGAAGGTGGAGGCCGACGACCAGGCGGTGTACACCAGTTCGGAAACGGACAGTCCCGCAGCCAGGATTTTGGTCTTGAGCGCGGCGATGTCGGCGGCGTCCACCAGCGGATGGTCAACGGCGGGAATCGGGTCCTGCCAGATCAGGTCTTCGGCGGGAACTTCGGGGCCTAGGTAGCGGACTTTCGGGCCCATATCGCGGTGGGTCAGTTTGAACCAGGCGCGGGCGAAAGCGTCGGCGAAGGCTTCCGGGTTTTCGTGGAAGCGGCGCGAGATTTTCTCGTAGATGGGATCGAAGCGCAGCGACAGATCGGCAGTGGTCATCATCGGCGGGTATTTCTTGGTTGGGTCGTGCGCGTCGGGAATCATGTGTTCCGGCTTGCAGTTCTTGGGCCGCCACTGGTGCGCGCCGGCCGGGCTTTTGACCAGTTCCCACTCGTAGCCGAAGAGCATGTCGAAGTAGCCCATATCCCATTTGGTCGGGTTGGGCTTCCAGGCGCCTTCGATGCCGCTGGAGGTGGTGTGCGCGCCCTTACCGGTGCCGAAACTGTTTTTCCAACCTAGCCCCATTTGTTCGAGCGGGGCGGCTTCGGGGTCGGGGCCCACCAGTTTGGGGTCGCCTGCGCCGTGCGCCTTGCCAAAGGTGTGACCGCCCGCCACCAGCGCGACGGTTTCTTCGTCATTCATGGCCATGCGGGCAAAGGTTTCGCGCACATCGCGGCCCGAGGCTACCGGGTCGGGGTTGCCGTCCGGGCCTTCAGGGTTGACATAGATGAGGCCCATCTGCACGGCGGCCAGCGGATTTTCCAGTTCGCGTTCGCCAGCATAGCGGCTATTGGGTTTGTCGCTGGTGGCAAGCCATTCCTTCTCCGAACCCCAGTAGACATCTTCCTCGGGCTGCCAGATGTCTTCGCGTCCGCCGCCAAAGCCGAAGGTTTTGAAACCCATCGTTTCAAGCGCGACGTTGCCAGCCAGAATCATCAGGTCAGCCCAGGAGAGTTTGTTGCCGTATTTCTTTTTGATAGGCCAAAGCAGGCGGCGGGCTTTATCGAGGTTGATGTTGTCAGGCCAGCTGTTGAGAGGGGCAAAACGCTGGTTGCCGGTTCCGCCGCCGCCACGCCCATCGGCGGTGCGGTACGTCCCGGCGCTGTGCCAGGCCATGCGAATCATCAAGCCGCCATAGTGACCCCAATCGGCGGGCCACCACTCTTGCGAGTTGGTCATCAGGTCGGCCAGGTCTTTCTTGACCGCGGCCAGGTCGAGTTTTTTGAATTCTTCCGCGTAATTGAAATCAGGTCCCAGCGGGTTGGAGGCCGGGGCGTGTTGATGAAGAATGTTCAGGTTGAGTTGGTTGGGCCACCAATCGCGGTTGGTGGCGCCGCGGCTGGCAGTGGTGCTGCCAACCCGGCCGGTTACCGGGCATTTGCTCTCTTCGCTCATAATTTTTCTCCTTTGGAATATGAAATTTTTGAAACGTGCGAATTTGTCACGCTATCGACAAGGTCAGATGGAAATGCAAAAGTTTGGCTGACCCGTTGTTGTTTGCCAAAATAAGATGGCTCTCCCGTTTCTAACGGGAAACAGGGTCAAAGGCTACCAAAACATGTAAGCGGAATGAGTTGAAATTGTGGTAGCCATACCCACGGCGATTGAGCATTTTGATCTTGAGGTTGACACCTTCTGCGAAG
>DAOTXM010000158.1:0-10274 GCA_034435215.1 Anaerolineales bacterium
CTTCGCACGCCCAGTTTCTCGGTACTTTCTGACAACCTTTGCATGCACATATGCCCCCTTGACTTGGGCAATGAGCAAGGGTATACTATATTCCTAAGAATTATCTGATTAATCATAGGTTTTATATCATGTACCACGAACGGAGCAGTACGGACTTGCTCTCTGAATTCTTAAAGTACCTTGCACACCATAAGGAAGAGAATGGGCAAAAGCTACCAGCGCTCAGTGAACTCAGTCACGAATTGGGCGTCAGCATCGCTTCACTTCGAGAACAACTCGAGGTGGCTCGCGCACTCGGTCTGGTGGAAGTTCGTCCGCGCACCGGGATGCGGCGATTGCCATATAATTTTCTACCAGCGGTGCGTCAGAGCCTTGGTTATGCGATCGCGCTCGACAATAATAATTTTGTAACCTTTGCGGACCTTCGGCAGCACATCGAAATTGCGTACTGGCACAAAGCTGTGCAAGTGCTGACTGTGGAAGATCAACAAAATTTGCAGAACCTGGTTGCACGCGCCTGGGACAAACTACGCGGTAACCCCGTCCAAATCCCCCACGAAGAACATCGCGAATTACACCTGACTATTTACCGTCGCCTTAATAATCCGTTTGTGACTGGATTGTTAGAGGCATACTGGGAGGCCTACGAGGCGGTAGGATTGAGTTTCTACACAGACTTGAACTATCTGGAAGAAGTGTGGCAGTATCACCAAGAAATGGTGGAAGGTATTTGCAATCAAAACTTCGACGCCGGTTACAAAGCTCTAACTGAGCACACGGATCTAATTCACCAACTGATGGCTTCATCACCAACGCATACATAATGCTTCAGGGATTTTTCGGAATGATTCACGAAAATCGCAAAAAACAACACACAGGAGTAAATCGAAGGAGCTATATATGACTGGAAAGATCGTAAACGACTTTTCCATCACCGTTGCAACGGTCAACGGATCGGGAAGCCAGACGGCAAATACAACCATCTTGCGTGCGCTGTTTAAGATGGGCATCCCGGTCTCTGGCAAAAATTTATTTCCATCTAATATTCAAGGCTTACCAACCTGGTACACCATCCGCGTCAATAAGGATGGCTTCACTGCCCGCCGTGCTGAACATGAAATAATGATTTGTATGAACCCACAATCGTTCCCCCAGGACCTGAAAGATGTCCAGCCGGGCGGTGCCTTTTTCTACGCCGACAATATCAAGCTGGATGTCACCCGGGATGATATCAATGTATATGCCATGCCGGTACGGGACCTGATGCGCGCGCAGACAGAGGTTCCGTCCAACCTGAAGGACCTGGTTGCCAACATGGTCTATGTGGGTATCCTGGCACAAATGATCGGTATCGATCTTCAAAAAATCAAAGCAGCCTTGGAATTTCATTTCAAAGGCAGACAAAAGCCAATCGACTTGAACTTCAACGTCGTTCAAGCCTCTGCAGACTGGGCGAAAGAAAACCTGGAAAAGAAAGACCCTTACTGCATCGAGCCAATGGACAAAACCGAGGGCTTGATCATGGCCGACGGCAATACTGCCGCTGCCCTCGGATCGATCTATGGCGGCGTGCAGTTTGCAGCCTGGTACCCAATCACGCCTGCTTCCTCGTTGGCTGAAGAATTGGTGGAATATCTTCCCAAATTGCGAAAACGAGGGGATGGCAAGAATACCTATGCTGTCGTTCAAGCCGAGGACGAATTAGCCGCCATTGGGATGGCGATCGGCGCCGGCTGGGCCGGTTTGCGTGCCATGACTTCCACCTCCGGTCCCGGCCTGAGCCTGATGACAGAATTCGCCGGGCTGGCCTACTTCGGCGAAGTCCCGGTCGTGATCTGGGACGTGCAGCGCGTTGGCCCCAGCACCGGTCTGCCAACCCGTACTTCCCAGGGGGACTTGACCTTCACCCACTTCATGGGTCATGGCGACACAGAGCAGGTCATCCTGCTGCCAGGCACGGTCAATGAGTGCTTCGAATTTGGCTGGCGTGCCTTCGACATCGCCGAGCATTTGCAGACCCCGGTGTTCGTGTTGAGCGATCTGGAACTGGGCATGAATCAGTGGATGACGGAACCATTCCGCTACCCGGATACGCCCATGGATCGCGGCAAGGTGCTCTGGGAGGCAGACCTGGAGAAACTTAACGGGGTTTGGGCTCGCTACCGGGACGTGGATGGCGATGGAATTCCCTACCGCACTCTGCCCGGCAACCAACATCCAGCCAGCGCATACTTCATGCGCGGCACCGGTCATAACGAAGAGGCGCGTTATTCGGAAGATCCCGTCATCTGGGCGCGTATCATGAACCGCATTAAGAAAAAATACCAAAACGCCGTTAAATTCATTCCCAAGCCTGTCATCGAGACGAATCCGGGTGCAACGATTGGCTTGATTGCCTTCGGCTCAACCGAACCAGCCGTCCTTGAAGCGCGTCACCAACTCGAAACGGAAGCGGGCATAAAGTCCGATTCGATGCGCATCCGCGGCATCCCCTTCCCAGAAGAAGTCAGACAGTTCATCGAAGCGCATGAAACCAATTACGTCATCGAAATGAATCGAGACGGACAGATGCACCAACTCCTGCTGATAGCATATCCCCAACTGGCCGTCAAGCTGACGTCCATTGCCTTCAACGACGGCCTGCCGGCTACTGCCAGATGGATCAAAGAAAGCATCCTCGCAACGGAGGTGAAATCATGACGGAAGTTCTTCCCATGGCTACTGCCAACGGACAGGTCAACCTGGCTGGGCTAAGCAAAAACGATTATCGGGGCAACCCGACCACTTTGTGTCAGGGCTGCGGGCACAACTCCATCTCCAACCAGATCATCGCTGCTTGCTACGAAGCGGACATTGTTCCCTCCAAACTGGTCAAGTTCAGCGGGATTGGTTGCTCGAGCAAGAGCCCCACTTATTTCCTGGGTCGTTCCTTCGGTTTCAACAGCCTGCACGGGCGCATGCCGTCGATCGCGACTGGCGCTCTGTTTGCCGATACCAGTATGCGTGGCCTGGGTGTTTCGGGTGATGGCGATACGGCCAGCATTGGTATGGGTCAGTTCAAGCACGCTGTACGCCGCAACTTGCCGATGGCATACATCGTCGAAAACAACGGCGTTTACGGCCTGACCAAGGGGCAATTCTCTGCTACCGCAGAGGTCGGTCTGAGCCTGAAAAATCAGGGGACCAATCCCTACATGCCGATCGACATCGCCTGGGAGGCACTGGTAGGCGGTGCGACCTTTGTGGCACGTTCCTTCGCGGGCGACCCCAAGCAGGTCAAGGAACTGATCAAGGCCGCCCTGGGGCACAAAGGCATCGCCGTGCTGGATATCATCAGCCCGTGCGTGACCTTCAACAACCAGGACAACGCCTACCATTCCTATTCGTGGGGCAAGGAGCACGAGGTGGCCTTGCACGAATTGTCTTACGTCCCGCCGGCCCAGGAAATCCTGGTGGACTATGAAGAAGGCGAAGACAAAGAAGTAATCCTGCACGATGGTTCGCAGATCGTACTCAAAAAACTCGAGCGCGATTATGACCCCACCAACAGGGCTCATGCCCTAAGCGTGCTGGAAGAGGCCAATCAGTGCAACTGTCTGATCACGGGATTGATCTACGTCGACCCGAGCAAACCGGAGCTGACCGAACTCTACAACCTGGTGTACGAACCGCTCAACCGCCTCCAAACCGCGGACCTACGGCCTGCTCCCGAGACGATCGATATGGTCAATGGGATGATGTTCTAGCTGCTTAGTCGCTCACCCCCAAATCCGGGTATCTCCCACTGCGTATTCGCGCAGCAAACGGCGGAAATTCGCAAAGAGCCGTGGTTTCCTCCCCCTCTCCATTCCAGGAGAGGGGGATCGATTCAGGTATACTCAGTCTATGCTTGAAATTACGCCATCTATCTCCATCGACAAAAGCGAGATCGAATTGGATTTCATCCGCGCCGACGGCCCCGGAGGCCAAAACGTCAACAAAGTGGCGACGGCAGTACAACTGCGCTTCGATGTGACCAATTCACCCTCCCTGGCGGAAGAGGTGAAAACACGGTTGATCAAGCTGGCCGGGAAGCGCGTGACACAGGAGGGCATCCTGATCCTCGAAGCGCGCAGGCACCGGACACAGGATGCGAACCGGGAGGAGGCGATCCGCCGGTTCAGCGAGTTGGTCAGGAGGGCGCTGGAGAAACCAAAAAAGCGCAAGCCGACAAAACCTTCGCAGGCCTCCCAGGAGAAAAGGCTTCAAGATAAGAAGCGTAGAGGGGAAATCAAGCGCGCGCGTGGAATTAGCGGTCTTTGCGGTTAATTCACACAACCCCTTTTTGTCAAACGATCCAAACCGATGTAGACTAACCTTCTACAAGTTTCTTCAGATTTTCGAGACTTTTCTCCAGGTTTTCGGTGTTCATTCGCTCTACGATCATCTTGTCTGCCAGCTTGCCGAGAACACCGCCTGGCATCTCATAATCGAAAGTCGCTGTGACCAGGGTGCCACCCTCCTGAGGGGTAAACACCCAGGAGTTCGTGCCTGTGATCATCCCCTCCATCTGGTACTTTGCGCCTTGACCTTCTGTGCGCTCGAGCACAGTTTGGGTGATATCGAATTTAGCCCCACCTGATTTGTAGGTCATGACTATTTTTCCGCCCGGATTTGGGTATACCTCATCCGGCTCGGCCTTCTCAACGCCTGCGTACCATTCTGCCAGGCGTTTCCCGTCGCGGGTAATCACGTCGATTTGGTCACCCGAGGCATGGATGAGAATACTGCGTTCGACTTTTGCCATTTTCTTCCTCCTAATCCGGACAAGCCGGAGCTAAAAGGGATTCAACCACGAAGGTCACGAAGGAACACAAAGGAGAACCGTTTAAAACCTTCGTGCCCTTTGTGTCCTTTGTGATGAAAAGATCCTTGCACAAAAAATAGCAAATTTGCCCCGCAAGACAAACGAAGTACAGTGAAATACTATGTTGAATATCAATGGTTGGGGAAAATGCTTTCGTAGTATACCAAATATTTTTCTATGCTTGTTCAAAAGGGTGACCTAGGGCAATTGCATCTAAATTCGATGGTCTGACCGTTTTTTAGTCAAAATCGATATGATCGTGGTAAAAAGCCCTCACCCTGCCCTCTCCCGGCGGGAGAACGGTAGAGCCGCTTTTCCTCATCCAGCCAGGAATTCTCGATATGCTTTGCAGGATTGACAAATCCAGCAAGGATGGCTGCGGATTTGCCAATCCGGGCCAGCAAAAGAGCAGGGTGGTCAAAGATTGCTTACTTTTCAACAGTGTTGTTGCCTTCGGTGATGATCGTGCTGCCCGACACATTGCCACCGACCATCACCCCGCCTTTGCCGACTGCCCTGGCTCCTTTTCCCTGAGCAATGGCGCCGTTCCCTTCGAGATTGGCCTCGTATGTATCACCGGCGGCTTCGATGAGTTTGGAAAGATCATTTGCAAAGGACTCATCCGCGGCCATGGCCTTCTTCAACTGCTGGCGGAAGGCAGCCTGCGCATCAGCATCCTCTGGAGCCTTGAGCAGGTCTTCCAGGGCTTCTTTGGCCGCCGCCCGGGTGTCGAATTTCTGTTTGATCGTCCCCCAAACTTTGCCCACCGCCTCCGGCACTTTCTCGCCGACCTTTTCGGCGGCTTTGGTGGCCAGGATGGGCAGATACGGCTGGAGCATTGTCCAGGCGCTGGTGGCGAGTAAAGAGACATCAATCATAAGATACTACTGTTGAATTATTGCACGACCCGCCTTTACCCCATACGGGTCACTTACGGCAGGAAGTTAAACCTGCTCCAGTAAACTTGACCAAAAGATCAGAGTAAAGAGATTCAGAGCCCCAGAGCGCCAGAGACTCCAGAGCCCAGAGTTAGGACGATGGAAGAACCGGGGAGACTACCACGCGAAACCCGACGCCGCTGAAGTCCCAGTAGTCCGGGTAGTTCCAGCTGCGATACGCGCAACGGGCGAAGACTTGATCGTCGAGCCACGAGCCGCCGCGCAGGTTTTTGTCACCACGCACCCATTCCCAAACATTTCCGCTCATCTCTAAAGCACCATATGGGCTGGCGCCTGCCGGGAAACAACCCACTGCACTGGTGGTGCCAATGCCGGTAATGTTTATGTTTGCTTTGTCGGGATCGAACTGGCCCGGCCAGGGATATTCACGGCCATCCGTGCCGCGCGCGGCTTTCTCCCATTCCGCTTCGGTCGGCAATGTGACCTGCAACTTGCCTTGCGCCAATCCTTTCCAGAGCGCCTGTTCGGCCTCACCCTTCGAGCGCGTTATTTTTTGACTACTGATCGCTTTAAGTTTTTCATCCAACCATTGGCAATATGCCAGCGCCTCATACCAGGAAACACCCACCACCGGGTGGTTGGGAAGGTTGAATGGCTCGCCATAATCTTCAGGTCCAAGACGCGGAGTATTATCCCAATCGCCCTTGAAACCCTCTTTGCTCCAGTATCCCTTCTGGATTGCTTCTTCCCAGTAGGCTTTGCTGCGATAACCTTCAGCTTCCACAAATTGGGCATACTGGGCATTGGTTATAGGGTACCGGCTCACCCAGAACTCACCTAATTTGAGCTTCCTTTTCTCTTTGTCCTCCCCAAAGATGAACTCGCCCGCAGGCACATGATGGAAATTCAAGTGCTCATAGGTGAGCACTTCGAGACGCGGGTCTCCAAGTTTGGCCAACACCCGCCCGGCTTCGGCGCGGCGCACCGGTTCGAGCGTTTCGGCCTGTATGGCTTGAAGAAGCCAACCTTGCGTACGCTCCAGCACAACCTGCCCAACAGACTCGCGCCGTACGCCTACCAGCCCAATTTCCACCAAAGCTTGCCCTGCCAGCAACGCAGCTCGGAATTCTCCAGAAACAGGGTCTCTGCTCGCCGAAAAATCGCGGGGCAGCAAAGTATTTACCGAAGCGATAGCCTGACCAAGCCGGTTGGTGCGAGCAGCGTAACCGGCGGCCAGCACAAATACCTCCCGCCAACGATCCCAGTCCTTGCGCACCAGTTGCACTGATTCAGAAGGGTAATCTTCCATGCTCAACCAATAACAGGCGGACAAAAATTCTTGAAAGGAACGATGGGGGAAGGTGTAAGCATCGGTCTTATGACGAATAAGCAACCCGGCACGCTCACGGATGTAATCCACAAATTGTCCGGCCTTGTTCCAATCGTTGTTCAAGTAACGGCATAACCACTCGCGCAATTGGCCTTCGGAGATATCGGCTGTACCTTCGCGCGCATCGCCTGCCTGGTGAGCACGGTAGGCCACCTCGTTCAGGCCGCTTTCCAGGTCGCTCATCTTCAATTGCGGAATGGCAAGATATTCCAGGATTCCTCTTTCTTCGCTCAAGCGGCTTTCCCAGCGCTGCAAAAGCAACTGCACAGCATCGGAGTAGAGTTGGGTACGGTCTTCGGGTAGTTGTCCGGCATAGGCGTGTAATTGAGCCATCACGGTCAGCAGTAGCGGGCGTTCAGCCAGACCGAGCAGGTCCCGGCGACGCACAGCGTCTTTGAGACGACGGGCTTTCTCAATTGCGAGGGTGCGTTCAATGCGCCCACGCTCGGTTAGGCGCTCGTACCAGTTTTCGATAAAGCGTTCGATTTGCTCTTCACTGAAAGGCGCCAGCGTCACTTCGTGAAAGCCTGAAAGTCTCCATGGTTGGCCAACGTAAGCATAGGGGCGGCAGGTAACCACATAATGATGACTGGGATAGAGTGCACACAGTTCATTGACGGAGTCCACTATCAACTGCCGTTGGACGGTGGGCACTTCATCCAGGCCATCCAGCAGGAACAATAGACCTCCCTTTTTATCCTGGATGGCCGCAGACAGGGATGCCCAATAGGTATCCAGCCCCCAGTCATTCATTTCGGAGTGCAGATAATTCAGGATCAATTTAGCGTCGCCTGTTTTGGTTCCTTTTGCCAATGCAGCCAACTGACGTAGTTCTATCCGTACCGGCAAAAGCACACCATGCTCCCAATGGCTCAAGCGCTCCAACCACGCTGAGGGGTCTTCAGCCAGCATCGCTTCAGCCATAAGGTACGTGAGATGTTTTACAAAGGTCGACTTACCTGATCCGGGGTCGCCCATCATCAACAATTTGCTCTTACGGTTGACCATTTCCTGGGCTGAGATACGTTCGGCCTCGCGCTGCTTCATCAAATACTGGCGTAATTCTTCCTCTCGCTCCATATGGCGCATTTCGGTGGTATCCAAGTCAATATATACATCGGCCAGGTTCAGGCTTTCACCTCGGCTGGGATCGGCATAATCTGTGGTCACCTTTGTCCACGGCAACAGGTTGGCCTGACTGGCAGTCAATTCGAGATATTTGCGTTCACCATCGGCACTAGATGTTCCCGATTCCCCTTGCGCAATAAATTTGTTTAACGTGATATTCACGATCTGGTGAAGACTGCCTTCTACCAGCACCGCGCCCGCTCCCACGGCTTTTGCGCCTGGCCCCTGTGCAATAGCACCGTCACCGCTTAACACGGCGCGATAGGGTTCCAATGTCTGGCTGATGGCCCGCACCAAGACCACATCCGAGGCGGGCAACTGGTGGTCTTCCAGCGCCTGGCGCACATCCTGCTGAAAGCGCAGGTTCTGGTAGCGCTCCAAAACCGGCCCCCAGAGCGGGTCAGTCAGCAATGTGTTTTGCAACGTATTGAAAAAACGCCGCAGGGCAAGCGCATGTTCTGGAAATTTCTCGCCCCAGTAATCTTGCACGGACTGGACGTTGAATCCCTGTAACGGGTCGAGCAGGGCACGCACCACCTCCTCTTGAAAAGGACGGTGGTTGAGCAGCGGTTCGATCTCAGGATCGGCGCAAGCGGAAATAGCGGCAGCAAAGGCCTTGTCCAGGGCAGCGCGGCGCTTCTTTTCGTCCGTCTTCAACCACTTGTTACGCACCTCGCGGACAGAATCGCCTAGACCGGCCTCGGCCAGCAGCCCCAGCCCGGTTTCGATGGTGGCGGAGAGCAGGATATCCCAGATCATGGACGCTCCTTTATCGATGGTATCCGGAACGCACCCAGAATCGCCTTCCTCAGTCCAATCGTATTTCCATAGCGTGCATGGTTGACCCAACCCTGCACGCTGGCGTTCAAATCGTCCAGCGAAAGATCGCCGTCGGCATAGGCGCTCAGCATCTGGCGCAATTTCCGCTGATAGTATAGTCCCTTTTGGCGTTTGAGTCTGCGTTTCCCCGGAAAAATCTGGAAGCCCAAAAAAGAGAAACCGTCCGAAACAGGACGCGGCCCCGCGCCAGGGTGGATGGTCAGGCGCATACGAGCCAGGCGGGTCTGGAGGCCTGCCAGCCAATCCCAGAGCGTTGTCTTGTCCCGCGCGAAGAGCAGGAAATCGTCCACGAAACGCAGATAGGCCGAGCATCCCAATTCGCGCTGGACGAAGTGGTCGAACGGGTTGAGATACACGTTGGCCCAGAACTGGCTGGTGAGGTTCCCGATCGGAAGCCCGCGCGGGCGCAGGACAGCAAGAAGATCGTCGCCGGGAAACCAGGTCATTTCATACTCTTCCGAGAGCACGCCCGCGCCGCTGGCCAGGATCTGGTTGCACAGCCAGAGTACATCCGCATCCCTTACTTTGCGGGAGAGTTCGGCGCGCAGGACGGCATGATCTATCGATGGAAAAAATTGACGAACATCGCATTGTAAGTAATACGGATAGCGCCGGGCGAATTCCTGGGCGCGGTTCAGCGCGCGATGCGTTCCTTTGCCCACACGATTGGCATAGCTGTCGAAAATGAAACTGTGCTCGAATAGCGGTTCGATCAGGTTGCACAGGGCATGGTGAACAACCCGATCGCGGAATGGCGCAGCCGAGATCAGGCGGCGTTTGGGCTCGTGGATGTGGAAGCTGGCGTAAGCGCCGGGACGGTACGAGAAATCCCGCAGCTCCTCCTGCAGTTCCAGCAGGTTGTCTTCCAGGCGGTGTTCGAAAAGGGTTACGTTGGCATGTCCGCGCTTGCCTTTGGCGGCTTTGCGGTAAGCCAGCAGCAGATTTTCCCAGGAGGTGAGTGTTTGATACATAGTCCTTGCCCAGATCCTAAAGGCTTTGTCCCTGCACTTTGTCTAGGGGTGCTGCGCAAAAACCTTTAGAGAGTGTCTGAAAACTGATTTTTGGACCACAGATAAACACAGATGAAGATGATTTTTTGATTTTTCGGGATGGGTTTATCAGGCAATCTCTATTTATCTGCGTTTATCTGTGGTGAATTCAAACTTTTCAG
>DAOTXM010000159.1:0-20197 GCA_034435215.1 Anaerolineales bacterium
ATTGTGCAACAATAACCATGTCGGATCATGATTTGCCGCTTGTCTCGATAGTTACACCCTCCTTCAACCAGGCGCCTTATCTGGAGGAGACCATCCGCTCTGTGCTGGGGCAGGACTATCCGCGCATCGAATATATCATCGTGGATGGCGGTTCCGCGGACGGCAGCGTCGGCATTATCAAGAACTACACGGATAAATTAGCCTGGTGGGTCTCCGAAGTCGATAAAGGGCAAACCGACGCTATCAATAAAGGTTTTGGCCATGCAAAAGGTCAAATCCTGGCCTGTATCAATTCCGATGACACCTATGAACCGGGCGCTGTTTCAGCGGCGGTTCAATATTTGCAGGCATATCCCGATGTGGGCATGGTCTACGCTGATTGCAACTTCATCGATGGGCAGGGCCGTGTGATCGGAAAATTCGGCGCAGCGCAAACCGACTACAAACGCCTGCGCCGGGGTTATGTCCACATCCCGCAACAGACTGCGTTTTTTCGTGCCAGCCTGTGGCACGCGGTGGGTCCGCTCGACCCGTCATTCTACTTCGCAATGGATTATGATCTGTGGGTGCGGATTGCCTCCCGAGCAGCGATCAAATATCTCTCAGGACAAACCTGGGCGAATTTTCGCATCCATACGGCCGGGAAGACCATCGCCGCCGATGACCGTTGTTGGCCGGAGATGCTGCGCGTGCATTACCGTGATGGCGGTAGTTTTTTTTCGGTCCTTGTGGCAAAGTATTACATCCGCAAGTTGATCGCGCCATTATGGAACTGGCGACGCCGGAAAAAGTTTGTATTGCAATAGTTATCCAACGCGTATTCCGTTCAACGTGATCTATGATGAATCTTCTCTTCTCTCCCCCCTCTCTCGATGACCTCATCCGCTTGCTCAAGGCCTGGCGTTTCTGGGTACTTGGCGCACTGGCGGGGGCTTTGCTGGGTGCGGTGCTGTTCTATCTTGCGCCGCCACCGTATCGTGCGCGGGCGACAGTCAATGTGGACTTCAACCTAGAGGAGGCCTGGCCTCAGGAGACCGACCGCCAACAATTCTATTATCTCGAACGTGAGACGCGCAAGCTGGAGGAGATTGCCTGGTCGGATGGCGTGATGCGGGTAGTGGCGGAGGCCAGTGGGATAGAGGTTCCGGTTTTGAGAGAGGATGTATTACAGCTCAGCCAGCCCGCTGAGGCAGGCTGGCACTTTTATGCGGATGACCGCGATCCGGGACGTGCTGCGTTTCTGGCAGCGACTTGGGCGCTGGCCTTTACCGAGCAGGCGCAGGCGGATATGGCCGCGCAAATTGGTCTGAACTCCTTTGTGCGTGTGGATGCCGCACAAGTGGAGGATCTTCCGGTTTATCGCAACGTTTCCCAGGGTATCTATCTGTTCTCAGGCCTGGTCGGTTTTTTGGCTTTGAGCGCTTTGCTGGTCTTGTTCGTAAAACCTCGCTAACCTGTGGTCAGGCAGATTGCTGATCTGCCTCACGATGTGGAATGAAATCGTTTCTTTTATCCCAAACGGATCTCAGCAAGCTGGCACGCCTCCTGTGGGCAGCTGCCTTGCTGGCTTTACCTGTTACCAGTTTCCGCTATTTTCCGGGCTTGGGGGAGACCACGTATGTTCGACCGCTGGCGTTCTACCCTCTGGTGTTTTTATTACCCATTCTGCTGATCCATCTTTTACGAAAGAAGATCCCTTCTCCCTGGCCGGGGAGCATGATCGTGCTGGGGGCCTTCCTGCTGGCGCTTTTGGTGGCCAGCATGTTTGGGATCCTGCACGCGCCGCTGGAACTGCGCGGGCAAACCTACTGGGGTCGCGCCATCCGTGCCTGGGCGACCGTCATCATTGGCCTGTCTTTTTTTGTGTCCGCGGCCTGGATGAACCGGGACGAAACCGACCTGAAATTTTCCGTACGTTGGTTACTGGCCGGTTTCGTGCTGGATATCGTCTGGAGTGGGATGCAGGCGCTGGCCGTTTACACACCCTGGCTGCCAAAAGTGACGGTCACATATTGGCAACTGGCCTTCTCGATGCGTGAACTGGTCAAGACCAACCGCATCTCCGGGCTGGCCTACGAACCGGCCTGGCTGGCGGGACAGATTGCGACCGTGTATCTGCCCTGGTTGTTGGCAGCCATCCTTACGAAGACGCATTTCACCCGTTTCAGATGGTTCGAACCACTGTTGTTCGGGTTGAGCGGCCTGCTCCTGCTGGCAACTTACTCGCGTGGGGGACTGATCACAGCCCTGAGTGCAACCATCCTGACCTTCCTGCTGGTGGGAGGGGGGGGGATACGCGCTGGTTGGCGCTGGTTCCTGTCCGGATTCACGCGCCATGCGCATACGTTGCGGCGTTGGATGCTTTCAATAAGCCTGCGCTTTGGCATGATTTTGCTGGTTTTACTGGCAATCGCGGGCGCCATCTCTATCCTGGGGCAGAAGGGATACATGGCCCGCCTGTGGAATACGCAGGCGGAAAGCCTGTCCGATTTCATCATCGAGAACTCGGCGGGTGCACGCGCTGCCTACAACCTGGCCGGGCTGGCCGCCTATGAGGAACATCCCTGGCTGGGCGTTGGCCTGGGTGCCAGCGGTTTCTACATGTACGACAACCTGCCCGATTGGGCGCTGACCACGATACCCGAAATCGCCCGGCAACTGGATCCATCCAATCGCTTGTATCCAAACCCCAAAAACATGTACGTACGCATCCTGGCAGAAGGTGGATTATTGGGCTTCGCATTATTCATGGCGTTTATGTTCAGCATGTTGGGCGATGCGCTGTCCTTCCTGCGCAAACCAGGGGTGTTACGTCTTCTTGGCATTGCCGGCCTGTGTTCCTGGCTGGCGATTTCGCTCTACAATCTCACCCAGGACTCTTTCGCAACGCCGAATATTTGGGTAAACTTGGGCATTCTGATCGGGATGACGAGATCGAATTCTGAAAACGCACTGGAGGAACGTGCATGATTGTCCTTTCTGTAGGGATGCCCCGCGCCGGTTCGGGCTGGCATTACAACCTGATCCATGACCTGATGAAAGCCGCGGGCTGCGCCGATGCACGCGATATTCGTGAACGGTATCGCTTGCAGGGCATCCTGACTGAAGTGAACTGCAACATCGGCGTTCTCTCCCTGCGACGGCTGGCGATGGCGACCGTCCCTGCGTTGGCGGGGAAGACATTCGTGATCAAAGCGCATGCCGGGCCGACGATCTGGTCGCGCCTGCTCTCGACGATGGGTCTGCTACGGATTACATACATTTACCGCGACCCGCGCGATGCCATGCTCTCAGCGTTCGAATACGGCCAGCGCGCACTGGCGAAAGGCCGTCCGAATGCCTTTTCCCATCTGAGCGATTTCGAAAAGACGCTGGCTTTTATGGAGGAATACATCCGTATTTGGGAAAAGTGGCAGGCGGAAAAGAACGTGCTCATCGCCCGCTATGAGGATCTGTTGCAGGACTATGCGACGGAGTCAACCCGCCTGGTTGAGTTTCTTAAGTTGGATGGCAGCAGGCAGGAGGTCCGGGAAGTGATCGAGCAATATCGTCCCGCCAGGGCGGAGGGGCAACAGGGTCTGCATTTCCATAAGGGCAAAATCGGTCGCTTCCGTGAGGCCTATTCCGCCGAGCAACAGTCTGTTTTGGCCGAACGGTTTGGATCTATTCTGGAGAGAATGAGGTACCAGATCTAACTTTTTGCCCGGATTTACGAACTTGTAAGGCATCCCTCAGGTCAGCCGAGATTTTTTCGGTTATGATTAACCTATGCGTACATTCGACACCCCTTATGTTGCGGATTGGTATGCTGTCTCTTTGCGCTGGTTGATATTATTGGGGATGGTAGTATCGCTGGCAAGGGGAGGAATATTATTCGATGTGGCTGTCTGGCCGCTCGGTGGATTGGTTCTGTGGAATATGACCATGACGATGTTTGCCGGCCTGAATTTGCGCCTGGCATACCATCGTCAAATCAGTCTGGGTATCGACTTGTTGATGACCGGGGCGTTTTTCTGGCTGCAAGGGGGAATGTACGGACCGGTGCTGTGGGCCGGGTTGCTGCCCATTTTGATCGGGGCGATTTACTATGAGTTATGGGGCGCGCTGATTGCTGCCGTGTTATTCTCATTCCTCGAAGTTGCCAGCATTTGGACCGGGTCGACTTCCCCGGCTTTTTTGCAGGTTTCCCTGGTTACCTTCGCCGCTACCCTGGGGTTGGGTTTGATATTCGGATTCATCAGCCGCCAGTTGATCAGGCGTTTGCGGCAAACGCGCGTAACCCGGATCGACGCGGAACAACGCCGCATCCGCATGGAAAATGAGCGTTGGCGCGCCTTGTATGAATTGACCTCCACCCTGACCGGAACGCTCAGTTACAGGCGCGTGCTGGATTCCGTGCTCGACTTGGGGTATACCGCCCTGAACCCGGATCCCGATGCAGAAGCTGACGAGAGGCTGGTCAGCGCTGTACTGCTGTTCAGGGGAGACCGGCTCGAAGTGGGAGCCTCCAGGCGCTTGACCAGTGCCGACCAACGGGTAAAGCTGGATGCGAAGGAAGGAGTGCTGAAACACGTGGTCGATGAGGGCGAAGCCTCACTGACCGCCGATGTCAGTTATGACCCGGAACTGGGACGCATGATTGCGTTGCGGAATTGTACGGCCGCGTATTGTTTTCCACTGCGCAGCGGGTTGAATGTCTACGGCGCGATGTTGTTCGCTCACGCTGATCCCACTTATTTCACTCGCGATCGTACCGACCTGCTGGATATGATCGGCCGGCAGGCTGTCATCGCCATCCAGAATGCCCGCCTGTACCAGGATCTGCTCGAGGAAAAGGAACGCATGATGGAGGTCCATGAAGAAGCGCGCAAGAAACTGGCCCGCGACCTGCATGATGGCCCGACGCAATCCGTGGCAGCCATGGCCATGCGCATCAATTTGACGCGCCGCATGTTCAACAAGGATGCAAAATCCGCCCTGGATGAATTGGTCAAGATCGAGGAGCTGGCACACCGGACGACGAAAGAAATCCGTCATATGCTCTTCACTTTACGCCCACTCATCCTCGAATCCCAGGGATTGAAGGCTGCGTTGCAATCTATGGCCGAGAAAATGCGCGAGACCTATTCGCAAAACGTGGTGGTCGAGGTAAACGAGAAGATCATCGAAGATGTCGAGATGGGCAAGCAGGGCGTTATTTTCTATATTGTCGAAGAGGCGATCAACAATGCCCGCAAACACGCTGCAGCAGCCAACATCTGGGTAAGGATGAAGCAATTGGAGCCTGGTCTGGCGCTTCTCGAAATCCAGGATGACGGCATGGGATTCGACGTAAGCGCTGTAACCCAGGCGTACGATCAGCGCGGCAGCCTGGGGATGATCAACCTGCGCGAGCGGACGGAGCTGGTCAATGGGCTGTTGAATATCCAATCGCAGCCGGGCAAGGGGACTCTTGTCCAGGTCTATATCCCGCTCACCGAAGAAGCGGCAGACCGTCTGCATCACGCCCGGGCTTAAGTCATATGCCTACCGCTGCAGGTTTGTATTACTTCACGCACGGGGAAGACCTGTACGATCGCCCGCCGGTATTGTTGATCCACGGGGCGGGCGGGTCACATTTGGGCTGGCCGCCCCAGCTTCGGCGCTTGAACGGGCAACGCATATATGCGCTGGACCTGCCCGGTCACGGTAAATCGGAGGGGGTTGGCAGGCAGGATATTGCAGAATACAGTCATGCTGTGATCGAATTCATGAAAGCCCTGCGGCTTTCCAGTGTGGTCCTGGTCGGTTGCTCCATGGGCAGCGCCATTGCGTTGTTCCTGGCGCTGGAATATCGGAAGCGGGTACTTGGTTTGGGGCTGATCGGCGCTGGAGCAAAAATGCGCGTAGCTCCCACAACGCTCGAACTGGCGTCCAACCCGTCTACGTTCCAAGCAACCGTTGAAACGGTCATCGAGAGTTCGTACAGTTCCGGTACCGATCCGCGCGTAAAGGAGTTGGCCATCAAGCAAATGGCGGAGACGCGCCCGGCGGTACTCTATGGCGATTTCCTGGCCTGCGATGCCTTCGATGTGATGGCGCGCGTCAACAAAATTCACGTTCCTACCCTTCTTATTACCGGCAGTGTGGACCGGATGACACCCCCCAATCGTGCCGAGTATTTGCGTGACCAAATCGAAGGGGCGCAATTGCATATCGTAGAGGGGGCCGGTCACATGGTCATCATCGAGCGACCGGATGAAGTAGCCGGCCTGTTATCCGAATTCCTGGATCAAATCCCTTACTGAGTTTTCCAAAGCTCGATCAGGATGGGAACAGCGTTCCGCAGCGCCTGACCGCGATGGCTCAGCCGGTTTTTTTCGTCCATTTCCAACTCGGCCATCGTTTTATCCAGGCCTTCTAATTGAAAGATTGGATCATAGCCAAAACCACCCTGACCGCGTTCCTCGGGGATAATCTCACCGGGACAAGTTCCCTCCACAGTCTGCACGCCTCTTTCCGGACTGGCAATAGCCACCGTTGCCCGGAACCTCGCCACCCACGGACGGGGCTTACCGTCAAGCTGTTGCAACAAATAGGCACGGCGGCTGGCCTCTGTCGATGGTTGCGGGCCAAAGCGGTTCGAATGCAGACCGGGTTTGCCGCCCAAAGCATCCACTTCCAGGCCGGAATCGTCGGCCAGGGCGGTCAGCCCGCTGGCGGCGGAGAAGGCCAGCGCTTTCTTGATAGCGTTCTCGGCGTAGGTCTGGCCGTCTTCCTCCACGTCCAGTTCCAGGCCGAGGTCGGCGGGTAGAACCAGCTCGACTTCCAAATCTTGCAGGATGGCCTGGATTTCCCTGACCTTGCCGCTGTTGTTGGTGGCGATCAATAATTTTGGTTTCATAAACTGTTGTGACGCGATCTTACCGCTGTCTTACTTGTTCCAGCGCCCAGGCTGCGTGTTTGCGCACCAACTCTTCTGCATCGTTCTGCGCGTTCTCGAGCGCAGGGATTGACCTTTTATCTTGCGCGTTGCCTGTCGCTACGGCCAGGTTGCGCAAATAGCCGCGTCGTTTGGCGCGCTTGACCGGGCTGTTCTTGAATTTGTGGTTGAAGGCTTGAGGCGTCAATTCCAATTCATGCAGCAGGTTTGGGGTCGGCACGCCAGGGCGGGGGGAGAACGAGGCGTCGCCTTGCGGGCTGGCAAAACGGTTCCACGGGCAAGCCATCTGGCAGATATCGCAGCCGAAAACCCAATCCCCCAGCAGGGGACGCAGCGCTTCCGGGACCTCGCCTTTCAGTTCGATGGTGAGATATGAGATACAACGGCGCGCGTCGATGGTGCGGTCTGGCAGGATGCATTCCGTGGGACAGGCTTCGATACAACGGGTGCACGTGCCGCAATGGTCGGTGACGAAGGGAGGGTCAGGTTCCAGTTCCAGGCCAAGCAGGATTTCCGCTAACAAGAAGTAGGAACCTTGCTTGGGATTGATCAGGCAGGTGTTCTTGCCGATCCAGCCCAGGCCGGCGCGTTGTGCCAGGTCGCGTTCGAGCAGGGGGCCGGTGTCGGTATAGTAACGGTTCGGCACAGGATGACCAACCTGCTCTTCGATGAAGGTTACCAGCTCCTTTAACCTGGCGGGGAAAATATTGTGGTAATCATCGCCCCAGGCGTAGGCGGCCACGCGCCCGGTTGGACCTGGCTGCTCGGAGGCCTGTGTAGATTTCGGGTCCGCGTATGGTGCGGCCAGCACGAGGATGGATTTGCATTCCGGCAGGATCAGGCGCGGGTCCGCGCGGCGTGCCCTGGCCCGGTTGTCGGCAAGGTAGCGCATGTCCCCATGTCGCCCGGCGTCCAGCCAGCGTTCGAACGTGGAGAAATGGGGGGGTGGTTCAGGTGAAGTAACGCCGGCCAGGGGAAATCCCAGCCGGCGCGCCTGATCTTTGATGGCTTGCACCAGTCTTGTTTTTTCAACAAATCGAGGTGTGGTGTGCAACTTCCCAATACCTCCTTCTGGAGGAGGTTGCTTCAGGCCCATGCTTCAGCGGACAACGATGAGCACATAGAAGAATTCACCGAAGGCGCTGCCGGATGCGTTGCGCATGCGCCAGTAACTGCGATGTTCGCCCGTATTCGTTGGCGCCTTGAAACGCACGGAGACCTCGACTTCTTCGCCGGGCGCGACAGCGGTTGTCAATGGCTCCGCAATGCCCTCCATTTTTTCATCATAGCCGTGGATCGGCGTGTAGCCCGTGCCCCAGGTGCAGGAACCGGTATTCTTTATCTTCCAGGTTTTGACGAAATCCTGCCCGGGGGTCATCTGCGTACCGTCTGGCACGGTCACATCGGTGACGTATTTGGCATCATCGCACGGCACTGCGGTGGCTGTGGAGACGAACGGGTCGTTTGTCGGGATCGTCGTTGCGGTCGGCGGTACGGTCGCCTCGGATGTGGCGGTGGCGGATTCTGTTGCCGTGGCGGCCGCGGTGGGAGGCATGGCGCGTGCCGTTTGGGTAAATTCGGCAATGACGGTTTCGGCTGCAAAAGTGTGAATAGCATTCACGTCGATGGTCGGTTCGACCGGCGCTGTAGGTCCGCAAGCATATAGAAGACTCGCGAGAGCAATCAGAAACATGACACGTTTGATCATGAGGTCTCCAAAGTTGTGTGGAATCCCGTCTGAAAATTATTCGACCTTGACGAGAACACACAAATATGTGCCGAAGAAATAACCGTTGTCTCCTTTCATTCTCCAACAACCGCCATGTTCACCAGCCCCCTCCGGTACTTTCATGTCGATTTGTATTTCGACAATCTCATCAGGATCGACAAAATCCTTTTTCTCTTTGATCTCCCAGGCTTTTCCACTCATCGCTTCTCCCGTTACGGGCTGCAATGAAAAGCCATCGTCCCAGGTGCACGTACCGGTGTTTTGGATGCTCCAAACCTTTGCAATCCATTGTCCTGCTTTTACAGCCGTGCCATCCGGATATGTGACGTCCGCAACAAACGCTGCGTTATAACATGTCTCGGCTTGTGTGGCCAGGGCAGCGATCGGGGTGACCGTGGGTAGCACGACAACCGGTTGTGTCCCAACCCCAAAGGTTGCAATCGGCGTTGTCGCGGGGGCTATCGGGGAACCCGTGCCTGGATTTTCGATTGCAAACGTGGCGACAAGGGTGTTGGTCGGGGTCTGCGTGGCAGGGGGCGCAGCCAGGGCTGTTTGGGTCAATTCCAGGGAAAACTGCGCCATCACTGTTTCCGCAGCGGCTGTGAAGATTGCACCAACATCTGGCGTGGGTTCCGGTTCCTGCCCGAGGTTACAGGCTGAAAGGACCAGCACCAATGAAAGTGCAATCATCAGCCAACTACTTTTCGTGTATCGCATTCGATACCTCCATACAAGGTTTGCTTTGTGCACTGGTTTTGGAGAACCAGCTTCTCCTTTTTTTCATTATAACGCACCTTGCTCTTTGGACATTAATCCTGTTCCCAGGTGTGCGGGCAAAGGTTGACAGGATGTACCGCTGGGTGGGCGTGCTTCGCCCCATTTTCGCGGGTTGTCCTTGAAACGTTTTGCGTGCACACATTACCAGCCTAAAAGTATGATGTTGGATGAAATTTCAGAGGAAAGAGGATGGTGGGGTGCTTTAGACTGGTACAACCCGTCTAAAGCACCCCACATCCCGCTTATGGTGTGGTCGTGGCGGTTGACGTTTCTGATGCAGTTGCCGTCGCAGAGGCGGTCGGCGTCATGGTTTGCGTGGCCGTTGTCGTTGCTGATGCCGTTGCTGTCGCCGTCACGGTCGAACTGGCCGTCGCGGTGGGCGTGGGCGGCGGGGTTCCCTGGCGCATGATGCGAGGTGCCAGCCATAAAGCCTGGTCTTTGCCCTTCGATGCATTTGCAGAAACGGTCAAGTAGAATCTGACGTTTTTCCCGGCCAGGGTACTCAGGTCAAGATCGACTGAGTAAAATTTGCCTTCATACACTTCGTGCCATTCCTTCAAGGTTTTTATGTCGCCGTCACCAACCTGATATTCGAACCGGAAGAGCACGTTGCAGGTATTGGCGTTATATTGACAGTTGATCGTGGTCAGGAAATGGTCGCCTTCCTGCACCTTGAAGGCCGGATATTTCCCCTGGATGAATCCGTTCCTGGTATTGCGGGGCACGGTCAGCAAACCGAATTGGTCTTCCCGTTTACCGTTCTCCATGCGCGGTCTAGGCAGGATCAATACGTAACCATCGTCATCCTCCTCGACACCCGGGCAAGGCAAAGCGCCCGAATTGCTCTTCCAGTCTGCGTTGCAGGCGCCGGCGGCGAAATCATACGCCACATATTCAGGCCCGAGGACATTTATGTCCACCCAAAACGCAGTGTCAGCCTGCGTACCGATTCCAAACAGAACGCCGGAGGCGTTGCGCAACTTCCAGTAACTGCGATAGTGTCCCTTTTTGTTAGGGGCAACCAGGCTGACGGTCAGGTCGATGGTTTCCCCCGGGTTGACGTTGCCGGAGAGGCTGACCACGCTGGGCGCGCTCATGCCGTCCCCGTTGATGAATACGAGCGCATAAGATGGCGTCCAACTGCAACTGCCCACATTTTGCAAGCGCCATGTTTTTGTAAATGGTTTGCCGGGGCTAAGGGTCGTACCATCCGGGATGGACACATCTCTAACGAAAGCCGCCGCGTCACAGCGCTTGACCGGCGTGGGTGAAAGAAGGAGGGGAGGTGTCGGTGAGGCAACTTCCAATATGAGTGTGGATGTCGGGAAAGGGGTCGAAGTCGCTACGACGCCGCTGGGCGTGGCGATTGCCTGGGTTGCCATCGCTTCCAGGGTCTGCGCTGCGGCAGTGTAGAGCGGGTTGAGCGTCGCAGACGCATCTGGTGTGGCATTCATGCCCAGGTTGCATGCCAAAACCAGGAACATAAGAATAACGACCCATGGAATGATCCTGAGACTCTTTTTCATAACAACCTCCATATTCTTATAGAAGGATAATATGGTCTCATTCTTTATAGACGTTTTTCGGAAAGGCGAAGTTCCATGAAAAAAGCCGAAGCATGAACGCTTCGGCTTTCGGCGAACAAGATCTGGTTTTTCATCTGTAATGGTGAACCATAAGATCCAGCACTACTTACAGTCGTAGAGGAAAGTTGCCTGGGGATATTCCATGTAACCTGGGGCTGTTATAACAATCTGCATCCATTTCGTGCCCGGATTGGCCCCAAGGTGGAAGGACCAGGAGCGTTCGACCGTGATCGAGGTGGCAGACGTGAATTTCAGCTTTTTCTCACCTGTATCGTTCCCGTCGCTTTGCAACCAGCGATACCAGACTTCCGCCGGGCCGTTCGTGGTAATGGTTGCATATACGGTGTACCACACATTGGTGGCGCAGCCCGCCGCCGGATCGCGGACGACCTTATAGGTCACATTGGTGACGGCAAAGGAGGGATTCGCTGAATCATTTACGTTGATCTGCACGTAAAAAGGCTGGTCGTATTGGCCGACGCCAAACTGGCCTCCCCACTCCGACTGGAGTTTCCAGTAGCTGGAGAAGTTCCCATTCGATGAGGGTGCTTTCAGGAAAAGCGTGATATCTACTTCTTCTCCCGGGCTGACCACATCCGTGAGCGGATATTCGAGCAAGCCTCCCATTAAGTCACCGCTCCAGTAGATGATTTTATACGCTGAGTTCCAGGTGCAGGTACCACTGTTCTTCAAACGCCAGGTCTTCCAAAAGGTATCCCCCGGCTGCATGATCGTTCCGTCCGGGATGGTTTCACTGATCAGATTTGCCATCACCTGGCATGTGTTCCCAGAACCGACCGGGCCGGGCGCCGTCGGCGGCGAGAACGTGATCGCTGACGGAAGGGTGACTATCGCTTCGGGTGTGGACGTTGGACCTGCCTCCGTTGGTACGGGCGTCACCGTGGCCTGCGCCCTTTCCGTTTCTTGCGCTGCCACCGTCATGGCCACGGCGGTCGCGATCGTATTGGATTCTGCCTCCGCGCCGCCACAGGCGGTCGAAAGCAGGGCCAAGAGCAGAAGAATGGATAGAAAGTTGAACTTTCGATTTCTTTTCATTCTAAGTCCTTTCGGTATCTTTTCAAAAATAGGGGAATGTGGTGGGGTGCTGTGGGCAGGCTGTGCCCGCCTAAGGCACCCCACGCCGCCCCGATTTATTGAGCTGATACACCTATTGGCAAATATGGAATTTGCCAGCGGAATATTATACTTCCTGGACATTAGAAAACGTTAAGCAAAAGCGCCCGGTGAAAAAGTACCGGGCGCCTCGCTCATGGGAGGATTGTTATGGACAGCTAAAATTTGCCCGTCCAAATTGCTGGTGGTTTGGTTTATCGATGTAAATATCCATCCATTTGCTGCCAGCGGCGGTGGTCGCCCAACTGGTCGTGACTGACTGGGTGCCTGCCGAAGCAAACACCAGGTCCGGATGGGTGGCATTGTCTATGGCTCCATCGCTTCGCACCCATTTATAAGTGACAGTACCGGCGCCGTTTGTGGTTATGTCAGCTTTGATCTGGAAATTACCACAACCGCCTGAAACGGACAAATTGACGCTTGTCACCGCAAATGCGCCACCTCCGCTTACTTTGATGTCAACATAAAATGTCGCGAACAATACCCCGGAGGCATTGCGCAGTCTCCAATACCCCTTATAGTTTCCGGGGGCTGAGGGCGCCTTCAAGTTGACAGAAATATCCACTGTCTGGCCAGGATTAACGTTACCGCTCAGCGCCTGGCTGGCTGGCCCACTCATCGCATCACCGCTATTGAACACGACAGCATAGGAGGAAGTCCACGAACAGGTTCCAGAATTCCTCAAACGCCAGGTTTTCGTGAAAGACTCACCCGCATCTAAGACCGTGCCATCCGGGATGGTCACATCGGTCACGAAATCAGCCTTGTCACAATCCTGGGTTGCGGTTGCCGCCGGGATACCACTGGTGGGAGGAACAGCCAGCGTGACCGTGGGCGGGGGAGCCACTGTGTTTGTTGGTGGGATTGGCGAGGGCGGCGGGTTTTGCACCGCCGACTGTGTCAAATTTGCTTCGACTGTTAGAGCCGCCGCAGTCAGGATTCCCCCCGTATTGTTGGGTTCCTGAGTGTTACTGGGCAGGTTGCAGGCGCTCATCGCCAAAGCAAAAAACAGGACCAGAGAGACGAGTCGTGATGGGTTGGACATTTTCTCTTGCCTTCTCCTGAAAATTTTCTCGTAATCCTTATGGCTGATAATTTATCGTCAATCTTGGCACCGTTGCGCCACAGGAAATGTAATCGGCTTGCGCATCACCATCCGTGGGACCGGCCGGGTGCAAGCGGATTTGGAAGCGGCTTTTTCCTTCCGTTACACGAGCCTGTACATAAGACTTGACATCGATCGCGCTGCCAGGCGCGGCATTGAGCAATTGCACACCAATTCCGGCCACATCGTAATCGGACTGATCAAGGGGCAGGCTGTATTGCAGTTCACCGACCCAGATGCCTGCCAGGTTGGTATAAGGAGTTTGTACGGTCGAGCAGCCAGTCAGGTCCAGGGTCGCGCTGTTGATCGTTTTTCCGCTCAGTGCCGAAATGTCGAAGCTCATGTAACCCCGCGCCAGATGATTGCTGGATGTGTCGCCTGCCAGGATAGTGCCATTGACGACGGCCAGGCTTGCGGCCGGTTCATACACGGTTCCACCTTCCGTGCCACCGGTCGCGTTCAAGGTGATCGTCGTCGAGCTGGGGGTGGGAGTTTTTACTTTGATATCGACGAAGAAGGATTTACTCTGGTAACCGCCAGAAACTGGGATCAGCACCCCCGCGTTGTTCTTGATGCGCCAGTAACCCCGGTAGGAACCGTCCGAAGCAGGGGCTTTCAAGTCAATAGACAAATTCACTTCCTGACCCGGGGCAACCGTACCGATCGGCGACGATGCAGGCCCGCTCATTGCTTCGCCCGAATCGAACACCAGCGTATACCCGCTCCAGGTGCAGGCACCGATATTTTTTAGCTGCCAGGTTTTTGTGAAGGTCTTGTTGGGTTCGATTTCTGTTCCGTCTGGGATGGTTACATCCCTGATAAAGAGCGCCAGGTCGCAGATCGGGGTATTGGTTGCAGCCGGCTGGGTGTTGGTAGGTACAGCCAGCGTGACGGTAGGTAGACCCAATGTGCTGGTTGGAATGACCGGCACGGTTGGCGGGTTAAGGATGGCGGCCTGTGTCAGGTTGGCTTCCACCGTTTGTGCAGCAGCGGTTAGAACCGTGTTAGCACCCTGTGTTGGTGTGGCGGCGTTGGAAGGCAGGTTACATGCGGAAATTCCAACCACGAGGACTAAGAATATGAAAGCGAGTCGAGTGGTTTTAGACATTTCTTCTTCTCCTTAAAAATCTGGACACGCTGATAAATAAAGAATTGTATCGGATTATCTTATTGTATCGCAGGCTGGAAAAAATATTTATTTTTCAGTATTCCCCCAAATCGGTGAATCAAAACAGGAGCCAATGCGACTCCTGTTTTTGTTCCCATACCGAATATCTATTGGTTGCTACCCATATTAACTTTCGGACAATGTCATCTCCGGCATGGCTATTTCTCTATTTCTCATACGGTTGACCATCTGCCGCCGGAGGGATCGCGCGGCCTACGACCCCGGTTAATACGATCATCGTTACGATGTATGGAGCCATGAGGAGAAATTCCGAAGGGATAGGTGTGCGCAGAATCTGGAGCTTGACCTGGAGGGAGTCGGCAAAGCCGAAGATCATAGAAGATGCGTATGCTCCAAGCGGATTCCACTTCCCGAAAATCATAGCAGCCAGCCCAATGAAACCTTTGCCGGCAGTCATGATCTCGTCGAAGCGGCCAACCGAACCGATGGTGAAGTAGGCGCCGCCTAATCCTGCGATAACGCCGCCAAAGATGACATTGACATAGCGGGTGAGAAACACGTTTACCCCCAGCGTATCAGCGGCCTTGGGGTGTTCACCGACGGCGCGGGTGCGCAATCCCCACGGAGTATAGAACAACATGATATGCAAGACGATGACCAATAGGATGGTCAAATAGATGATGATGTTGTTTTCGAAAAGGACAGGCCCAATGACCGGGATCTTCGAGAGGATGGGAATGGATATAACGGGAAAGGTGCCAGAGTTGTTGAGTGTATCGATGTTCGACTGGAGAAAGCGGGAACTGACGAAAGAAGTGACTCCTGTACCGACGATGTTGATGGCCACGCCACTGATGATCTGGTCCACCTTGAAACGGATCACGAGAAAAGCGTGGAAAGCAGCGATCAACCCACCTGTGACCAGGGCAGCCAGTAAGCCGATGTAAAGATTACCACTGATCGTTGCCATAACAACTGCTGCTTGGGCAGCGAGGAGCATGATGCCTTCGATACCAATGTTGATGACGGCGGAACGTTCACTGATGACACCGCACAAGGCTGCCAGCGCAATCGGTGTGGCGCGAACGAGTGAACTGCTCAACATGCCTACAAGATTGAACGATTTATCCGCAGCGGCCCAGGTGAGGAAGGCGATTACAAATGCGAGGGCAATAGCGCCGATTAGCAGGCCAGTATAGCGTACACCCCGCGCCAATTGAAAAGCTCCAAGGAAGACAAGGATAAAGGCACAGGCATAGACTACTGCCTGGGATGGTACGATGAGATCTGGTACAGTGATCGCCTGTGACCCGGCCAGGTTCAAACCGAAGATGGTTTGCACGCCGGCCTGGGTGTTTAACCCAAAGGCTAAAAAGATGAACAAGCCAAAGGCAATCAGGGTGACGCCATAGGCAATGCGCGTACGTTGGAAGGTGATGGTTTCGATCTCTCTGGTTGCGGTAGCCATGCGAACCTCACTAAGTTAGCTGCCCCAGCCGCGGGTCAATACAGCTTCTTCTGTAGTAGGCTGGATGCGGATGCGATAGATCCAACGAATGATGGCAGGCGCAGCGATGAAGATAACCACCAGTCCCTGGATGATGGAGATGATATCGATTGGGATACCAGCCATGGATTGCATGCGGGTGGCGCCACTGCGCAAAAAGCCGAACAACAGGGCTGCCAACACCACTCCCAGTGGATGGCTCTTACCAAGCAGGGCCAATGCGATGGCATCAAATCCATAGCCAGCCGAGAAACCTTGTCCGACCCAGTGATCCACACCAAGCACCTGTGCAGAACCAGCCAGGCCGGCCAGCGCGCCAGCCAGAGCCATCACCAGCACGAAGTTACGGGTGACGTTCATCCCTGCATACTTGGCAGCGTCCGGGTTTGCGCCCACGGAGCGAATCTCGAACCCAAGCGTGGTCTTGAACAGGAACCAATAGACGAAATATGCCACCACCAGAGCCAGCACAAAGCCCCAATTGAAACGCAGGGGATCTGCAAAGAAACGCGGCAGTTCGGCGGTTTCCTCTATTGTCGGTGTAACCGGG
Organism: Anaerolineales bacterium; assembly: GCA_034435215.1. GTDB lineage: Bacteria > Chloroflexota > Anaerolineae > Anaerolineales > Villigracilaceae > JAABUE01. The sequence goes on from DAOTXM010000159.1 coordinate 16,440, forward strand.
CGGAAGCCAGAGGATTTCATGGGACCATTCAGTAACCAGTCACTCAGTTTAAAGGCGATCCAGTTCATCATAATGGTATTGACCACCTCGTGCGCGCCGAAACGCGCCTTGAGGTAGCCGGGGATCATGCCCCAGATCGCGCCGCCTAACAAGCCAGCTAGCAGAGCGAGCGGTAAGTGGATAAAGGCGGGCAAGCCGGTGATGCTGTAACCCACGAATGCCGAGCTGAGCGCGCCCATGAGCACCTGTCCCTCTGCGCCGATGTTGAACAAGCCGCAACGGAACCCGAGCGCAACCGACAGGGCAGCAAAAATGTAGGGCGTTGCCGCCACAAGGCTCTCGGTGAATGGATAGATGGCTAATAACAATTCTTTTGTCTCGCCAGTAGCAAAAAAGGCCTGGAAGCCTGCGATGAATTGCTGTGGCGACCCGAATGACCCACCGAACAACGCGCCGTAAGCCTTGAAGACGTTTTCACCACTGGCGATGATGGCGATAGCCCCAATTACCAGGCCAGTGAGAACGGCCAAAGCTGGGACTAGCAGAGTCTGCGTCAATGCGGAGCGGTCGCGTTTCGGTGATTTGTCGGACTGCACGATCTCAGTAGGTTTCATTTCTTTGTCACTCACGAGGCCCTCCCTTAGAAAACACGTTCCACTTCCCGGCGTTTTTTCGCGGGTGCTACCGAGGCTGCCTCAGATGGTTTGATGCCCGCCATGAGCAGGCCAAGATATTCCTTAGAGGCGTCCTCAGCGGGGACAATGTCCACGATCTGACCGTGGTACATCACCGCGATACGGTCGGAAAGTGCCAGGATCTCATCTAACTCAGAGGAGACCAGAAGAACAGCTGTCCCTTCGTCGCGTTTTTCGATGATACGGTTGTGGATGTATTCAATGGAACCTACATCCAGGCCGCGGGTCGGTTGCGATGCGATCAGCAATTCGATCGGGCGCGAGAATTCGCGCGCCACGATTACCTTTTGCTGGTTGCCGCCCGAAAGCGAGGAGGCATTGATGAAGATGCTCGGGGTGCGTACATCGAACTGGTCGACAAGGGTCTCAGCATTGCTGAAGATCGTCTTTTCCTGCAAGGTGAGGCCGCGCGCAAAAGGTGACTGGTAATAGGTGCATAGCATCAAATTATCATGGATTGGGAAAGACAAGATCAGGCCGTGTTTCTGGCGATCCTCTGGGATATGCGCCACGCCGCGTTCTAGGATGTTGCGCGGCGAAGCGTGGCGCAGTGATTTGCCCATAATATGGATCTCACCACTCACCGGTAGTGCCAGGCCGGTCAGCGCGTAGACCAATTCTGTCTGCCCGTTGCCTTGTACACCGGCGATGCCCAGCACCTCTCCTTTGCGGACATCGAAAGACAACCCTTTCACAGTCATGTTCCCGCGCTCATCGCGTACGAACAAGTCCTTGACTTCGAGCGCGATTTCTTTTGGATCCGCAGCCTTCTTAGCTACAACCAGGTTTACATCGCGCCCGACCATCATGGAGGCCAGTTTCTCAGGGTCGACTTCCTCCGGTGATACAGTCCCCACAACCCGCCCGCTGCGCAGCACGGTGATTTGATTTGCGATGGCCATTACTTCCTTGAGCTTGTGGGTTATGAAAATAATGGATTTCCCTTTTTCGATCAGCGTTTGCAGTATTTTGAACAGACCTTCCACTTCCTGTGGGGTAAGGACGGCGGTCGGCTCATCGAGGATCAGGATGTCTGCTTCGCGATACAGAACTTTGATGATCTCAACACGTTGCTGGATACCGACGGGCAGGTCTTTTATGTACGCGTCGGGATCCACATCGAGACCATATTGTTCAGAAATCTCACGGATGCGCGCCGCCACTTTGGCGCGGTCGAGGAACATACCATTTCGGATGGGTTCCACACCGAGCATCACGTTCTCGGTCACGGTCATTACCGGGATGAGCATAAAATGCTGGTGGACCATGCCAATGCCGCGCGCGATAGCGTCGTTTGGACCATGGATTTCCACTTCCTGCCCGCGTACCATGATCTTGCCCTCATCCGGCTTATATAACCCGTACAGGATGTTCATGAGGGTGGTCTTGCCCGCGCCGTTTTCCCCCAAAAGAGCAAGGATATTCCCTTCTCTCAACATAATATCGACATTACTGTTTGCGAGGACACCGGGGAAGCGCTTGGTGATACCGTGTAATTCAAGAACATTGGCCATGTCTTTCTCCAGAATAAGCCTGCATTACAGAAAGCCGTGTATGATGCACGGTGGGATAAAAAAGGCCGGGGAAATGTCCCCCGGCCTAACTACAGCGAGGTTACAAATTACTGTCCGAGAACGCCGTCAACGGTCAAGGAACCGTCGATCAATGCGGCTTTGATAGCGTCAAGCTCGCTGTTCAATTCGCTCGAGGCGCCCGCTACTGGGGCAATGCCAACACCATTGTTGGCGAGGGTGCCAACATAAACACCTCCCTTGAAGGTGCCTTCCTTGGCAGCTTTGATGGCGTCGAACACAGCCACGTTTAACATCTTCTGGACGCTGGTTAGGATCACGTCCGTGTATTCGCTGGCCGAAACGGTCCAATCGGTGTCCACACCGATGATCTTGCATGCGCCACTTTCCTTGCAGTAGGCGGCAGAACCAAGACCCACAGGTCCAGCCACGGGCATAACGATGTCAGCGCCTTCCTGAACGAAGGATTCGGCGAAGGAGCGGCCATCATCGAGGGATTCGAAATTGCCGGTGAAGGAGCCATCCTGCTTGGCATTGTCCCAACCGAGCACTTCCACGTTGGTGCCCTTCTGCTGGTTATAATACTTCACACCGGCCTCGAAGCCCTTCATGAAGATGGATACTGTCGGGATGTTGATGCCGCCGAAGGTAGCGACTTTGCCGGTCTTGGTGCTCGCCGCAGCGGCGTAACCGGCTAGGAATGCGGCTTGATCGGTGGCAAAGGTCAGACCAAGAACGTTGTTTATTTCGGTGGAAGAACCGCAATCCTTGCCCTCTACAGCGCCGGGCCAGCAATCGGGATAGGCATAGTCCACGATGGCAAACTTCTGGTCGGGGTTGGCCTTCGCAACGGTCGCGGTATCAACACCGAGCAGGAATCCGACGGTAACGATCAGGTCGGTCTTCTCATTCATGAACTGCTGAATGTTCTTGGCGTAGTCGGATTGCTGCTGCGACTCGAGAAATTTGCCTTCGACACCCAATTCCTTGACCGCTTGCTCGACTCCCGCGTACGATAGCGCATTGAAGGACTTGTCGTCAATACCGCCGAGGTCGGTTACCTGACCAACCTTGAAAGCAGTTGCTTCGCTAGCTGCAGGGGCACAGGCTGATAGTGAAAGCACAGCGACCATAACCACAGCGAGCACGAGATATAGTTTCTTAAGCATGTATTCTTCTCCTCATTCATTGTTTTTGTATTGAAGAAAATTATTTTTTGTTGGTGGGGGATATTATTATTTTTATCGGGAACGTTCACCTCCGTGTGATATGGGAGCTTCTGAATAAGTATACAATCCATTTAGTCATTGTGCAAGCCCGTACAATCGTGTGGGTGTGGTTCAAAATTTTGCGGAGAAGGGGTAAGATAGGGGAGGAGACAGGAGGTACAGAGATGGAAGCAAGAGACCCGAAATGGCAGCGGCTGGCAGATGAGGTGATCAGTGGGATGCACGAATGGCGCAAACAACATCCGAAAGCGACATTTGCTGAGATTGAAAGCGAGACAATGAAGCGGACAGCAGAACTGCAA
>DAOTXM010000160.1:0-5592 GCA_034435215.1 Anaerolineales bacterium
TGATAGACTCATGCATGGTAATGGGCCTCCTGTTTGGATTCTCGGAATTTCCTTTACAGGTAGTCCCATTACTCTTTTTTGGCTAGCCCTTTTCGGGCTCTCTCTCGCCTCTATTTCGGGCGAAATTTAGGTAGTTATGCTCGTGCTGTGCTTGCGAGACAAAAGGCAGGTAACGCGCCGCCAGGCTGAAACCGAGCAGCCAGTACGAAATCACCAACGAAGCTACTGACCATTCCTGCCAGGTCGGCACATAGGAATTGAGCACAACGGTCGGTGTGAAGGGATCGTAGGTGATCGAGGCGATCAGGCCAGAGAAGTTGTAGTTCCAGCGCATCAGCACAGTACAAAATACCGGTAGAACGGAAGCAGCCATCAAGATGCGGAAATTTCGAATGCGCCTCGACAATAGCAGCATTATGCCGGGAATCAACGCAAACAGTACCTGCCCTATCCAGAATGATGTCGAGTAAGGCGAGATCGAGTTGAGCATTTCCGTCTGCAGGGCAACTTCGATATCGAAGCTATAGTAATTCGTAACAGCCCAGTCCCAGACACGGATGTAGATGCACAACAGGATGATGCCGCCAGCAATCCGGGCTACATCGTACAGGACGTCATCTTTGACCAATCCGGGGCGCATGATGCGGAACACAAGCACACTCAGGAAGAAAAGCAAGGCCGTCCCACCACCCATGGCCGAAAGAACGAATTGAACCGGGGCGCTCTGGTTGAACCATAACCCACGCCCGGAAAGGACGGAATAGGTAGCTCCCAGGGAGGCCTGGTGCAGGAGGGAGAGCGTTAAGCCAATTACGGCCAGGGCCGGACCGTAGCTATGTAAGCGATGAGCCAGCCAGTTCAGTCCATTGGCGGCCTTGCGCAGGATAGGGAAGCGTTCCAACCAGGGGTGTTTGGTGAAGACCGGGTGTTCCAGAACAATCGGCAACATTTCCGCGACCAGAACGGCCAGATAAAGCACCACGCACATGGTAATTTCCCACAACAGAGAATGTGTCTGCCAGAAAACAACCGGATGCCAAAAGCGCAGAGGTTGGCCAAGGTCGAAGAGCAACACCATACCTGCGGTCGAATAACCCAGGAAGCCCAACAGGACGGCCAGTTTGCCAACGATCTCCATACGCTTAATTCTGAGCAGATAGACAATCACGCCGAATGTGAAGGCACTGCCTCCTAACGCGATAGCAGCCAGGTCAATCGTAATCCACAATCCCCAGGGTACCTGGTTGGAAAGGCCAGTGACCTGTAAGCCTTTGGAGAATACTTCGTAAGCGCCGACCAGGCCAAACAGGATGCCCACAATCAATATGGCAATCCAGAAGGGGAAAACATCCACTTCCTTTTTGCCCATGCGCATGGTCAATGGTTTGATCGTATATTCCATTTTAGCCTCCCTCTTATCCGCGTGGCGCTTCTTGTGGTGGGATGTAATATACCTTGGGCGCCGTGCTCAGCTCTTCGCGCAAACGGATGGTCACCGTGGTCTGACTCAAGGCCTTGGAAATAGGGCTTTCCGGATCATTGATATCTCCAAAGATGCGCGCGATCGTTGGACAGGCAATCACACAGGCCGGGGTGGCCTGTGGATCGACGCCCGGGGTCAGGCCGCGTTCTAGACCCGCATCGATGCGATGTTCACAGAATGTGCATTTTTCCATCACCCCACGCGGGCGAGGCGGCACTTCCGGCACGCCATATTCAGGCACACGCGGGCTGAGGTCTGTATGTTTCTTCCAATTGAAAACGCGGACATCATACGGGCAGGCTATTTCACAATAGCGGCAGCCAATACACAGGTCATAATCCATTGTAACGATGCCATCCGGTCGTAGATAGGTTGCGTTTACCGGGCAAACGTGCACGCAGGGTGCGTCGTCACAATGCATGCAGGGGCGGGAAAGGAAGAATTCCACGCCGGTCCGCGTGGTTTCGGTGGTGACCGTATTGTAGATCATCTCATCCTGTAAGTTGTTGACAGCCTGGCAGGCATAGGTGCAGTATTTACAGCCGATGCACTTGTTGATGTCGATCAACATGCCCCAACGTGGGCCCTCGCCTTCACCGTGTTCGCCTTGCGCCCGGCCGCTGGTTTTGCCCAAGTTCACCACTTGTGTTAAGGCCGCAGCCCCAGTCATTGCGCCAGCAACCTTCAGGAAATCCCGCCTGGAGACATTTTTATCAGTTTGTTCCATGTTTTCCGTTTTTTCGCTCATCGTGCATACCTCCAAACGATTAAACGCTCAGAGGGACAGCGTCGTGATAGACGCTGTCCACTCCTTTTTATTCCTTTGCCTCATCATCTTCAAGATCGGAAGGACTGTTTGTTCCCTCTAACCTGCGTGTGGAGAGTAACCAATATGAACCACCTCCGAGCACGATTCCGATCAGGATCATAAACCAGGCCGGCAAACCAATCCCGGTGCCTGTCGCTTCCACTTCTTCTATCACTGGCTCAGGATATGTTCCGGTTTTGGCAGCTTCTTCAAGGCTTACTGCGAGGCCGGCCCGAACAAGCGCGTCTGCGGCATGGACGTTCTTCCCATGGCACTTCAGGCAGGTATCAAGGCCGATCTCAAAGGTATGACCTGTATCCAGGTCTGTGTTCTTGTGGCAAGCAAGGCAATCGAACCCAGCAATATGGTGCGTTCCATGCTGTGATTGCTCTACTTCTTCACGGTGGCAGGATTCGCAGGCGGTCTTGTTATCTCCAACCTTGCGTTGATACTGGGCGTGAGGCTCATGGCAGGTTGCACAGGTCAGTCCCATCTCGCCGTGGACACTATTTTGCCAGTCACGATATTCGTTCAAGTGACAGGCCCCACATACATCCGCCGAACGCGATGAGGTGTAAGGTGAGATGGGATGTTCTTGATCGCCTTCCAGGTGGTGGCAAGAAACGCATCCAACGCTCTTATTGCTGTGGACGCTTTGACCCCAAATCTCGTATTGTTTTTCATGACATGCTTTGCAGGTTTCGGGGGAATTCTGAGGAGCAGCCGTAATCTCAATCGTCAGTACGGGAGGAAAATTGGTCAGGCGAGAAACGTCTGATGTGCTATATCCCAGTGCAGCAAAGTCAAGCCGCCCGCCCTCGTTCGTATGGCAGTCCCGGCATTGCAAAGAATCCTTTACCGGGGCAACCATGTGCGTCGTGGGCCAGTACATGACAGTTTCAAGCCAGTCATATTGGCCGCTATAAGGTAGCCCGGCATATTCCATGCCATAGGAAATGGCCGGCCCCCATTCATAGCTTTTCCAATAGGCAGCTGTATCTTCTGCGTTGCTCGGGAACAGGTGAGGTACGACTAATGTATTGAATCCGCTATCGTAAGGTTGTATGGCCTCAAAACGCTTCACAGGCCAGATGCGGGCATTGGGATCGTTGATATCACCCAAGAACTGGTTGATGGTCAATGGGGTGGACGGATCGATTTTGTCCCCTGCCAGCGTGTATTGGACTGTGCCGTTGAACCACAAGTACTCCGGCACCACATTTTCTTCCCAAACGAATTCACCTTTTTGTCCATCATATGTGACATTGCCGTTCGCATCTTTCTCGACAACAGGCTGGCCATCTTGCAAGCGTCCGGCTTTGGACCAGTCCCAAAACATCTTGGTGGCGACACCACCGCGCGCAAATTCAGGGATGTGGCAGGTTTGGCAGGCGACACGTTGGGCGTGTTGGTTTAGCAATGCTAGGGGATGGGGCGCCTGGGTGTGGCAGGACTCACAACCTTTCCAGCTTTCGGGATCCATGCTGTAGCGGCTGCCGGCAATTTCGTGATCGGTGGTCATGTGACAGGTGGTGCAGGTAAAGTTCCCGCCATCTGGCGACATGTGAACATCCAGCTCATACGGTGCATCGACCAGGGAGCTGTCCATATCGCCGTGTTTGACCTCATCGCCACCGCCGCCGTAAAAGTGACAGGAACCACAAGTAGCGATGGAAGTCTTGCCAATGTTTTGTGCCACATAGGCCAGATCAACCGGTTCAAAGGTTGTACCTTTAAAATCTTTGGCCTCACCCAATACCGGCAAGCCTGCTGCTGTGGGGAACTTAGCGTATGTCCCGGTGGTATCGTGACAGACCAGACAATCGATATTCTCCTGCGCAGAGAAATCGAAGTTCTTGTCTTTCCATCCATACCCGATGTGACAACTGGTGCAACGCGGCTCGTTGGACTGGATGCTGATACAGTAATTGTTGATCAACGTCTTTTTTCCAAGCACCTGTCCTGTTGCTTCGTTGACAAACTCCCAGGTCCAGTGGGTGGTGTGCACGATCTGGTTGCCCGCTTCCTTATGGCAGGCCAGGCAAACCTTCGTTACCTGCTGAGGCTGATCGAAGGGCCCAGCAAGTACGGCAATGGCAGTATGGTCAACGGTTGGACCGGGCGTGGGTGTTGCTCCCTCCTGTGCAAGTTTTGCGGCCTGGGCATTTTGGTTGGGCATTCCAAACGCCAGACCAAAGCCCAACAAAGCCAACATCACACCGGTCGTGAATACGACTTTCCGCAGAGTGGCATAAGGTTTTCGTGACATTTTTCACATTCTCCCGAAAAATAGTCTAATACATCTCATATAGCGTAATTGATAAGTCGATGAGTGCCAAGTGCAACCTGTCATTGATGCATAGCCCAAATGTCATAACGAAAATTAGTATGTGTAATAGGTCATGAAAAGATTTACTTATGTTTCCGCAAAATTTATTCACTGTAGATCACGAAATAGCCGGGAACGAACATATCCTTTCGCCTTTCTTGCAGTCCTGAAAACCAAAAAAGCCCCCCGTCCAGGAGGGCGTTTTGGGTTACAGGACAACTTCTGAGGTTTTCAAATGGTTTCGAATTTTTCTGAGTCTCTGCCGTTCAACTGTTTTATCAGCACTTCACGAAAGTTGAAAGAATCTCCGCAAACAGGGTGGAGCAGGCGCATGCCCGCTCCACCCCCCTGTTTTCGGGCTTCTCCCAGCCATTTCGTAATTTACTGATTATTTTTGACTATAAGACACATCTATGTCGTTTCACGCCGTAGACGCGTCCCACAGGTGCGGCAGAAACGGTCTCCGGATTGTGCCCGTTTTCCACACTGGTGACAATATACATCTTCGTTACTGGTATCCTCATCGCGCGCACGATGACGTCTGCGCATTTCGGGTTTTCCCTTGCTGGTTTGCCAGAAGTAGAATCCTCCAGCCAGGATTAACAGGATACCCAGTCCCCCCAGGATATACGGCAGGTAGTTACTTAAGGAAACCCGCCCTTCCGTGCTTTCGTCCACTACTCCGGTTTCGAGGGGCTGATTCGATACGCTTAACCGGTCCGATGTCTTGGTGTAAGCCACTCTGATGGGCAGTTGCTCGCCCGCTTGCAGGTTGCTGGTTCCCCATTCGAGATAGGTCTGCGCACTGCCTGCTGGCGTGGCATCTCTCATGGTCGGATCGGTTGTCACCCCTGTCGTATCAACAGGGACTCTCAAGTTTACAGTCAATGCGCCAACCGCGTAATTGCCTGGCCACAGGTATGTAAAGGCACGGTCTTCGCCCTGGATCGTCAAGCTTGAATCATAGTATTC
>DAOTXM010000161.1:0-6158 GCA_034435215.1 Anaerolineales bacterium
CTAGAGCAGATTTCCTGTTCGCCCATGGAATTCATTCAAAAGTTGTTCAGACGACGGTCAATTATGAAACAACTGATACGATTTTATGAGACTTTCTCCTTTTCAAGGTGATACGACTTAATGAGACTCAACAGTATTATAGATTGTTAACGTGTTGTTAAACAGTTTTTCCATGCGCCTTAATACCAGCGTGTTAACATTTTGGATGCAAACTAAATCTCATATAAGGAGAAGAGATACAATGCACAAGAATTTGTACGTCCTGTTTGCCGCCATTGTGCTTGCCAGTATGATCCTGGCCGCCTGCGGCGCCCCCGCTACCGAAGCTCCCGCTCCGGAAGTCCCCGCTGCAGCACCCACCCAGGCCCCTCAAGCCACTGCTGCGCCCGCCGAAGCCCCTGTGCTTGAGCCGATTGTCCTGCCTGAAATCATCGAGCCTGCAGATGTGACCGGTGACATCATTACGGCTGGATCATCGACGGTGTTCCCGGTGTCGGAACGCATGGCCGAACTCTTCCAGCAGGAAGGTTACAACGGCAACATCACCGTGGACAGTATCGGTTCCGGCGCTGGTTTCGAGCGCTTTTGCAAGACCGGCGAGACCGACATCTCCAACGCTTCCCGCCCAATCAAGTCCAGCGAAGTGGAATCCTGCGCGGCGATCGGTCGCGAACCGCTCGAATTCCGCATCGGCACCGATGCACTGGCGGTTGTTGTCAGCACGTCTAACGACTTTGCCACCGACCTGACCAAGGAAGAACTGGCCAAAGCCTTCTCTGGTGAAGCCAAGACCTGGGCTGACCTGCGTCCCGAATTCCCCGCCGAAGCGATCAAGATTTACTCGCCCGGCGCAGACAGCGGCACGTTTGACTACTTTGTGGAAGAAATCATGGCACCATACTTCAAGAACGCCGAAGGCAAAGCCGACGTGGAAGCTGGTGAAAAAGCCCTGCTCGGTCTGGAAGGCGCGCAGTTCTCCGAAGATGATAACGTCCTGGTGCAAGGCGTGGAAGGTGACAAATATGCCATTGGTTACTTTGGCTACGCCTACTACAACGAGAATACTGAAAAACTCAAAGCGCTGGCGGTTGAAGGTGTAGAGCCCAACCAGGCGAATGTGGACAATGGTACCTACCCATTAGCCCGCCCGCTGTTCATCTACTCCACCGCCAAGATCATGCAGGATAAACCGCAGGTCGCCGCCTTCATCGCTTTCTACCTGCAAAACCTGGATGACAACATCAAGGACGTCGGCTACTTCCCCGCCCCCGCCAAAGCCATCTATGGCTCCTGGGGCGCGTGGTACGCCGCATTGACCAAGTAAAAAATATTCCTATCCCATTTCATCGGGCTGACTCCTCTCTGCAGGAGGAGTCAGCCTACTCTCTTGTATCGTTGCAATGGGCATAGAACTTTCCTGTTTTTTGCGAAATGGGAAAAAAACCTGAGAATTTTGTATCCATTGCCTGCGCGCTCCTCGAGAATTCTATGACAGCCGAAACAAAATCCATCTCCTCTTCCCTCGCTTCCTCCTTCCAGCCGGAAAAATTACGTAAAAAATTTCGAGTTGGTGAAGGCATGCTGGAAAGTTCCCTGTTCGTAGTGGGCTTTCTCACCATTTTCATCACTATCAGCATTGTCATCGTGCTGAGCGACCAGGCACTATTGTTTTTTAGGGATCCCGAGGTCACCTTGAAGGAGTTCTTCACTTCCACACAGTGGCAACCTCAGGCGGGTCTGTTTGGCATTTGGGCTTTGGTCAGCGCCACGTTGACAACGAGCGCGATTGCCATTCTGGTGGCTGTGCCACTGGGGTTGAGCGCCGCCATCTACCTGAGCGAATACGCTGATCCGCGCGCGCGCGCCATCCTTAAGCCTGTTTTGGAAATTCTGGCGGGCATTCCAACCGTGGTCTATGGATACTTTGCTCTCCTGTTCGTGACACCCATCCTTCGCAATCTGATTGGACCTGAAAAAATAGGCGTTTATAACATGCTTTCGGCGGGCATCGTCATGGGGATCATGATTTTGCCGCTGATTTCTTCGATGAGCGAAGACGCGCTTAGCGCTGTACCGAACGCCCTGCGCGAAGCGGCATATGCGATGGGCGCCACCCCCCTGGAAGCCAGCACCCAGGTCATCGTTCCGGCGGCGCTTTCGGGGATTGGCGCTGCGGTGATTGTCGGCATCTCGCGTGCAGTCGGCGAGACGATGATCGTCGCCATCGCTTCAGGAGCAGGTCCACGCTTTTCCTTCAACCCGCTGGAATCTGCTGAAACCATGACCGGTCACATCGCCCGTATCAGCGGTGGCGACCTGCCCTACGGCACAGTGGATTACACCAGCCTGTTTGCTATCGCCTTGATGCTCTTCCTGGTAACCCTGGTTCTCAACCTTATCAGCCAGTGGATTGTAGCGAAGTTCCGTGAGCAATACGAGTAAGATCATGGCCAAATACACGTATCCCGAAGAACAAGATTTACAGCGCTATGTCGCTGCGCGCTATCGAACCGCCTGGATCTGGCAGTTCATTTTTTTCTCCGCCCTGCTCGTCGCCATTGTCAGCCTGACAGCGCTGCTACTCAATGTAGTGGATGGCGCGTTTGGCTATGTGGCATATGAATTCAAGAAAGACCCTGTTACCATCAGCGAAAAACCGTTGGATGAGCTGAATCAGGAAGAACTGATTGCCGTTCTTCAAGCCAATCTTTCGCGCGGCGCTTACAACAAATTGGAGAATGAGAAGTCCCTGCTCAACCGCAGTGAGGGCGAGTTATACAATCTGATCATTGAACGCATCATCCAGGTCAAGACCCGCGAAACCTATCCACTTTACCGTTCCCTGTTCGAGAGGGAAGCCATCGAAGCTGAAGTGCGCGAATTGTATCCGGAAGCGCGTCTGGAATTCCGCTCGTGGTTGACCCCCAATTTTCTGACGACGCCCATGTCGAGCAAAGCCGAGTTCGCCGGAGTGCGTACCGCCTTGCTCGGTTCGATTTGGCTGGTGGGCATTGCCATCGCCTTTGCGCTGCCGGTGGGGGTGGGGGCGGCAGTCTATTTGCAGGAATATTCCAACAAAAAGAACATCATCAATCGCATCATCCAGACCAATATCAACAACCTGGCTGGCGTGCCGTCCATCGTCTATGGCATGCTCGGTTTAGCGATTTTCGTGCGCGCCATGGAAGCCTTCACCAGCGGCTTGATGTTTGGCATCACCGATACCAACGGACGCACCATCATGTCCGCTGGATTGACCATGGGTATCCTCGTCCTGCCGCTCGTCATCATCAACGCCCAGGAGGCCATCAAAGCCGTGCCGGATTCCATCCGCCAGGCGGCATTTGGCGTGGGGGCGACCCGCTGGCAAACGGTCTGGAGTCACGTTCTACCCAACGCCCTGCCAGGCATTCTTACCGGGAGTATTCTAGCGATGTCGCGCGCCATTGGCGAAACCGCCCCGTTGATTATCGTGGGCGCTTCGACCTACATCACGATTGACCCGCAAAGTCCCTTCACCAAATTTACCGCCTTGCCCATCCAGATTTACCAGTGGACCTCCCGTGCCCAGGGAGAGTTTCACGCCATCGCTGCGGCATCCATTTTAGTTTTGCTGGGCTTATTGCTCACGCTGAATGCCACCGCCATTTTGTTACGCAATCGCTTCCAAAGAAGATGGTAAGGTCTATCAAGTCATATGTGAAAGAGAAGCAACCATGCAACCTGAAAACACCCAATATGCTATCGAAACCCGCGATTTGAGCATTTACTACGGTTCCTTCGAAGCCGTAAAAGATGTCAACCTGCAAATCGAAAAACAGAAAATCACCGCCATCATTGGTCCATCAGGCTGTGGTAAATCCACCCTGTTGCGCGCCTTCAACCGCATGAACGATTTCGTGCCGACCAGTCGTGTCAAAGGGGAAATTACGATGCACGGCACCAACTTGTACAGCAAGGATATCGACCCGGTGGAAGTACGCCGTCGAATAGGTATGGTGTTCCAGAAGCCCAACCCGTTCCCCAAGTCCATCTATGAAAATATTGCCTGGGGCGCGCGCATCAATGGTTTTAGAGGGAATATGGATGAACTAGTTGAACAGTCCCTGCGCGCGGCGGCATTATGGGATGAAGTGAAGGGCATTCTCAAGGAAAGCGCCTATGCCCTCTCCGGCGGACAACAACAACGCCTGTGCATCGCGCGCACCATTGCCATCCAGCCAGAAATTATTTTGATGGATGAACCCGCCTCGGCGCTCGACCCGATCTCGACCTTGAGAATCGAAGAATTGATGCAGGAACTCAAGAAGAACTATACCATCATCATTGTTACCCACAACATGCAACAGGCGGCGCGCGTCTCCGATTTCACTGCCATGATGATGCTATATGGAGAAACTCGTTCAGGCACCGTCATAGAGTATGATGATACGAACATCATCTTTACCCGCCCAAGCGATAAGCGTACGGAAGATTATGTAACAGGTCGATTCGGGTAAACTTGATTATAATGAGACACAGGGTTGCAAAAAGAGGTATCAATGATAAGAAAAACGTTTGAAAATGAACTTCGGGAATTGAAGGATGATATCTTGGTGCTGGGCAGCATGGTCGAACAGGCCATTTTGGCTTCTGTCGAGGCGTTGAAGAAGCGAGATATCGAGGCGGCTAAAAACATACTGAAAGCCGACCGCGATATCAACAAGAAGCGTTTCGAAATCGAAAACCAACTGATGATCCTGATTGCCACCCAGCAACCCATGGCGCACGACCTGCGGTTGTTGGCCTCTTCGATGGAAATCATTTCCGAACTAGAACGCATGGGGGACTATGCCAAGGGCATTGCCAACATCAACATCCGCATGGGCGACCAGCCGCTGCTCAAACCGTTGATCGACATCCCGCGCATGGCACAGAAAGGTGTGGACATGCTGCACCGCGCCCTGACAGCCTTCGTCAACGAAGATGTGGAAGTTGCCAACGCGCTCCCGATCGAAGACGATGAAGTGGATGCGCTTTATAACCAGGTCTACCGCGAATTGATGACATATGTCATCGCTGATCCAAAGTCCATCGAGCGCGCCAACTGGCTGTTGTGGGTGGCCCACAACCTGGAACGCGTCGCTGACCGGGTGACGAATATTTGCGAACGCACGATCTTTATCGCCACGGGTGAACTGGGCGAGATCAAGAATAGTGATGATGAATTCTGGAAACAACAAAAAACGTAGTGTACTCTTCCTGTGCACCGGCAACTCCTGCCGGTCACAGATGGCCGAAGCGATTGTCAACGCCCGTCTGACCAACGATTGGCGGGCTTTCTCAGCCGGGACCGAACCGTCCGGGTACGTGCACCCGAAGGCGATCCAGGTCCTGACCGAGATCGGCATCACGCACCAGGGCGAATCAAAATCGACCGACCAGTTCCGTGACATGGACTTTGATCTGGTGGTGACCGTCTGCGATGACGCCGCCGAAAACTGCCCGGTCTGGCTGGGAAAAGGCAAACGCGTCCACCTGGGTTTCCCGGATCCGGCCCGGGCCACCGGCACGGATGAGGAACAGCTGGCAGTCTTCCGGTCGGTGCGCGATGCGATTGCCGCACAGGTTCCGGCGTTGCTGGCGGAATACGTCTAAATCCGGAATATTCGTCCATTGACGGGGGAAACGGAGCGGGTATCATAGCCCCATTCCAAGCCACAGGAAAAGACACATGTCCTCACCCTACGACATTCTCTTCGAACCGGTTCGAATCGGACCGGTGACTGCTCCCAATCGTTTCTATCAGGTGCCCCACTGCAACGGATTCGGCCACCGCATGCCGCGTGGGCTGGCGGCCATGCGTGGGATCAAGGCCGAGTGCGGCTGGGGCGTGGTCTGCACCGAGGAAGTGGAAATCCACCCCAGCAGCGACCTGTCACCGTACGTCGAAGGCCGCCTGTGGAGCGACGACGATATCCCGGCCCTGGCGCTGGTGGCCGAGGCGGTGCATGCTCACGGCGCGCTGGCGGGTATCGAGCTGTCCTACAACGGCCTGGACGCCAACAACCTGTACACGCGCGTCCCGCCGCTATCAGTCTCGTCGATGGGCACGTTGGGCGGCACGGGCTACGACCCCGTCCAAACCCGCCGCATGGACAAGGAAGATATTCGCAACC
>DAOTXM010000162.1:0-3692 GCA_034435215.1 Anaerolineales bacterium
TATTGAACGATGACAACAACCTGTACGCGACCGATGACACCCCGAACGGCGAGACGCGCTACCGGGCGCGCTTCTATGTCAACCCCAACAGCCTGGCCATGGGCAGCGACGTGATCTACCTGCTGATGGGCAAAAACGACAGCAACCAGGAAATTCTCCGGGTCTATTTGAATAACAACGGAAGCAGTTACCAGGTATCAGCGTATGCCCTGAACGATGCCGGGGCATGGACCAATACCTCCTGGTACCCCATCCCGAATGCCTGGACCGCGGTCGAGATCGACTACCAGGCCCTGGCCTATGACGGTTCGCTCAGCCTGTGGGTGGGTGGTGTGCTTAAAGAGACCCTGACCCGCATCGACAACGACACGCGCACCGTCGGAAGGGTCCACCTGGGAGCGATCGGCGCCAACGGCTCGCGCGGCACGCTCTACTTCGACGACTTCGAATCGCGTCGTTTCTCCACCATCGGCCTGCTCCCGGACCCGGGCGCCGCCGACCCCGATCCCGGCGCGCCAGGCCAGGGCTGGTTCGCTGCCGAATACGCCTACGATGGCATTCACCCTCACGCCGTGACCTCCGTCACGCGCGCCACCGGCACCGACACCTACGTCTACGACGAAAACGGTAACATGACCTGCCGCGTCGAAGGCGGCGTGATCTACAAACAATACTATAATGCAGAGAATCGCATCTCCAGCATCGCCAAAGTGGACGGCAACTGTGAAACCTTCACCGTGATCGAATCCTGGTCGTACCAGTATGACGGGGCCTGCACTGAGCGTAGTCGAAGTGATGGTGTCCGCGTGGCGGAAGCCTACTTCGTGGGCACTACGTTGACTTCCACCAAATCTTACTACTTCGGCGGTGCCTACGAAACCCACAGCAACGGCGCGATCCGCAAATACTATTCCCTGGCAGGTCAAACCTTCGCCATGCGCGCCTGGGACGTGGCACTTGGCACCTGGAACTTAATGTATTTCCTCACTGACCACCTCGGCTCCACCCTGGCCGTCTTGGACTCCAGCGGAACCGTCCTCAGCGAAACGCGCTATCTCCCCTTCGGCGCCGTGCGCGATGACGTTGGCATGATCACCCAAACCGACTTCGGTTACACCTTCCAGCGCGACATGCCCGAGACCGGCTTGATGGACTATAAAGCCAGGTTCTATTCCTCTTATCTTAACCGCTTCCTGCAACCCGATAGCATCATTCCTGATCTATCTGATCCGCAGAGTCTGAATCGTTACTCCTATGTTCTAAATCAGCCTATCAATTTGAGCGACCCATCTGGACAAAGGCCATGTGGACGTGCATGTCCAGATGACTTAGTGGACGAGGAAATGTTTGCATTGCTCGATTTCGTGGACAATGAAATTTTCGACAAGAATGGTGAATTAAGAGAAAAATACAATGATCTGGAAGCTATGAGTGCAATCGTGGAAAAAGCGTCGCTGATTTATGGCAACGACTGGGACGGTTTTTTGAGTGCAACCAACTTTGTATTTATCGGTGTGTATGAAAACGGTCCGTTCTCACAAGTTCACGCTCAACAAAGTTCATTCCAAGGGTACAATTTCTCTGCCAGTGGTTTCAATGATCATTTTGATGACGGTCAGAATCAAGTAAGGCATTTTTGGGGCGCTTTTGCGACGGCAGCAAGTACCAAAAATGAATTGCCTTTTGGCCCTTATTGGAGGATACCAAATTCAACTGTTGCGAAAGTAGGAAATTTTATACATGATCTCTATAGCGATTGGAGAGGTGATTCAAATACGACAATTAAAGATTTCTCCCTATCACAGGAGGCAATTGCCATTGGCATAAATGTCAGGTCTGGAAGAATCGCATTGCCTTCAGATCTTCCTACAATAATGCAGAATGAACTTTCAAGTGGGAGTTGGTATTATAGAATAAACAATTATTTTTTGCGTTGGTTGTGGATAACTCCAGACCAATAACCATTGAAAAGGTATTCAAATGAAAAAGAAGATATTTCTAATCGTACTAGCGACTCCCTTTTTGATAATCATTGGGTTTCGTATTTTCATCAATATTTTCCACTGGGTCTCAACAGCCTACTTTCCAGACCCTGAATGGGATGCATGGAAAACACAGACATCGCCGTTGACTGAAGAACAGGTCAGTCTTTTGTGTGCCAATTTTGGCTTAGAAAAGGATATTCGTTGTAACGGGCAACAGGTCTACGGTCCTGATTTCTACGATGATATTGTGGAAACATTTCACCCGGAAGAGGAATTTAGAACATATGGATTCGGGCCAAAGCCCTCCACCTATGACGATGTAGAAAGTAAGCTTGGTCTCTTTAAGGTCAGTTGTGGAGAGGTAATTACTGGATCGGACATGACTCTTTTTGGCGGTGAGTTTCAGTATTTTAAATGTCAATATGATCTGCGTGGAGATGGAGTTAACATCTTGGGAATTACTTTTAGATATCCAAATGAAACTGTTTGGAATATCACGAGGCCTGTAGGTGAAGATTACTAGTTATCCAAATTCTACACTCGATGCTCAATTACTAAGACAGATACAATGTATCCAAGGAGCGAGTTTATCGCTTTGTGTCCGTTGCAGAAGCAATGTGCGTCGCAACTTATCGACAGGGGAATCCGCCAAACGGAAACAGAAACCTGGTTGAAAAAATCCTGTCAAAGCAGGTGCGACGCACTCTGTCGGAAACAATTTGTCTCTTTCACACCGTCGCATCCCTTCACCGTGTTCCGTCAATGCCAGGGGCGGCAATTCTGCCGGGTTCTCGTGGCTATAGGATTGTATTGATTCAAGGCTGATACAACTGTAGATCGGGGAGAAAGTGAAAGTCGCGGGTGTTCAATGTGTAAAGGGGTAAGTCATGACAAATGGCAGTCGCAGCGATCAAGGCATCTGGCACGCTCAACTTGTGGCTGAGCGCATAATTTTCTAACAAACCCAAAAAGTACGCTGAAATCTCGGCATCCAGGGATATTTGATGTAACAGCGCCAGGTGGTTTTGGATTTTCCTTAATTCGCGTTTGTCTTGTGCCCCAAAGAATAACTCCCCCGCTGTAATGACGCTGATGGCAAGGTTTGGCACGCCAACTTCATGCAATACATCCAGGATCGTGGGATTGCCACGATAGAACTCGATCAGGATGTTGGTATCGCAAAGGATCATGCGCGGTACGGCCAGGCTTTTTCACGAATGGATTTCAGCGAAATATCGCGCTCCGCCCATAAACCCGCCAGGGCGAAGAAATCCTCTTCCTGCGTTTTCTTCTCGTCGTCTATACCAGTCAAATTAGAACTGGAAACTTTCTCGACAAAGTCCAAAGTCTTGAGAAAGTCAATCAGCCTGCGGGCTTTCCTTTTGTCCTTGATTCGGATGGTGATCTGTTCCATCTTGACTCCTTTGATGTAGAGATTATACTGTGAAAATATCAGCACATTAAAAAATGAGCCGTTACCGCAAATCGCATCGCCGCTATCCAAAAACTCGACCTGGGCAGCGGTTGTCCCACATCCAACACCTCCGCGGATATCGAAGATATTCTTGCCGAATGGCTGTATGCCGGAGTTTACCCTCCCGAAGGACATCGGGACGATGTGAGCCTGCCGAAGGGACGGCGACGGCGTCCGGGTCAGCACGTTGTACGACGATGGGAGTGGTACATTATTGACCCGCTACTACTTCG
>DAOTXM010000163.1:0-2558 GCA_034435215.1 Anaerolineales bacterium
CCCCACATCCCCTTGCCTTTTGAAAAGATACCCAAAAAAGCTCCTCCGGGTGAAGGTCCGAAGGAGCTTTGCGCTTCTAGGCTTTTGCCAGCAACTCGTCCAGCACTTTCTTCGAACGCTGGTCGATGACCGCATGCTGGCTGTCGCCATGGCTGTCCATCGTCACGACGACCGGGAAATCCTTGACCTCGATCACCCATATGGCTTCCGGCACGCCAAAGTCATATTTGTACACGCCCAGCACTTTTTTCACTGATTGGGCGATAAAAGAGGCCGCGCCGCCGATAGCGTGGAAGTACACAAACGGAACCTCCTGGCAGCCGGCCAGCGTCTTGGGACCCATGCCGCCCTTGCCGATCACACCTTTGGCGTTGAAGTGTTTCATCACATCGGCCTGGTACGGTTCCTCGCGCGTGGAGGTGGTCGGCCCGGCGGCCACGAACTTGTATTCTTTCGTATCCAGCCCGGAGACCACCGGCCCGCAGTGGTAGATCACGCCGCCGTTGAGCAGCGGCTTGATGGCTTCATAGACTTCTAAATCATCGCCCTGCGGTTCGCGGGTCTTCTTGATAAAGGTCTCGATCATCCACTTGTGGACGGCGTCACGCCCGGTCAGCATCACGCCGGAGAGCAGGACCGGCTCGCCGACCTTCAGGCTGCGGATGGTTTCATCGCTGATGGGAATGGTAATCTCGCGCATCTCGTTCTCCTTCGCTCAACACGAAGGACACAAAGGGCTCTAAGGATTTTCCTTTAAAAATCCTTTGTGTACTTCGCGTCCTTTGTGTTTAATCGTATGTAACCTCGTCGCCCTGCACCGTCATCTTACGGCGGCGGTAAGCCCAGCACATATACGAGACCGAGACGAAATACGAGGCCGGCAGGCGGTGCAGGCCGGTGATCTTGGTATCGATCACAGTGGTTTTCCCGCCAAAGCCCATCGGGCCGATGCCCAGCTGGTTGGCTTCCTCGGTCAGTTGTTCTTCGAGCTTGGCCAGCTCGGGATCTTGGTTACGAACACCAAGCTTGTCGAACAGGACTTCCTTCGACTTTATGTACGACGATCCCCGGTCGCCGCCGATGGCCACGCCCAGGATGCCCGGCGCGCAGCCCTGTCCCTGTGCCTTTTGGACCGCGTCCAAGACCACCTTGCGCACGCCCTTCAAGTCACGGCCTGCGCCGAGTTCGTTGTTGGGCAGGGAATACTGCCTGCCGACGTTCTCGCAGCCGCCGCCTTTGAGCATCAGCTCGATGACCAGCGGCTGGTCGGCGTCCACTTCTTCGAAATGAATGTAGGGGAAATCGTCGCCGCCCAGGTTGTTGCCGGAGTTCTTATCGTAGATGGCGTCCACCGCATTCGGTCGCATATAGGACCGTCGGGTGGCTTCCGCCATGGCATTCCGAATCTGTTCCCTGAGCTTTCTCGTGGACCAGCCCTCCGGGTAATGCACGTAGAAAATCGGCGTGCCGGTATCCTGGCAGATGGGCGTGGACTGGGCGCGCGAGAGCTCGATATTCTTCATGATCGTCTCCAGCGCGCCACGCGCCGCCGAGCCAGGCTCTTCCTTCTCGATGGCGGCTTTCAACCGTTCTTCCACGTCCGCTGGCAGGCTGCTGGATGTGCGGCGGATCAGTTCGAGGATTTCATTGGTCAAGTCTTTCATGGGGCCTCCAATGGTCGTGTAAACGTATACTTCAATCATACTCCAAAACCAGTTGGTTGGTAAATTCTCTTGAAAAAGCGCCCTCGTTTTACCAGCAGTTGAACTGCGGGCGGGCGGCAGTGCAACTGCCGCCAAAACTGGTGGTACACCACGCCGATTCCCAATGAGCCGTAAATTCTCTTGAGATTTATCCATGCAGGACTCCTCGACCATCGCCGCCGTATCGAAACCACATTTTTGTTTCCATAGTACCTGTTGGTCTCGATACGGGCTGTGCCCTACTCGACCAACGGATTACTCTTGAAAGTGCGCCCCAAAAGAGTAAACTGAATGTAGCAATCCGTTGGTCAAGTACCGCGAAGCGGAGTATCGAGGCCCGCTGCCTATTTGACCGCCAGTTAAAATTTTGAGTGGAGAAGGGAGCCCCTGATGTCAACACAAGCCATGCTAACCGAAAACGATCTGTCCCTGCGCGCGAGGATGCAGGATTTCGTCGCCAGCGTGCCGCGCCAGTTGCTGCTGGATATGGACGCAGACAAAGTCACCTACCCCAAGGAATACTTGCAGGAAGCTGGTAAACGCGGGCTGCTCGGCCTGCGTTTCGACCCGCGCTGGGGCGGGGGCGGCCTGCCCTGGACCTCGGAATTGGTTGCGCTGGAAGAAGTCGGTGTGCTGGGGACGTCGCTGGCCTGCCTTTATTCGCTGGTGTCCATCGTCGGGGAGGCCATCCATGTTTTCGGCACGGACGAGCAGAAGGAACACTTCCTCAGGCCGATACTGCGCGGCGAGCTGGGCGTGGCCGAAGCCCTGACCGAACCGCGCGGCGGCTCCGATTTCTTCGCCGCCACCACCCGCGCCCGCCGCGAAGGGGAGACATTTTACCTGACCGGCCAG
>DAOTXM010000164.1:0-4505 GCA_034435215.1 Anaerolineales bacterium
CTAGAGCAGATTTCCTGTTCGCCCATGGAATTCATTCAAAAGTTGTTCAGACGACGGTCAATTATGAAACAACTGATACGATTTTATGAGACTTTCTCCTTTTCAAGGTGATACGACTTAATGAGACTCAACACCTTATTGATAATCAACCTTTTATTTTCATAATATCTATTCACAATCTCAACAAACATTTGGATATTTTTTGGTAAATCAGTAGAGGAGGCTAGGTTATCAAGTGTATTTTCTATCTCTTTCATGCTAGGAAAATGAATCGGTGGAGCAAATGGGGAAAGTAATTTTTCACTCTGCTCCTGTTGTGAAAGAGCAAGATAATCATACAAATTACGATATGCAGGGAAATAGGCTACCGATGGCAAGTCAGTCACCATACTTGTGCTTTCATCAGTTGAATAAACAGCATGGCTAACAGTGTCTGTCCAAATTAATTCGTCATTGAGTTTTACTTCTACATATTCTTCCCGTTCCGGAGGACGATTTCGATACAGCTCAAGATATACGCCCTCGTCAAATTCAATATTTATATTTGCAAATTCAAGATAAGCGAAACGACGAAAGTTTCCCATCAAAGCATTTGCTAAAATGTTCAACAGTGTAGTTTTACCTCCCCCATTATGTCCATAGATAATATTAACACCAGGAATAAACTGATGCTTCATATAAAAATGACCATATAACCTAATGGCTTCAACACTCACTAACTGACTTGACACTTAATTCTCCACTTCTCTCCTACTAAATAACATCAACAATTCTGCATGTGGATCTTACCTATTCTACAGTCTTTTTGTTGCGGTTCCCGCTTTTATCTCGCGAAAAATTGACACCCACCAGCGGTGAATTACGGAAAAATTCGGATAACTTCATTTCGGTTTGTTTTTGCTTGTGAATTTTTCTTGTTCTAATCTTTACAAGGATTTTGTGCTTTAAGGTTCCAAAATACTTTTCCATAATTTCATCTCTCCTGCTATCTGAATATAAAACTTTTTTGCTGGCAGCAATTCGCTTATTTAATTGGTTTCCTGAGCAAATAATACTCCAACCAGGGTTTCAAATCGGTCAAATACGGCGTGTTTTTCTCCGATTCCAGAATATCACCCTGATCCGCAAGCAAACCGAATAATGCCGCTTGCGTGGATGGATAAGCAGGTAATCCAGCGGTATATAACTGGTCAACATATGTTTTGTAATCACTTGCAATTTCATCCATATATTGC
Source organism: Anaerolineales bacterium (assembly GCA_034435215.1). GTDB lineage: Bacteria > Chloroflexota > Anaerolineae > Anaerolineales > Villigracilaceae > JAABUE01. The sequence continues at coordinate 1,236 of DAOTXM010000164.1, forward strand.
GGGTTGTACGAGATGGGAGCATTACTGGAAATCACCAATTCATTAGCAAACTGGTCGGCGTAGGGGAAGACGCGCACGATGGTGTGCGGGATCAGGCGGTCTTCGCGCATCCAGGCGCACAGCACGCCGCCGGGAGAGAGATGCTCCAGATATATCTGCATTGCTTCTTCGGAATACAGGTTGTTGTGACCAGCGGTATGCTCGCGCAGGGGATCGATGGCGATCAGGTCGAACTTCTCTTCCGGGGAGGCGTTCAGGTAACGGCGGCCATCGTCCACGATATAGGTCACGCGTGGGTCCTCGAGCGTGACGCGGGCGGATTCCAGGTTTTCGGTCAGGAAGGGCGCGATGTCACCCAGCAGCTCGACCACGACGATCTGATCCACGCTGGGGATGGCTTTGAAGAACAGGGTCGTGTAACCGCCGCCAAAACCGATCACCAGCACGCGCTTCGGCTCGGACGCGCCCGCGCAGGCCAAAGCGCGGGTCTCGTAGATGCCCTCGGGCGGGAAGAAGCTGTTGACTTCGCCGCCGATCCAGAACAGACCTGCCTGCCTCTCGCTACCGGGGACGTAAGTCAGCGCCAGGACGCTGTCGCCTGATTCGGAAATAATCGCTTCCTGACGCATGCCGGTCTCGTACAGGCGTGTGTAGAACTGTCCCTTTCCCGGCGTCAGGAAGACGCCGAGCAGCAGGGCAAAGCCAATGCCCACCAGTTGAGACAGGTAGCGTTTGGAGCCATCCTTGCCAGAATTACTGTAAATTTTAGATAAATTGGGGTATGGGGTATCATGGACAGGCACAGCCCGTCCACGATACCCCACTTCCCCCTTTACTTTTTGATGTGAGTTGCTCAAGAAATAAAAAATCGAAAAGGAAACCGTCAATAACGCCAGCAGTTTCAGGGTCCATTCCGAACCGATGCCGGGCAGCAAGACAAAGCTGATGGCCAGTGTCCCGGCCACAGAACCGACGATGTTGGCCAGATGGATATCCCCCACGCGCCGGCCTGCCAGGGCAGGATTATTGATGGCAATACGGTCCAGCACCGGCAGTCCGCCGCCCTGCACCAGGCTGGCTGGGAAGACCAGGATCAGGATGGGCAGGAAGTAGTCCCATAAGTTGGCGAGCAGCAGGCGTTTGGACAGCAACAGTTCGTGCTGCACCCTGATGAAAGGCAGCGCGGGCTTTTGCGTCTCGAAAAAATCCTGGATCCAGGGCGGGTTCGACCCCAGGGACCACCAGAAGACCAACAGGGTGAAGGCCGCCAGGATGGCGCCGGTCATTTCGAGCTTACAAAAGAGCAGGACGGGGTTCTTAGACTTGTCCGCCTGGCGGCCGAAGATGTAACCGCCCAGCGCCAGTCCTAACAAGAAAATAAATAAAATAGAAGGAAAACTATAAGCCGTGTTCTTGTTGACGATGTGCAGGATGCGGATCCACAACATCTCGAAACCGAGGCCGATGAAGCCCACCAGGAAGGAAGAAACCAGGATGGTTTTATAACCCCATTGCGTGACAGGAATAACTGCTTGCGTTTCTGCCTCGGATATTTGGGTGGCACGTTCCTGCCAGCGAGCCAGGATGACTGCAAGCAAACCGACAATGGCATTCAGGGCAACTGCGATGTAGGTTGTACCGTCGAAGCCGTAGGCCCCGATCAGTACAAAGCCAGCCAGGGCAGTCCCGAAGGCCGCGCCCAGCGTGTTGATGCCATACAGGATCCCGATCACGCTCCCGGAAGTTTCCACGCGATGTACGAAGGACTGCGTCAGCAAGGGTAGCGTCATACCCATCAGCGTGGTCGGGATCAGTAGAATGGCAAAGCTGATCAGGAAGACCAGCGCATACGGGCTACCAGCTGTCCTGTCCCCGATCCAGAAGATTAACGGCTGGCTGACGAGGCCAAAGGCGGCGATCCCCAGTTCCAGCAGGCCGTAGACTAGCAGCGTGTTTTTGACCCGGCGTGCCAGCCGCCCGCCCAGCAGCGAACCGAGCCCCAGCCCGGCCATGAACGCGCCCACGATCAGGGTGACCGAGACCATGGTCACGCCGAAGAACAATTCCAGCAGCCGCTCCCAGACGATCTGGTATACCAGCCCGGCCGCGCCGGATACAAGGAATAGACTGGCAAACAGGAACAAAATGATGGATTGTCGTTTCTGCATTGTGCTCTTAGGTGGCTTGTTGTAATACCTTCTGGAATGCCTTCAACAAATCCCCGCGTTGCTCGAAGCCGGATTCGCCCAGCTCGCTCATTCCCAGGTAGACTCGCTCCCGGCAGCGCCGCAGCAAACCGGACGTCAATCTTGCCAGCGCTTCCCGGCTTTTTTCCACCTCGTCGGCGTCCGTCCAGGTACGGCCCGCTTCCCAGCCGCGCGCCAGCACATAGGGATGTGTCAACGGCTGGGACAGGCGCTCGTACCAGCCGCTCGAACCGGCGTCCAGCCAGAATTGGACGGTCATGGGGCGGTTCATCATCAGGAAGGTATAAGCGGGTGCAACCAGCACGGCTTCCTTGTCTTCCGTCCGCCAGGATTCGAGATACTGCGCGGCGATCACGCCGTCTTGCAACATGGCAAGATATTCTTGTCCCAGACTTCCGAAGTCTTTGAGACTTCGGGAATCTTCAGTTGGCTCCATCACCATGCGGAATTTTCTGACAGATTCCACCAGACTCGCAGCTACGCGCACAGAATCCAGGTTGGTATGGAATCCAAATCCCGGCTGGGACAAAATTTCCCCAAACAACTTACGCAGGAAATGATCCAGCGGCAGCGCATCAGACTCACGATAGGCTTGCAACCAGTCACGAAGGGCGTTATACCGGTTTCCGAATGTGAACGTGATGCGTTCCTGTACGTCCGGCTTGATACCGTCGAAAGGCGCCAGTGAAAAGTCGCGCTGGCGGTAGACGATCTCGGCCAGCAACTGCGCGCGGACCAGGTCCATGCCCTCGATGGATTGCATCAAAGCATAAGCCACGTCGAACTTCGGCGGGTGGATCCTCCAGCCCGGGTGCGCCAATGCGGCCAGGGTCAGCAGGGCGTGGCTGGCCGGTTCGTCACGCAGCGAACGGGAGGGGCGGTGCGAGCGCCAGGGGATGTTTCGCGCTTCCAGGCGGTTGGTCAGCGAGAAGCGCAGAGAGTCGGATAGATAGGGGGCCAGGATGACGATTTCGGAGGGGGAGGTGCCATCGTTGAGCAAGGTTAGCGTTTCATCGGCGATGGCATCGAGAAGTTCAGGATAGAAGCGGGATTGAACAAAGGA
>DAOTXM010000165.1:0-2691 GCA_034435215.1 Anaerolineales bacterium
CTGTGTCATATTCCTGGATGGCCTGGTTATATTGTCCCAGCGATTCGAGTACATAGGCATAGACACGATGTACGTCCATCAACGTCGGGTCGCGCTCCAAGGCTTGCAGGATATTGATCTCCGCCTGCGACCACTTTTGCTGGTCGACCAGAATTTCGGCATAGAAGGCCAGCGCCAGCGTGTTGGTACTATCCAGCAGCAAAGCACGGTTGGCTTCCTGTTCGGCCTGGAGCAGATATCTTTGTACCTGCTCTTCCTCCACCAGGATTGGATTGGCATTCCAGTCCAGCGCAAAAGCATAAATGGCATGCGCAAAACTGTCATCAGGCGCTAGTGCAACCGCCTTTTCAGCGGAAGCAAGCGCTTCCTGTAAGCGCGTGCGCTGGGCATCGTCGGTGGTCAGCAAAGCAGAGGAATAGGTTTGGATGCGCGCCAGCTTGGCCCATACTTCTGCGTTGTTCGGGTCGATCTGGACCGCTTCCTGGTATGCCAAAATGGCTGCATCCATATCCCCGGCGGTAAATTGCGCATCCCCTTCCATCGCATAGGATTCAGCCATGCGGGTGGGGACTGGCGTGGGCAGGAACAAGGGTTTGACCTATCCGCGGTCCATCTGGCGAATGAACCAGATCCCTCCCAGAATCATGACAACCAGGAAGAACAAGCGGTAGATGTTCGGTCCCTGCTTGCGGTAAAACAGGTTGCGGCGCGGGTATATGTTCATGGTCCAGGGGTAGGTGGAAGCGCTTCAGGGGAGGTCGTCGCTGTCGGCAACGCGAGCAGGTCAGGGGTCGGGGTGGCGGCGAGATTCTGCTGGCAAATGTTGACCACTTCTTGGGCATTTGCCACGGCTATTTCATCCGTAGGGACGCGCGTCTGGATTTGCTGCGCGATTTGCAAGGCCTCTCCACAACGGTTCAGGCGCGCCAAAACCAGTCCATACGTGAAATAATACTCAGCGATGCGTGTATCGTTGGCTAATGGGATCGGTTCGATCGGGCGGTTGTCGTCCGTCGCGCCACCGGCCACAACGATTTTGAGTTGGTCTAGAGCCTCAGGCCACTGGAAGTTGCGATAATACATGACACCCAGGTTGCCGCGCAGGTTGGCATCCACAGGGTTGTCATTGACCGCGGTTTCAGCATACTGGGTCGCCTTGGCATATTCACCCACGGTCGCATAGGTACGGGAAATCAACAGGTCGGGTGTTGGGTCAGGTGGATTGAGGGCATTGGCGCGCGTGAATTCCTCCACGGCTTTATCGTACACGCCCAACACGCGATAATTGCGGCCCAAAGACAAATGCAAATCGGCAATATTGGCATTGATCGCAATGGCTGCCTGGTATTCCCGGATGGCTTCTTAATAGTTCCCTGTGGCTTCCAGGATGTAGCCGCGCGCACGATGGCTCTCCAACGAATTGGGCGCCAGGTCTAAGGCTACACGCGATTCTTCAGCAGCCAATTCCAGACCTTCGAACGTCCCTGATCCGCTCAAATAGGCATCGATCAAGATCTCCACATAGACGGCGTGCGCCAGGGCATTGTTCGGATCTAATTCCAGAGCGCGTTTGATAGCCGACTCAGCCGCCAGGTAATCTCCCTGAAAATCGAGCGCCCAGGCGCGCATCACGTGCGCCATCGAATTATTGGGATTGAGCAAAAGGGCATTTTCGGCGCTGGTCTGCGCCTCGGCGTATTGCCCGGCATAAATCTGTACCCGCGCACGCGAAATGAACAGGGTCGGATCATCCGGTCGTTGCTGGATAGCCCCGGTATAGGTATCTATAGATTGTAGTAGTTTTCCTTCGTTGAAAAGAGCATCCGCTTCCACCACATACGACTCCGGATCGCGTGTGGGCGTGGGCGTGGGCACGAACGGTTGCGGGACCGTTGGAATAATGACTCGATCCAGGTAAATCCCTGCCGCGATTAAAAGCAAGAGGATGGCAACGCGGAACCAATTGGTCCGCTTGCGGCGGCGGTTCATACTCCACTTGTTGCCCTTCAGATACATGTTTTCATCTTACCATCCAGCAAACAGGCACGCAAGCTGCACCTTAAACGGTTCTAAGCTACCTAACAATAGCCTACTCGAAAAAATATCCCAAAATTTGGCATTTTTTCGTTCAAAACGGTAGAGCCAGGATTTATTATGCTAGAATCGGAGCCATGCAGTTCGAGGTCTTCACCCTGCTGCCCGAAGTTTTTTCCCCATATCTTGAAAGCAGCATCCTCCAGCGTGCACGCCAGCGCGGACTGGTTTCTGTCCATGTTCACAACATCCGCGATTATACCCATGACCGGCACCACACGACGGATGACACGCCTTATGGCGGTGGTGGCGGCATGGTCATGAAACCGGACCCGGTGTTTGAGGCGGTCGAATCCGTTTTAGGGCTAGGCGCGCATCAGACCACGCCCGGGCCTGCCTGCCCGGTCATTTTGCTCGATCCACAGGGACGGGTTTTCTCGCAAGCCATCGCTGAAGAGCTATCCCACCATGAAAGGATTGCCCTGCTGTGTGGCCGCTACGAGGGCATCGACGAGCGCATTCGCGAGTACCTGATCACCGATGAAATCTCCATCGGCGATTACGTGCTGACCGGTGGTGAGCTGCCTGCTCTGATCCTGATCGACGCGGTTTCGCGTCTCATCCCAGGGGTGCTGGGAGATCCCGACGGTGCAATGG
>DAOTXM010000166.1:0-12172 GCA_034435215.1 Anaerolineales bacterium
GAACAGGAAATCTGCTCTAGCATATCTTGGGGTTCAAGGCAAAATTTTGGTTTTGTTGCCATATGTGCTGGTGATACGACTTTTCGAGACTTTGCAAAAGTAGGGGTGATACGACTTTATGAGATTTGACAAAGGAAAAAACTCAAAACGCATTTGAATTGATGTATGCTGATAGACATACTACAAATAGCCTGACATCCCTGTCATCTGGTGAACGACAAATTACCACAATCTTCTATGCAATTAGTCAATTGAACTCCCAAGGCATTGTGTTGATAGATGAGCCTGAAATTTCTTTACATCTAGACTGGCAAAGGAGCATATTAAGGAATATTTCCCAAATGTTTGAGGCACAGCAAATAATTGCATGTACGCATTCACCCGCGATAGGTGGTGATTACGAGATGACCGAGCTTGAATTTAGGTTTGTAAGATAACGCAATGTACACACCAGCCGAGTACGGAAAAATCCTACAAATGAGTACTAAAAAGCGTGTATTGGTTGAAGGTCGCGATGATTACTATTTAATTCTTGCTCTCTTTGAAGAACTTCTTGGTACTGAATGGAGAGATGTTTACAATATCGAGATAGATAAAGCAGAAAACTCTATTAGTGGACTGGGAAATAGGCAGGCAATTGAGAGTGTGGTCAGACTTGTTTCAAAAACTGATCTTCGAGATAAACTTGTTGGGTTTGTAGATAGAGAATTTAGAAACTTTAATTGGGACAATGGGGCTTTAATTGATCAAATCAAGAAGCACTTTATTGATGACCGAATATTGTGGACACGAGGACATTCTGCAGAAAATTATTTTCTTGATGAAAATATTCTAAGAATTCCATTTAGAGATGTGTCAGGTGAAATTTTTCAAAAAGCATTTGATAAGTTTAGAAAAGATCTAGACTCTTATATGCGAATTGCTTGTAAAATCTCATTAACATCACTGAATTTAAATTATCTCAAAAGAATTCGTGCATCCTTAGGTTGGGACATAATTGATGATAATGCAAGGTTAAATATTGACAACTGGAAATTTCACCTCGGCAGGATAGGTTTTGATATATCCGATATTGAGAAAATAGTTGATACCTACTTGGAAATAAGTCTTGTAATTGACTCTACTGATATTGAAACAGTCAGATGGTTTTGTGATGGACACTTGAGTTTTTTCTTTCTTTGGTGTGCTTTTGCAAAATGCGCTTACATGGTGCCAGAACAAGTTAATGACAAGAGAAAGGTGGCACAAAGCATATTAAAGTATGGAGATGAGGCTAGATTCAACTCATGCGCAAGCGCATGGGCAAAATCTTCTCAAACCAATTCATGTGAATATCCAAAAGAGCTCTTTATTTTGCTAAATGTTACCAAAAGAAGTGAGGGTATATCATGACCTTTAACTTCACCCCTCGCCCCCACCAGCAAGCCATCCTCGACTACACCCACGGCAAGATGGGCATCGCCGCCGTCCCCGGCGCAGGCAAGACCCACGTGCTCTCGGCCCTGGCCGCGCGCCTGATCGCCGAAGGCCGCCTGGAACCCGACCAGGAAGTGCTGGTCGTCACGCTGGTCAACTCGGCCGTGGACAACTTCTCCAACCGCATCAGCGGCTTCGTCCGCGAGACCGGGCTGCTCCCGCACCTGGGCTACCGCGTCCGCACCCTGCACGGGCTGGCGCACGACATCGTCCGCGAGAAACCCGGCGCGGTCAATCTCGACACCAAATTCAGTATCATCGACGAGCGCGAGGCAACCCTCATCCGCAAGGAAGCCGTCAACGCCTGGCTGAACGCCAATCCCTATGCGCTGGACGACTACCTGGACCCCGCGCTGGACGATTCCAAACGCGATTGGGTGCGCCGCCAGCAGTTGCCGGATATGCTCGACTCACTCGCACTGGCCTTCATCCGCTCGGCCAAGGACCGCCGCCTGACACCTGATGCCCTGCGCCTCCTTCTCGATCCTTCGACAGGCTCAGGACGGCGCCGTCAACCTACTCCCCTGCCTTTGGCAGAGATGGGGCTGACGATCTATTCCGACTACCAGCGCGCGCTGACCTATCGCGGCGCGGTCGATTTCGACGACCTGATCCGCCTGGCGCTCGACCTGCTCGAAGCGGACGAAGAATACCTCGAACGCCTGCGCTACCGCTTCCCTTACATCCTCGAAGACGAAGCCCAGGACTCCAGTTTGCTACAGGAGCAAATTTTAAGATTAATAGCAGATGGTCCCCCCCCTGAGCGGAGTGACGAGCGAACAGCGAGGAACGAAGTCGAAGGGGGAGTTGGCTGGCATCCTTCGATTGCCACTTCGCCTGCGTTCAATGTCCGCTCAGGACAAGGGAACTGGGTTCGCGTGGGCGATCCCAACCAGGCCATCTTCGAGACCTTCACCACCGCCAGCCCCCGGTACCTGCGCGCCTTCATCGCGGACGAAGCCGACTTCCGCCAGGAACTGCCCGTTTCGGGACGTTCCCAACCTTCTATTATCAACCTGGCAAATTACCTGATCGATTGGGTGATGAACGAGCATCCTGCCGAGGAAGTCCGCGATGCGCTGGCGCCGCCCTACATCCAGCCCACGGCCGCGGACGATCCGCAGCCCAACCCGCCCGATGACCCTGCCAACATCTATTTCGTGCCCAACAAGTTCACGCCCGAAGAAGAACTGAAAGCCGTGATCGACTCGCTGGCGCGCTGGCTGCCCGAAAACGCGGACAAGACCGTCGCCGTGCTGGTGCCGCGCAACACCCGCGGCGTGGACGTGATCAACGCGCTCAAGGCCAAAGGACTGGACTACGTCGAGTTCCTGAGCAGCACCTCCACCACCCGCGCCGCAGCCGGGTCGCTCGCCAATTTGCTGGCGTATCTCTCGGATCCGGGTTCAGCCAGGAAGCTGTCGAAGTCCTATCAGGTGTGGAGGCGGGATTGGAGAGATGAAGAGTCGTTGCGAGAAATAGCCGCTGGTCGAGTAGCTCTGAGCGATAGCGAAGAGCGTACCGAGACCGAGGCGGATGTGGTTTCGATACGCCCTGTGGAAAGCACGCAGGGCTACTCAACCACCGATGAAGAGATAGAAGTTCTCCTCGCAATGACGAAACGAGTAACAGAATTACTGCGCAAGGTGCGCAGGACGGAGGAATACATTTCTCCCTTCTCCCTGACAGGGAGAAGCGCCGCCCTGAGCTTGTCGAAGGGGGCTGGGGATGAGGGTCGAACGCCGGGGCCGAGCCAACTGCCCGGGGACTGGCTCGCAACCCTTCGCGAGTCCGAACCGCCCGAAGTCCTCCAGGAGCTGGTCGACTTCCGCGTCCACGTCAAACGCTGGCTGGAGGCCGTCACGCTGCCCATCGATCAGTTGGTCCTGACCCTGGCGGGGGACGTCTTCACCTCCCCCGCGGATTTGGCCCTGGCGCACAAACTGGCGCTGGTGCTGCGCTCCGCCGCCGACGACCACGCCGACTGGTGCCTGCCCGAACTGACCTCGGAACTGGCGGTCATCGCGAAAAACGAGCGCCGCTTCATCGGCTTCTCCTCGGACGATTCGGGCTTCGACCCCGAGCGCCACCGCGGTAAAGTGGTGGTGACGACCGTGCACAAGGCCAAGGGGCTGGAGTGGGACCGCGTCTACCTGATGTCGGTCAACAACTACGATTTCCCATCGCTGCAAGCCTATGACCGTTATATCTCGGAGAAGTGGTTCATTCGCGATGGACTGAACCTGGAAGCCGAAGCGCTGGCGCAACTGACAGCGGCGCTCTCGAGCGGCGAGTACGACTGGTACGCCGAAGGGACGGCCACCCTGGCCGCCCGCGCCGATTACGTGCGCGAGCGCCTGCGCCTGTTCTACGTGGGACTGACGCGCGCCAAACGCGAACTGGTGGTCACCTGGAACACCGGCCGCCAGGGCGAGGCTCAACCGTCACTGGCGATGCAGGCGCTGATGGGGTGGTGGGAGGAATCAACTTTGATGTCTTGATAATTATATCATTCAAGGGTAAAATGCTAAGCAGAATTGTCAATTTGCTTAGCAAGGAGTTCTCATGGCTACCTCCGTCAAAGTCAGCAACCGCTACCAGATCGCGGTGCCGCAGTCCGCGCGCAAGAAGCTCAACATCCAGAAAGGCGACCGCCTGCTGGTGGATGTGCAGGACGGCGTCATTGTCCTGGTCCCGCAGCCGAAGCGCTACAGCGAGCATCTGGCCGGTCTGCACAAAGCGATCTGGGAAAATGTCGACGCCCAGGAATATATCGATGGGGAGCGGGCAGCATGGACGGACTCAGAGAAAAGTTAACTGGCGCAGGTGTAGTTGGGCTGGATACATCCATTTTTATCTACCATCTCGAAGCCAATCCAACTTACGCGCAGCTCACTCAAACAGCCTTTGAAAGTATGGAAAAAGGGAATTTCAAGGGTGTGACTTCCACAATCACATTGATGGAGTTGACTGTCCTGCCCTGGCGCATGGGGCATGAAAATATTGCCCGTGAATACGAAGCGCTTCTGGTCAATTTTCCCAACCTTTCCATCGTTGATATTGATCGTAATGTTGCCCGGCTGGCGGCGAAGTTGCGTGCCGATTACAGCATCTCGCCCGCAGATGCGTTGCAAGTGGCGGCAAGTCTGCAAGCTGGCGCAAAGGCATTCCTGACCAACGACAAGAGATTGACAGGTTTGGGTACGATCATCGAAATTCTGATATTGGATGATTATGTTGTGACGAGATAAATTAGGCGAAGAACGAAAAACGGTCTCGGACCTCCACGTCACGAGACCGTTTTGTGTTTATGAAACCAGAAACGCTTACTTCACAGGCGTCAACTCGATCACCGGCATCAAGCGCTCCGTTTTGTGCTGGTATTCGTTGAAACCGGGGTAGGTTTCTGTCATCTTGTTTGAGGCGTGTCCGTTCGGGATCTTCGGTTACCTTGGCGTCTACCCGGAATATTTCTATTATCAGTTAATGCCCAATAAAAACTGGCATCCCTCTCAAGAGGCTTGTATTTGCCATGGAAACCTGATAGAATTGGAACACTTGTTCTTTTTATCGTACGTGTACCAGATGGAGGTGCCAAATGGCAACGGATATTTTCCAGCGCATCCAGGGTGGTCTGGCGGCAAAACGCAAAAATGTGACCGAGTTCTTGGAGTCAGCTTCCAAATCGAAAATCGAATTGTGCTGCGAAGACGAAAACACCATCCATGCACATTTACAGGTGATCGATACCGCCCTGGAGGAACTCGATAACCAGTCACTTGGGGTTTGCACGGTCTGCGGCGGTCAGGTGGACTCCGGCCTGCTCGAAATGGACTACACCGTCTCGGTTTGCCTGGATCATTTTTCGGAGCCGGAACGCCGGCGTCTGGAAGAGGAACTGGAACTTTCCGCCCTCGTCCAGCGCGCGCTGCTGCCCCGCACCCCTCCCAGCATCCCGGGCGTGGAGCTGGCCGCCTTCAGCCGCCCGGCGGAGATCGTGGGCGGGGACTACTTCGACTTTTTCCATTTCCGCGATGGGACGCATGGGCTGGTCATCGCCGATATCCCCGGTCATGGCGTCTCGGCCGGGATGTTGATGAGCAGCCTGCAGACGGCCATCCGTACCATGGCACCGGAGACAGATGTCCCGTCCGAGATCCTGGAGCGCATCAACCGCTTCTATATCCACAATATCAACTTCACCACCTTCGTCACCGTCTTCCTGGCGCGTTTCGACCCGCTCGCGCGCAGCCTGACCTACGCCAGCGCCGGGCACAATCCACCGGCCATCGTTCGCGGGCAGGGAGCTGGGGTTGCCTGGCTCACGCCGACTGCGCCAGCCATCGGTCTGTCGGAGGAGTTCCGTCCCCGCATGGAGCTGGTCGCCCTGGAACGTGGCGACGTCCTGTTCCTCTATACAGATGGGGTCACCGAAGCGTTCAACCCGGCGCAGGAACCATTCGGAACGCTGCGCTTGGCGGAGCTGCTTGGAAAGAACGCGGACCTGAGCGCAACGGACATCGTCCAGGCGGTCCGCCGGGGCTTGGAGGCCTTTGGGGATGGTCGCGTGTTGGAAGACGATACGACCTTCATTGTGCTGAAAATTGCCGGCTAACTGCTATTTTGTACTGGCCTCCCCCAGCGTCACCTCGAAGATCATTTCCTGGCCGTTGCGCAGCGCCTTGATCGTGACCTGGTCCCCGGGCTGGCGCGCAAACAGGACATTGATATAGGAATTGCCCTCATCGATACTGCGCTCGCCGATGCTGACGATGATATCCCCGCGTTCCAAACCTGCCTTTGCTGCCGGGCTGCTGGGATCGACCTCGGTCACGTAAGCGCCCCATTGCACCGGCAGGTTGTAGCGGCGGGCTATCGAGGGCGTGATGGATTGGTAGCTCACACCCAGGTACGGACGCGCAAAGTATCCCTGGGCAATGATGCGCTCTGCAATGAAGCGCACCGTGTTCGAGGGGACTGCAAATCCCAAGCCCTCCACCACCGTGCTGCTCCCGCCGCCGCCGCGCACGATCAGGGTGTTGATCCCCACCAGCTCGCCGTTCAGGTTGACCAGCGGTCCGCCGGAATTACCCTGGTTGATAGCCGCGTCGGTTTGCAGTAGATCTTCCATGAAGTAGCCGTTGCCGGTATCCAGCATGCGACCGGTGGCGCTGATTACGCCCACCGTGACCGTGTTACGGAATTCACCTAACGGCGATCCGATGGCGATCACCGTTTCCCCTGATTTCAGATTGTCCGAGTTGCCGATGGTGACCACCGCCGGCATTCCCCCGTCCGCTTTGAGCACGGCCAGATCGGCAAACACATCGGTGCTGACCACCTGCGCAGGCAACTGGGTCCCATCCGACAGGATGACGGATAACTCGCTGGCATTCTCGACCACATGGTTGTTGGTGACGATATAACCATCAGACGAAATGATGACACCGCTGCCGCTGGATTGCCCATCCGGCAGCCGCCCGAAGAACGTGACCTGCCCCGGCACCGTGCCGACCACGGTCACCACCGCCGGGCCGACCTTTTCGACGGTTTGCGTGATGGCGGTCTCGATCTGTGTGTTGGAGACTTGTAGTTGCGTCGGCGTATCCGCATAGGTCGGCGCGCTGCTGACCGCGTCCGGGTTTGCCACCGTCAAAACGACTTTTCCGCCCACCACGGCGCCGACTGCCGCGCTTGTCAGCGCGACCATGCCGACAAAAAGCACATACAAAATTCGCTTCCAGTTCATGCTGCCTTACCTTTCCTGCAAGTTCAGGACATATTTTCTCGCAAACGGGGGACATGGGACAACGCCCCACACCCCGCTCGATTGAAACGTTGTTTGCAGACGTTCCAAGATTAAATTCTATCCCTCCCGCTTAAAGCAGACTTAAACCAGCGTAAGAAACTTGTATGAACTTTGTGAAGATTTTGTATACAGATCGACCCGGGTAACGAAAAGCCTCCCCGATTTCCACGATTCAGGGAGGCTGATTACAGGTTACTGATCACTAATTACTAAACTAAGCCGTTTCCAGATACCGTTCCACCTCATAATCTGTCACATGCAGGCGATACTCGTCCCATTCCTCCCACTTGGCGCGGGTAAAGGCTTCGTAGATGTTCGGACCCAGCGCCGTCTTCAGGGTTTCATCCTTGTCGAGTTCGATCAACGCTTCCGCCAGCGAGCCGGGCAGTTCGCCCACGCCCATTTTGGTCCGCTCTTCCTTCGTCAGGTGGTACAGGTTGACGTTGTTGAGCGGGGCGGGCGGGGTCATATGCTTATCGATGCCGTCCAGCGCGGCGGCCAGCATGACCCCAAAGGCCAGGTACGGATTCGAGGACGGATCCGGGAAGCGCAATTCGGCGCGCACCGATTTCGGACGTCCCTCAGTGTAGCGCGGGATGCGGATCAGCGCCGAGCGGTTGATCTGCGCCCAGCCGACATAGACCGGTGCCTCGTAACCGGGCACCAGGCGTTTGTACGAGTTGACCGTCGGCGAGACCACGGCGGCCAGCGCCCGGGCATGCTTCAATTGTCCGGCGATGAAGCCATAGGCGATCTTGGACAGTTTGAACTCGTCCTGTTCGTCGAAGAACAGGTTATCGCCGTTGATATCGAACAGCGACTGGTGGCAGTGCATGCCGGAGCCGTTGATGCCGTAAATGGGCTTGGGCATGAAGGATGCCACCAGCCCGTGCTTGGCGGCGATGGCCTTGACAGTGTATTTCAAGGTCAACACGTTGTCGGCGGCGCGCACCACGTCTGCAAAGCGGAAATCGATCTCATGTTGGCCGAGCGCCACCTCGTGGTGGCCGACCTCGATCTCCAGCCCCATGCTGTTGAGCGCGTCCATCAATTCGGTGCGCACACGCACGGCCTCGTCGCTGGGGGAGAAATCGAAGTAACCGCCCACGTCATGCGGAACCGGGTGGACGCCCCCGCCGTTATTTTCAGCGCGTTTGAACAGGAAGAACTCCGGCTCTGGCCCGATGTTCAACGTCCAGCCGCGTTCGGTGATTTTTTTGCGTAACCGTTTCAAGGTCCCGCGCGGGTCGCCTTCGAACGGGTGGCCGTCCGGGGTGTAGATGTCGCAGAACACGCGCCCGCGTTTGCGTTCCTCTGCCGCCCAGGGCAGCACCGCGTACGTATCGGGGTCGAGCACCAGCCGCATGTCCGATTCCTGGATGCGCGCGAAGCCCTCCACCGACGAACCGTCGAACCACACGCCTTCGTCCAACGCCTGTTCCAGCCCCTTGATCGGCATATCCACCGATTTGACCGCGCCGGTCACGTCCGAAAATTGCAACGAGATGAACTTGAGGCTGTCCTCTTTTACGCGTTTGAGCAAATCTTTTGAATCCATAATTCTCCTTATCGATTGGCAGTTTCTGTCAAAATGGTCGTCTGTTCCCGGACCACCACCTTGCGATACACGTTGGTTGGGGACAGCCGGACGCCGTCCACCGTTAACAAGTCTTCGACTGAAATCCCGAACAGGCGCTCGTTTTCGAGCAGGTACGGCTCGATCAGGCCCCAGTCTGCTTCCGTTAATGCGACGAAGATCCCGCCATTGAGCTGGTCCTCGTCCACCCTGCGATGCGGGTCGCGGAGGAAAATCGCGCCGCCCGATGCCAGCGAGAACAGGTTCCCGCCTGGATAGGGCGTGGGCAGGTCCACCAGGCGACCATCCTCGCTGAAGGTCACGCCGTTGACGATCACGAATCCGCCGTCTTTGTGCGGGTCACCGGCCATGAACGACTCAGCCAGGTAATCCAGACAAGTGCCATTGATGACCGCGCGCGGCCTGCCCACCGCGTTGATCAGCGGACGCCCGGCGGCAGAGCCGAGCACATAAATCTCCCCGCCTTTTGCGCCATAAAGAAATGTCTGTCCTACATCACCGTGGATGACCAGCTTCCCGGACTTCATGATCTGGCCGAGCTGGTCCTGCCCATCAGCGTGGACCTGCACCTCCGCGCCGTCCAGCCCGGAAGCGGCGTAATCGCCCACATCGCCGTACAGGTGGATCGTCACGCCCTGGGTGTGCGGGCCAAGCCCTACACCTGCAAACCGTCCCCCGCGCCAGTTATAGACCACGAAATGTTTCCAGCCCCGTTTGTAAGCGTTGACGATATACCGCGCCGCCGCCTCATCGCCTTCAGGTGGGAAGCCGAGGGCGTCGATGACAAGTGTGGCGCTGGGGTAAGGGGGCGAGGCTAAATCATTGCGCGTTTCCCAATTTAGGCCACGGATCGCGAACCACAGACTATTGCTGTCCGTCGTTTGTCGTCCGTCGTTCTTAGTGATCGCATCGAACAACGTTTTCAACCTTCCGTCCACCAAGGTCAAAACCGACGCCCGTTTCTTTTTTCCGGTATCCGTACGCCTGTCTCTCGCCAGCGTCAATGTTTCGCGGGCAAAGTGCCATTCGTCTACCCCTTTTTGCCCGAAATCAGCGATCCAATCGAGACCCCAGGCCAGCTCATTCCAATCCAGCGCCGGGAGCTGCGGTTTGATGCTGTTCCAGGCTGTCAGCGGACCGCCGTCATCATAGGCATGCATGAGCGTGTTCTGCCAGTTTTTGCGGAAGGCTTCGCTGGCCTTATCCGGCTCCAGAGTGGAAGGCGCATGGATTTGGTCGGGCAGCAGCGTCACCGCTTCGCCGAATTTGTTTTTGCATGTCAAAGACATATCCCCTCTCCCCCCGGGAGAGGGGAAGGGGGTGAGGGTAAATCGAAACGCCCCACCGTCCGTATACGACCCGCCGCGCGCGTTCCAGTATTTGTCAGCCAATGGCTTGAAGCGCTCATCCTCCTCCGAAAGCGATCGTAAACAGGCATGGATCGCCTGCCGTTCGGATGCAATCAAACCAATTTGAACTTTTTCTTCACCCATCTCCCCCTGGGAGAGGGGCTGGGGGTGAGGGGCATTCTCGAAAAGCGCAAACACCTGTGGCCTCAACATCGAGGTATCTGTGATGCCAAGTAATTCGAACTGGTCCTCGTCCGCCTGGGAGCGCGCAACAATGAAGAACCACGGTCCATCCGGCGAGCCGTGAATGTGCGTGCGCTGTACGGCGCGGTACAGTTCCTGCTTTTCGGGCGAAAGCATGTCGAAATCGTGCTCGGTGGTGGGCGCCATGGCTTCCAGCGTGATTTCCAGCGGATACTCGTAGACGCGGTCCCACAGGTCGAACAACTGCACGCTGACTTCGGTGTCGGTCAGGAACAACTGGCCGATGTTGCGCTGGCGCAGGTATTCGCTGACGGCGTGGTAGTTGGAAAAGTCGCCGTTGTGGACCAGGGCCTCGTTCAAGCCGATGAACGGGTGCGCCCCGCCGGGGTGCCAGACGCGCCCCTTAGTGGGATACCGCTGGTGCGCGATCCAGATGTGCGCGGTCTGTTCTTCGAGCCGGTAATATTCCACCACCTGCTCGGCATAGCCCACGATCTTTAGAACCGACAAATTCCGCCCGTGGCTCAGCACGAAGGCACGCTTCTCGCCCAGGCTGGCGTAGAACCTGACGTTGAGCTTGTAGCTGTTCTGGTAAACGAACTCGTCTTCGAGCGCGCGAGAGGTCAGGGATGAGAGTCCGCTATCGTGAGCGAACGCAGCCAGGACGTCCGGTTTGACGCGCACGAAATAGCGCCACACGTCGGGCGGGCGGACGTCCAATCCATCCACTACACGGTGGTCGTCCAGATGCGGCAACGCATAGGAACGGGCTATATCGAAATACGGCAAGATAAAATTTCGTTCTACATCTTCGCGCGCGGACGGGTCGATCAGGGCGATTTGCAGCAGGGTGTGACTGCGTAGCGTCTCCGCATCTACCCCGACCTGGGCCGGGTCGAGCCCGACCATGGCGATACCGCCGCCCTTGCCGTTGCCGCGGTTGTGCATCTGGGTGGAGGCGCTCAGCACGTGTTTTCCGGCGACCGGCAGGTTGGCCGCCAGCCCGAGCACGCCGCAGCCGCCCTCGGCGGCATCTTCCGAGCGCCGGAAGGTGGGTGCCAGGTCAAGCAGCGCTTTGCGGGATTCGAGGATCAGGTCGGAAGCATTGTTCATTCATTCTCCTAATCAGCAGGTGCAGGATCGAGTCCTTCCTGCTTACGTTCCACTTTTTTGGACTTGGAACGGTTGATCAAAACGACCGAGCCGATAATGATGAGAGCAGCCGTGAGGATGCGCGCGTTGAGGATCTCATTTGCCAGCCACGCGCCCAGAAAGACGGCTACCAGGGGGTTCACATACGCATAAGTCGCGGTCAGGGAAATCGGCGCGTTCTTCAACAGCCAGCCGTATGAGACGAAGCCGACCAGCGAGCCAAAGGTAATCAGGTAGGCCAGTCCCAGCCAGGAGCGAGGCGCGACTGCGGACAGACTGAAATCGCTCCATTCGCCGGTCAATCCGCTGACGGCGAAAATGGCGAGGCTGCCAGTTAACATTTCCGCGCCGGTCGCTATGAGCGACGAAGATGGTAAGTCTGCTGACCTGCTGTAGATCGATCCCAGTGACCACAGGAACGAAGCCACGATCACTGCGCCGACTCCGAACAGGTCGAACTGGGGCGCGCCGTTGAGGATTTCAGCCGGGCCGATCAACAGGAAAATCCCGCCAAAACCGACAACCAATCCAAAGATGGCTGTCAAACTCGGCTTCACCCCATTGCGGCGCAACGCTTCGAGCAGA
>DAOTXM010000167.1:0-3627 GCA_034435215.1 Anaerolineales bacterium
AACCAGCAGTGGATCGAAAAAACCGGCGCCCAATCATCCCTGGCGACATTCTCCGATTGGACGTGCGCTCTACCAACCCTCTAAAATTGCAAAAAAATGAACCACACCCCTACATCACAATTCTCATATTGAGAATTTCTGCCACAACTTGACATCCCCCTCCAGACGTGTATAATCCCACCCATTGAAAGACTCACCCGGAGATAAGTATCCGCGCAACTGTTCAGAGACCTGCCGGTCTGGTGCGAGGCAGGTGGCCAGGCGGTGAATTCCCCTCTGGTGTCTGGTAGAGCGATTTGCCAAATCGTTCTACCGGACAGTCGCTCTCGCAGGGGTGCGCAAAAATCGCTACCGTAAGAGAGCCGGGAACACGCCCGTTACAGCGCGAGCCGAGATACCCCCATCCCGGCCTTCCCCCATCTTGAAAAAATGGGAGAAGGTGGCGAAGCCGGAAGGGGGTATGAACGCAGGTGGTACCACGAGACGCCCCCGTGTGCCGGAATGAATGTTCCGGTACTCGTCCTGCCAGGATGGGGGCGTATTCTATTTATGCTGAAAGCGGAACGCCGACAGCAAACGGAGGTACTGCTATGTTGGATATCACCCTTATCCGCGAACGACCGGAGGTTGTGCGCAAGTCGCTCGAGGACCGCCAGATGGATGCTTCACCGGTCGACGCCATCCTGCAATTGGATGAAAAGCGCCGCGCATTGCTGAGCGAGGCCGAAGCGCTTAAGGCGGAGCGGAACGCTGTCTCCAAGGAGATCGGCCAGATGAAGGACGCAGCAGCCCGACAATCCAAGATCGAGGCGATGCGTGCTGTTGGGGAGAAGATTACCGCTATGGATGCGGAACTGGCGGAAGTGGACGCGGAGTTACAGTTGCTCATGTCTGGTTTGCCGAATATTCCGGATGAGCGCACACCTTATGGAAAGGGTGAGGACGAAAACGTTGTCATCAAAATTGTGGGGGAGCCACGGAAATTCGATTTCCAACCGCTTCCGCACTGGGACCTGGGACCCGCCCTCGGGATCATCGACTTCGAGCGCGGGACGAAGATCACCGGTTCGCGCTTCTATGTATTGAGCGGAGCGGGTGCACGCTTGCAACGCGCCTTGATCGCATTCATGCTCGACTTGCACATCCGCCAGGGATATACCGAGAAGTATCTGCCGTTCATGGTCAGGACCGAGACGGTTTACGGCGCGGGACAGTTGCCCAAGTTTGCAGACAACCTGTACAAGGACCATGAAGAGGATCTGTATTTCGTACCGACTGCCGAGGTCCCATTGACTGGTTATCACATGGACGAAATCCTGGAAGAAGCCGACCTGCCGCACCTGTATACGGGATACACGCCCTGCTTCCGGCGCGAAAAGATGAGCGCCGGGCGCGATGTGCGTGGCATCAAACGCGGTCACCAGTTCGACAAGGTCGAGATGTATATCTATTGCAAACCCGAAGAGTCGAGCGTTTGGGTCGAGAAAATGCGTGAACACGCCGAACAGACCTGCGCCGAATTGGGCATCCCATACCGTGTCAAGCAGTTGTGCACAGGCGACCTGGGGTTCGGTTCGACCATCACCTACGACATTGAAGCCTGGGCACCGGGCTGTGACGAGTGGCTGGAAGTCTCGTCAGTTTCGAATGTGACCGATTTCCAAGCGCGCCGCGCCAATATCCGCTACCGGCCTGCCGGAGGCGGAAAAGTCCGCTTCCTGCATACCCTGAATGGATCGGGGCTGGGCCTGCCGCGCACGTTGATCGCTGTGATGGAAAACTACCAGCAGGCGGACGGTTCCATCGTCGTGCCGGAAGTGTTGCGTCCCTGGATGGGTGGTATCGAGGTCATCCGTCCGTAACCAGAACGTCTTACGAAGGGCATGTCCTGAGCAAGCCCAAAGGATCAACCTTTCGTAAGACTTTTCGTACACAGGTATATGACCGATATCGAATTTTTCTTGCGAGTCCTGTTCGAAACGCTGACCCTGTTCTTTCTGCTGGTTGGCCTGATGGGGTTGCTCATCCCGATCTTCCCCGGCCTGACCGTCATGTGGCTGGCGACACTGGTCTATGCGCTGGTGCAATCTGTCAGCGACCAGATGATTTGGATTGATTGGTTTCTGTTTGCTATGATTACCATCCTAATGGTGATTGGGAACATCATCGACAATATCATCATCGCCAAAAATGTGCGCGAGAAGAAGGTGCCCTGGAGTTCGATAATTCTTGGCTTCCTGGCCGGGATTATTGCCAGCCTCTTTTTCACGCCGCTGGTCGGGATCCTGGCTGCGCCCTTGGGGTTGTTCGGCGCGGAATACCTGCGCTTGAAGGAACACCGGTCTGCATTGGAATCGACCAAAGCCTGGCTGACGGGCTGGGGGATGTCTCTGGCGGCCCGCATTGCCATTGGCGTAATCATGGTCGGGCTGTGGATGGCCTGGGCCTGGTTGTAATTCAATCTATTCGATGAAAGGAGACAAAATGGATGGTTTACTGATTTTTAAAGAAATTCTTGGCATCCTGGGCGGTTTGGTCCGCTTTTTGGGATTCCTGGTGCTTGGGTATGGGATGGCCCGTTTTGTGCTCGCTTCTTACCCAAAAGCAACCTGGCATGTGCAGATTGCACTTGTGCTCGGGTTTTTCGGCTTGCTGATCGGGTTAACAGATTTCGCCAGCGCCGGGTCGGCGGGTGGATTTGCGATTGGCGCAGGCGTAGCCTTCCTGATGTCCTTCATGCCCCAAAAAGAAATCGACGAGGAAGAAAAAAAGAAAAATAAGGTTGGCAAAACTCACTGATTCGAGCCAGATCATCCGGCCTATCGATCGCCAGCTCAACGGTTTCATTCATAACCTGTCCATCTTTCAATTCATAGGTCACTTTCGTACCAGCAAAGGGGCAAAACTAACTAAAAAGCCGCATGCGCATGTTCGCATACGGCTTTTTGATGTCGTTCGTTCTTCTCTATTCGCGGTGTGTCAGGTAGGCTTCTACCATCAGCAGGTTCTTTTCGCCTGCCTTGCGTACGACCTGGAGCATGCTCTCCATGCTGGAGACTTCCTCCACCTGTTCGGTCACGAACCATTGCAGGAAGGCCTGGGATGCGTAGTCCTTTTCCTGAATGGCCAGGTCCATCATAGCATTGATCTGGCCAGTGACTTCCTGCTCCCAGCCCAGTGACATCTCGAAGGCCTTTTCGGCTGAACCGATTTCGGTCTTGGTGGCGGGAATAGCGGGAATACTCAACTCTGCGCCCACATCCATCAAATAATGGACGAACTTCATAGCATGTTCGCGTTCCTCTTCGGCCTGGTCGTAGAAGAATTTGGCCAGTTTGGAAAGCGCTTCTCCATCGAAATAGGAGGCGATTTGTACATATTGATTGGATGCGCCCAATTCGTTTCCTACCTGGGCGTTCATCAGATCAGCCATGGCTTTGCTGATTTGCATAGTTTATCTCCTCGTATGATATGTGGTGTGGGGCACCATTTTTCCAACACTTGACGAACGAATAGGGTCTCTGGCATCCTGAGAACTGGCTCAGGGAGAGAGACGCTGGTTCTCCTTGCATGCGAGTGCTTCAAAAGCCTGCGTTCTCTCGACCTGGTGGGTACTGCTCACCCGAA
>DAOTXM010000168.1:0-1698 GCA_034435215.1 Anaerolineales bacterium
CCGCACTCATGTCTTCGGGTATTTTTCAGCTTATGTGAAATGCTGAGACACATACAATCAGACTTTAAAAGCAACTCTATCTACTAGGAGCAACCATGTCTCTCGACCTTTCCATCGTTCGCCAACAATTCCCGTCATTGGATCGCCCAGCCGTATTTTTTGACAACCCCGGCGGCACACAAATCGCCAAACACAGCCTGGAACGCATCAACCGCTACCTGCTGGAATGTAATGCCAACCACGAAGGCGCTTTCGCCACCAGCCAGCAATCGGACGCGATCCTGCACGAGGCGCATGCCGCCATGGCAGACTTCTTGAACGCCTCTTCCCCGAACGAGATCGTGTTCGGCGCGAATATGACCACTCTCACCCTGCATGTGTCCCGCTCCCTGGCACGCGGACTGAAGCCCGGCGACGAGATCGTTGTCACCCGCCTCGACCATGATGCCAACATCTCGCCCTGGCTGCTGATCGCCGAAGACTGCGGCTGTCAGGTCACCTGGGTGGACTTCGATGTGGAGGACTGCACCCTGAAACTGGATGATTTCGAGCGGGCCCTGGAACGCAAACCCAGGATCGTGGCCTTCGGATACGCTTCGAATGCAACCGGTACGATCAACCCGGTGCGCAAACTGACCAAGATGGCGAAAGATGCTGGAGCGCTGGTCTATATCGACGCGGTGCAATATGCGCCTCACGGCCCCATCGACGTGCAGGCTGTCGATTGCGATTTCTTGGTCTGTAGCGCCTATAAGTTCTTTGGTCCGCATGTTGGCGCCCTGTATGGAAAACTGGAGTTGCTGGAGGAGTTGAAAGCATACAAGGTCCGCCCTGCGCCCAAGAACTCGCCCGGCAAATGGATGACCGGCACCCAAAACCACGAAGGCATTGCCGGGGTGCTGGGTGCCTTGGAATATTTCGAGTGGCTGGCGGGGCAGTTCGCCGGGCCACAAAAGCAAAGCCTTGCAGAAGAAGGACTTACCGGACGGCGGCTGGGTCTGAAAGCAGCCATGACCGCCATCCGCGCGTATGAGTTCGAACTCAGCCGCGCGTTGATCGAGGCCATCGAGGCCGTGCCAGGCACGCGCATCCACGGTCTGACGGACATGAAACGCCTGGATGAACGGGTCCCGACGGTCTCGTTCACAATGGAAGACAGGCATCCGCGTGCGATCGCGGAAGCATTGGGAAAGGCGGGCTTCTACGTTTGGGATGGGAATTATTATGCCCTGGCGGTCACCGAAAGATTGGGGGTCGAATCCAGGGGCGGCATGGTGCGTGTCGGCGCGACCCATTACAACACGTTAGATGAGGTCACACGCTTTGGTGAAGTGCTAAAGAAAATGTATTAAATGGCAAACGCCAGGGTGAGGGGGGCACCCTAGCGTCTGCCGTCTACATATTACTATATTCTGGAATTAAAGGCAATACCCTTTTTATAAGAAATACCTTAAAGTTTTATATACAAGACTGGAACAGTGCGCAAAAGAAGATCAAAACTGCCTGAGGCTTGGTGTAGAAGTGCCCCGGGCGGGAATCGAACCCACATCTAAGCCTTAGGAGTGCCTTGTTCTATCCTTTGAACTACCAGGGCGGTTGGGAAAATTATAGCATGGTCCACCGGGACATGCCAAGACAGTACAAACGGTGTGCACGCAAAGGTTGTCAGAAAGTACCGGGGAAAAGTGTGGGGGTGGG
>DAOTXM010000169.1:0-6890 GCA_034435215.1 Anaerolineales bacterium
CGCCCCCCCCAAACAACCCCCCCCACACCCCTGATGTAATAGTATACGACGTTCTGGCTTGTAAGAGGCATGCAACTTTGTTTCTCGTACCGCCAGGACGCACGCCATCCCGCTGTCCTTTGGGAAAGTTCGCCAAGCATCTCAATTGGGACTCCAGGGGCTTCATTTGGCGACTTTAGCACATTTCCTGACGCCTTTGGTACCTTGGCGATAATGCCGATAATGTCAAGTTTTTCGAAATCAGTTTACAATTATCCATATCAAGGAGCCTGGCATGAAAAAATTCCTCACGCTTTCATTTTTCCTTATTTTTGTCGTTTCCGCCTGCGACGGCTGGTCCTATACCGTACCGACCTTCCCCGCGCCGCCGCCCACGATCACACCGTCCATTTTTTCACCCACACCAGTGATCGTCACCATCACCAGCTCGGCTACACCTGTGGTTGTCACCGATGCGCCGACCTGGACTGCCACGCCGGTCACTCCCAGCGAGACGGCCACTGCCTTCACCGAAGCGCCCACTCCCACTGACACGCCGACCCTACCGCCCGTCTCACCGAACATCATCGTGGAAGTGCTGGGCTGCAACACCAGCATCGACATCACACACGGCATGGGCGAAGTGACCAATGCGTACGTGGTCCTGAAGAACAACACTGGCATCGACCTGGCCAATCTGTGCACCACCTTGAACGCCTACGATGAAGGCCGCGTCCACCCGGACAAAACGGTCTGCATACCGCTGCTCCCGCACGGCCGACAGGTGACGCTCAAACTGACCGCGGACAGCACCTACCGGGTCAATACGCCCATCCAGGTGGAGGTCAAAAGCGGTGAGACCCTGCTCTCCCGCATCGGCCAGGACTCCTGCACCGATATCGGCTTGTTCGCGCCTGCGCCAGGGTCATTGCTGACGCCGGTGGCTATCCCATAATGCGACAAAATCCTTCAACGGGGACTATGTCTCGAAGGTCGAACGCAAGCCAATCCTGATCGACAGAAACCAGTCTTGGGGATGACCTCGATGGTCGATCTAGACAAAGCCCTTGCATTCATCAAGAGTCACAGCAATGCGGTAGAACAGGCGCGTCTCCAGCATTTGCTGGCCAATAAACGCCCTTCACAGGAAATCGTTGCCAGGTTTTTTGCAGGGCAACGGCCAGATGGCGGTTGGCCGCCGTTCTGGGCGGAGGATTACTCCTCCCTCGACGCAACCTGTTTTCATCTGGCTCAGGCCGAACAACTTGGCCTGACCGAATCAGAAACTGCTATTCGGTGGGCAGTCCGGTTTCTGATCGAACGCCAGTTGCCGGAGGGGAGTTGGGAAGAAGACGAAACCATCGCTGGCTTTGCGCCGCCCTGGGCCAGGCCAGGCGACCGATCCGCTCAACTTTATCTGACCGCAAACTGCGGTTTCTGGCTGGCAATCCTGGGCAACCCTGAAGACCGGGCTGTAAAAGCGGCCGGTTTTCTCCGAGCCTGTCTCGACCCGGAAGGACACCTACCTGGGTTCCTGCATACCCACTGGCTGGCGGCTGGCTTGTGGTACAAAGTAAACTGGCGGGAACCGTTCGAGCGTGTTTTCGAATAACTCAGCAAAAGAATCGACGACCTGCCTGCAAGCAACTTGTCCTGGCTCCTGCTGACCCTGCACCTTGCAGGGATAACGAAAGAGCATGCTCTTATCGACAGGGCTGCATCCAGGTTGGAGCAATGCCAGGAAGAGGATGGACGCTGGCAGAGTGAAGACGACCCAAACCAGGATGTCCACGCGACTCTGGAAGCCATCCGCGCCCTGTGGCTTTACGGGCGAGCGCAACGATAAACATATCATAGCAGCGTGGACGGAAACACGCTACCTTTTCCCTTGCTTGATGAAAATAATTAGGGTGTGCTTCATTTGAGTTGAAGGAAGCCGGAAAAACGGATGTACACCCCCCGCATACCCGTTTTTCCGAAACTTTTCAACTTGTTTGAAACGCACCCAAATGATTATTGTTTTTGGACCGCTTTTGTTGTATAGTGATTCTGGTACACAGATTGTATGCCATGTTTGCTGAACAAATCCAGTTTGAGCGTTTCGCCTAGTGGGCTTAGAAGGGAGAGTAAGCATGTGCCAGACTCATAAACATCGATTGACCCGCCGTGATTTTCTCAAACTAAGCGGTGCTGCGCTGGGCGGGGCCAGCCTGGCCTGCGGGGGCGGTTCCAAACTACTCGAGTTGACCGCAGTTCCACCCCCAACCAGCCCCGCTATTCCGATTGCCCCCACGCTGAGCACGGGGGAAGTTGCTGATGTCATCCTAGTCAATGGGGAGATCGTCACGATGGATGCAAAGCGCACTGTAGCGCAAGCGCTGGCCATCAAGGGCGGGATGATCCTATCTGTTGGCGATGAGCAGGGTGTGCGCAACATAGCCGGGGAGGGCACGCAGGTGATCGATCTGGGCGGGCGTACTGTGACTCCCGGCCTGATCGATGCGCACTGTCACTTGAGCGCCT
The DNA here is from genome assembly GCA_034435215.1 of Anaerolineales bacterium. GTDB lineage: Bacteria > Chloroflexota > Anaerolineae > Anaerolineales > Villigracilaceae > JAABUE01. The sequence goes on from DAOTXM010000169.1 coordinate 2,503, forward strand.
GCGGTCTGCTCGGCACGACATATGTCGACATCAGCTGGCCAGCCGTCAACACCGTGGAACAGATGCAGGCAAAAGTCGCGGAAAGGATCGCCCAGACCCCGCCAGGCGAATGGGTGGTTGGCTCTGGGTGGGTCACGTTTGGCGGTCGGTACCCGACCAAGCATGATGTCGATCCGGTCTCGCAGAAGCATCCTGTGATGCTGATCAACCAGGGCGGGCACATGGCGGTCGTCAACAGCCTGGCGTTGGAAATGGCCGGGGTGACTGCTGAAACGAAAGACCCTGGCAATGGACGCTTTCTACGCGAAACCAATGGTGAACCCAGCGGCACGGTGATGAACCATCCGGCCATGGATGTCTTTCGCCGTCTGTGGCCGCCGAACTTTTTGGACTTGCGGGCCTATGAAGCCAGCGTTCTGAACCCACAGGCTAAATTTGCCTCTATGGGGGTCACCAGCTTCCAGGATGTGTATGCACGCGACATGGAGCGCATGCAGGCCTATTTCAATCTTGCGCAGCGCGGCGAAATGAGCATCCGGGGGCAGGTGATGAACGTCCTGGAATACATCCAGGAACTGGACGGACGCATCGCAGATATCGAGGCTATGCGGTACGAGAGCGATTTCATGCACTTTGCTGGGGCTAAATTCCAGGTGGACGGTGCCCTGGAGGCTTCATACACCAACGAGCCCCACAATGGCATAGCCTGGAACATCTCGATCTGGAAGCCCAAGGACTTGAAAGAGGCGGTACGCGCCTTCCACGATGCGGGTTATCAGGTGGCCCTACACACAGCCGGTGACGCAGCCGTGGACCTGGCACTGGACGCGATCGAGAGCGCCATGAACAAGAACCCGCGCCCCGATCCGCGCCACCGAATCGAACATTCCCCGTTGAACACAGAGAAAGCCCTGCAACGCACCAAGGACCTGGGGGTGGTGATCTCCACACAGCCCACACTTATCTGGGCATTTGCCGACGCCTGCGAGAGGATCTGGGGCGAGGAACGCATGCAGCGTATGATCCCGCTGCGCACTTGGCTGAACATGGGCATCCCCGTCTGCCTGAGTTCGGACGCGCCCTCTATGCCGTGGTGGGATCCGCAACATACGCTATGCGCCGCACTGGTGCGCACTTCGTTCTCCCGAAAACCGGTCAGCCCGGAACAGGCGCTGACTATCGAAGAAGCAATGTACGCTCATACCATGGCCGGCGCATACGCGGATTTTGCGGAAAACAAGAAGGGTTCCCTGGAGCCGGGCAAGTTCGCCGACCTGACCGTGTGGCACGACAATCCATACACGACCGCTCCCGAGGACCTCCTCAATCTGACCATCGACCTGACTATGGTGGGCGGGAAGTTGGTATACCAGGCATGAGCGGAGCAGGCAATGCAATCCTTCGATCTGCATGAGAGCCCCGCCAGGTTCTACCGACTCTTTTTCTCGCTCCCGGCTGTAATGCTTCTTCTTGCCTGCGGTCTGGCGGCGTCCACCCCACAGGCACCGGCCCCCGCTAACCCAACCGGGCCTGCCGTTCCGGGCGATGTGATGCGCTCCCTGGTCCATGCCGAGGTGGAACGAACATACCTCCTGCATATCCCTCCCGGCTACGATGCCGCACATCCAACGCCGTTGGTGTTGGCTTTTCATGGAATCGGTTTGAACGCCGAGGAGATGGCGCGCATCAGCGGCTTGAACAAAGAGGCCGATCACACGGGTTTCATCGTGGTCTATCCTAATGGTACGGGCGAGAAAAAGTCCTGGAATGGAGGGCGTTGTTGTGGCGAGGCGGCCAGGAACCGGGTAGACGATGTGGGATTTGTCCGCGCGCTCATCGACGAACTGGCGTCATTTCTTGCTGTCGACCCAAAACGTATCTACGCCACCGGTTTTTCGAACGGAGCGATCCTGACCTACCGGCTGGCCTGTGAATTATCTGACCGGATCGCGGCAATCGGGCCGGTGGCCGCGACACAGGTCCGGGAGGACCAGGCAACCTGCCGTCCGGAGAGAAGCGTGCCGGTCATCCATTTCCACGGGACAGCGGATCGTCTCAATCCTTATAACGGCGGGACCACTTCCACAGGTCTTGAGTTCGTCGCCGTGGAAGAGGCGATTGAGTACTGGGCAGAGAGAGATGCTTGCCCAACCCCACAACAAACAGGGTCGGGAAGCATCCAACACGATGTCTACGCGCCATGCGCGCAAGGCTCAGCCGTGGAGCTGTACCGCATCCTGGAAGGTGAACATGCCTGGCCAGGCGGGGAGGCGGTCAACCCGCAGATCGGGGAACCGACGATGGAAATTTCCGCCACATCTCTGATGTGGGGTTTCTTTGCCGCGCATCCCATGCCATAGATTTGCCAGCCGGACCTAGACAAGCCCTGCAAATTCAATCTTCGAACTCGGATAATTGTATACTTCGACAATGTCACATCTGCCAAGCTATTCAAAAGAGATCCAAACACGGGCATTTTTCTCATATTCGGCTTTGGCTTTTATTTCCTGAATCTGTCCGAAATCGAAAGAAAACAAAAGAACAATGTCAAATTGAATCTTCCTGAGAGATATGAAAAGGTTCTGAAAGATTACGCCAAATGGCAACGATCCCGCTTGGTCGATCTGGTGATGTCGGCGTTACCTACATTCATAGGTGGCCTCATCGTTTCTACAAATCGTTCCTTGTTCTACTTCACCTGCGTCATAACGTTCGGGATAGTAATCTGGCAATTATCCAAATCACGAGATTATAAGAAGTTTGGATTCTCGAACTATTATGCATAAAATTGGCCGCATCACATGAGAACGCCGTCCTGAAGGTTGGCTAAAAGGCACGCAAGCAGCACAAACAAAACCTTCGGGACGTTTTATACAGAATCCATAAGCAGTTATGTTGAGGACTCCAACCAGTTACATGATTCAGCGGTCTTTTCGGAGGGAATGATGAAATATATTACAAACCTTTTTCTTATTACAGTCGCCCTATCTCTTGTATTGAACGGCTGTGGTCCAGTTCTATCCCCAGCTGACACCAGAGAGACACCTTCGACACCCACACAAACCCCACTTCCGCAAGGGAAAACTATCGTAATTACAAACGCCAACGATGGTGGTCCTGGCAGCCTGCGTCAAGCCCTGGAAAATGCAAAGCCATTCGATAAGATCGTTTTCGATCCGGTCGTTTTCCCACCAGATGTACCGGTCACAATCGCCTTGAAGGACAGTCTACCGGAGATCACCCAGGGAAACCTGACCATCGACGCCAGCGATGCAGGGGTGATCTTGGATGGCAGCAGAATCGCCATACAAGAGCCTGTACATGGACTTTCCATCGCTTCGAACAACAATATCATTCGCGGGTTGCAGATCACTGGCTTTCCCAATGCGGGTATTGGCCTTCATGGGAGCGCACAATTTAACATCATCGGCGGCGATAGAAATATTGGAGACGGGTTGTTAGGTCAAGGGAACCTGATCAGTGGGAATGGGAACTTTGGTATTGGTTTATGGGATGATGATACATCGCATAATACTATTCAAGGCAACTACATCGGCATCACCATCGATGGTACAGCGACGCGAGGCCATGCTCGTGATGGGATTCATTCGAATGGCGCAACACAGAACCTGATTATTGATAATATCATCGGGGGTAATGAAGCGGCGGGTGTCTATTTGTGCTGTGTGGCGGATGGTGGCAACACCATTTCGAATAATCTGATTGGAGTAGGCACATACGGCAGGCATCTCGGCAACCATCTGGCGGGTGTTCTCATCGATCGCACGAGCCACAACGTGGTGGGGCCGGGCAATATGATTGCCTACAACCTCGGAGACGGCATATCGTTCTGGGAAGACACGCCCAATAATACCGTCACGCAGAATAGTATCAGTGAAAACGACGGGCGTGGCATAGGAGTGCCCGGAAGCCAGAGTGCACTTCGACCACCAATGATCTATGACTGGAATTTGCAAGCTGGCACATTTTCAGGCGCTACTTGTTCGAATTGTACAGTGGAAATTTTCTCAGATAGCGGCGATGAAGGAGCAATTTACGAAGGTCAGGTCTATGCTGACGGAAATGGTGTGTTCCATTTCACCAAGGGCGCCCCATTCACCGGGCCATTTCCTTTGTCCAACACTACTACCCCTGATGGGAGCACGAGTGAATTCTCGCCGCCTGCTCAGGGGAGAATCCAGGCACCCGGTCTCCAAGATGGCAATGCCTTTCCAGCATTCCAACTGCAAACCAGGCCATCGGCGGAACTTGCCGACAACCGCATCGGGGGAACTGCGGAAACAAAACACATCGATGCAGCGACATGGAATGCGGGTTTGAAATGGATGCGCGTGATCATGGATTCATCCGGACGGTGGCAACATGTG
>DAOTXM010000170.1:0-14632 GCA_034435215.1 Anaerolineales bacterium
CCCCCCCCCCCCACCCCCCCCCCCCCCCCCACCTCCCCCTTCTTTTTGAAGAGATACTTCAGCACACGTTGCTTGTCATTTTGACATTGACTCTTTTTCAAAACCTATCATCTTTAAGGAGGTTCCCATGCGAAAGATGTTTGGCTTCTTGATCGGCGTTTTTGTCGGCGCCCTGGTGGGGTCGACGATTGCCTTATTACTGGCTCCTGAATCGGGAGATGAGCTGCGCGCAGAGTTGCGGGAACGCGGACAGAACTTCATGAGCGAAATTCGTCACGCTGCTGACACGCGCCGAATCGAACTGAAGGACCGTCTGGATTCCCTGCGCGCGCCGAAGGGATAGCCCAACCAACAGGTTTCAACGGTTTGGTAGAGTACCCCTGCATTGTCCTTGTATAATGTCCACGATCAAAAATTGCGCTCTCCGACATTTGCATAAGTGCAATTTGTGACCGCCCTGGGTATTATAAGTAAGGGGAGGAGCTAAAACTTTTTGTAGAATGACAATGCTTGAGACATGCAGGTGTTGTACTCAGCTCTATCTGTGATGTGCTTCGCATTCAGACCTGCGGCCTGCTCCCGCAGGTCTTTGTTTTTAAGCGCCCTGATCATGGATTCCGCCAACCTGCCCGGGTCAGTGGCATCCGTCAGCAGGCCGTTTTCCCCGTCCGTGATCCACTCGCGAATGGACTCCAGGTCGCCTGCCACGGGGAAGCAGCCACAGGCCATGCCCTCCAGCAGGCTGTTAGGGGTTCCGTCATGTATGCTGGGCGAGACCAGCACCGCCGCGCGCCGATAGGCTTTCGCCATTTGGGCGTTTGGCATGGGGGCAAGCAATTCCACGGCATGACCGATGCCGAGTTCTTCGATCCATTGCAAGGCCTGCAGCTCGCCTGCCATCGAAGCACACAGAAAGCGCGCATCGGGAACTTCCTTCAGCACCAGCGGGATGCTTTTGAAAAACACATCATTGCGCACATAAGCGCGAAAGCCGCGCGGGTTGATGACCACAGGCGCATCCACAAGGTTTTCGGGGGAAAAAAATACATCTTTGCGGATGCCGCCATTGCTGGGGATGACCAGAGTCGGCCGTTTGGTAGCAAAGCCCCATTCCCGTGCCAGGCGGATATCGCGCCAGCAATCGGCGTGCAGGGCGTCTGCCACCTGCATCGTCCACCGTGTATAATGCCCCATTAGCCACGTAGATGGGGCGTGCAGGGTGAAATCGTTGCCCCAGATGGAGACCAGCAATGGCGTGCCTTGGTAGGCATCTGCGGCCAACATGCCTTCGAATGGGATGCGCATGGCATGCACCAGATCGGGTCGTACACGCTCGATCACGGTCCGCAATTTACGCGCGGAGCGGGCAATGGTGAGAGGGCCGAAATAATGCCGGATAGCGAGACGCACTCTTAAGAGCGCAGGCAAGCTAAGGGTCCGGGAGGAGGCGAGGTGGGATGTTGATGAAACGGGAGCTCGTTTGGTCCCGCTGAAAGCAACGGGAATAATATCCAATCCCTGTATGTCCAAATCAGGCTGACAGGCGAAGGTCGAGGCGAGATGAACCTCATCCCCGCGTTCGGCGAAGTATCGAATCCAGTTTAAGGCGATCGGGGAACGGCCATCGACTACAAAGAGGAGTTTCATGGGGTGATTATACGTTATACCCAGGTCGGTTGAAAATTGCGCTTTTTTTCGAGAAGGAATGCGCGATTTTCAACCGTGGGTATTATATTGCTGGATGTATAGAGCCGTAGTATAGTTAACGCAGGAGATGAACGTGAGCAAAGGGCACATTTTGGTCGTGGAAGACAATCTGGATAATTACGAACTCGTGCGTGCGATTCTGGAATTTGCCGGCTACGATACCTTCCTGGCGGTCAACGGCCGGGACGGAGTGAATGCTGCTCGCAAGCAAAAACCTGACCTGATCCTGATGGATATGGCCTTACCGGAGATGGATGGCTGGGATGCGACCAAGCGCATCCGGGAGGACCCGGAAACTGCCCGCATTCCGATGATTGCAATTACAGCTCATACCTTACCCATGGAACGGAAGCGCGCCCTGGATGCCGGGGTGGATGCTTACCTGTCCAAACCCTTCGATGCCAATCAATTCATCCAATTGGTCGAAAGTACATTGGAAAATTCTAAAGGGAGGATAATAGCAAAAAAAGGATAGATTCAATAGAACAATAATTTTTCGTCAGTCTGCTTTGCGCAGAAACTCATAATCCAAATTGCGAGGTAAAAAATGAAACAAATTTGCGTGGTCGGTGTCGGGTATGTCGGTCTTGTGACTGGTGCTTGCTTTGCCGATCTTGGAAACCGTGTCATTGCTTTGGACGTTAATGAAGAGCGAATCGAAAATTTGAAGAAAGGTATTATGCCGATTTATGAACCTGGCCTCGAAGAGCTGGTGGAACGCAACGTCAAGGCCGGACGATTGTCCTTCACAACTTCCTATAAAGAAGCTGTCGATGGGACCGAATTCGCCTTTATCGCCGTTGGAACCCCTTCCGGGGTGAACGGAGAAGCGGACTTGCAATATGTAGCCGCGGCAGCCAGGTCGATTGCGGAAAATATGAATGGCCCGATGATCATCATCAACAAATCCACGGTCCCGGTCGGGACCGGGGACTGGGTGGCCGATATTGTGAAGAGTGCCCAGCCCAAACCAATTGACTTTTGGGTGGTCTCGTGCCCGGAATTCCTGCGCGAAGGCTCGGCCATTGGCGATTTCATGAGCCCGCACCGCACAGTGCTTGGTTCGTTGCATCCCGAAGCGGCGGAAAAAGTGGCTCAACTGCACCTGCCTCTGCGCGCGCCGATCGTCATCACCGACCTGCGCACCGCTGAGATGATCAAGTATGCTTCCAACGCGTTCCTGGCCACCAAGATTTCATTTATCAATGAAGTGGCTAATATCTGCGAGGTGCTTGGCGCGGACGTGAAGGAAGTAGCTGCCGGGATGGGATATGACAAGCGTATTGGCCCGATGTTCCTGGATGCCGGCTTAGGGTGGGGCGGTTCCTGCTTTCCCAAGGATGTGTTGGCGCTGGCCTATATGGCTGAGGAGAAGGGGCTGGATCCCAAGATATTGAACACCGTCATGGACATCAATTACGACCGCCGTAAGGATGCTGTCCGCCATATCGAGGCCATGACGGGGGGCGTCAAGGGTAAAACGATCGGTTTGCTCGGCCTGGCTTTCAAGCCCAACACAGACGATATGCGCGATGCGCCTTCAATCGACATCGCCCAGGCGCTCACGGCTGCGGGCGCCAAAGTCCGTGGCTACGACCCGGTGGCAATGGAGGTAGCCCGCCCGATCCTGCCCGCAGTAGAAATGTTCGACGATCCCTACTCGATGTCCAAGGGCTGCGATGCCTTGATGGTGATTACCGAGTGGAATGAGTTCAAGCAGCTCGACCTTGAAAAAATCAAAGAATTGTTGAATTCCCCTGTCATCTTCGACGGTCGCAATATCTATGATCCGGGGATGATGAAACAACTGGGCTTCAAATATCGCGGCATGGGGCGTGGGTTCAACGGTCGGTAATTCGTATTATGTAATCGGTTCAGTGTTCGGCATGCAAATATTGTGTGCACGCAAAACATGTCAGGTGGGTGGGCGTGTGAAGCATGCCCACCCACTTTTCGCGGTACTTTCTGACAACCTTTGCGTGCACACCAAATATTAAGCCGGACAATGAACATTATTTTTTGAAAAAGGTATGACAACCCCCCCTGTGTGTAACTATGACGGTTCTGATTACCAGACTTCTTTCTGGGATCAGGGTGGTCGTGCATACGAAGATCGCGCGGAGTCCATTGCTCTGCAGCGACTCCTGCCTAAAAGCGGACAGCTCATGCTCGAAATAGGCGCGGGTGCGGGACGTAATACACCGCGCTATGTTGGTTATGAACACATCGTGCTGTTAGATTATTCCACCACGCAATTGCAGCAGGCACAGGCGCGTTTGGGCCAGTCTGACCGTTATATTTATGTCGCAGCGGATGTATACCGCTTGCCCTTTGTGAATGGTCTGTTCGATGGCGCGACCATGATCCGCACGCTGCATCATATGGCGGATGCACCCAGGGCACTTGCACAGATACGGAATGTTTTGCAACCCGGCGCGGTCTTTATTCTGGAATTCGCCAGCAAGCTCAATCTCAAAGCGATCCTGCGTTATTTGCTGGGCAGGCAAAAGTGGAGCCCGTTTACGCTGGAACCGGTCGAATTTGTGAAATTGAATTTCGATTTCCACCCCACAGCGGTGCGTACTTGGTTGCAGGAGCTTGGCTTTCGGATCGAAAAAATATTGACCGTCTCACATTTCCGTCTGGGTTTGCTCAAACGGCTGGTCCCAACCGGCATCCTGGTTGCGTTGGACGGGCTGGTCCAGTGGACGGGGTTGTTATGGCAGTTGACGCCCAGTGTTTTCGTGAGAGCAAGTTTGGGCGGCGAAAGAAGCAAAACCGTCCCTGAGGTGGTGACCCTGTGGTTTAAATGCCCGGGCTGTGAAAGTTGGCCGCTGGAAAAATATGACGATTATCTACAATGTTCCTCCTGTGCCAGCCGTTGGGCTGTCCGTGATGGTATTTACGACTTCAAAGAGCCGCTAAGCCAGTAGATATGGCAAGGGAAAGTGTACGAAAAGAGTTGATCACGCCGGTTGTCCTGGGGGTGATTTTCATTGTTTCCCGAATCGTGTACAGCAATGCAGGCATTCAATTTGATGCAGATACGATCATACGTACCTGGCATTTCATCGATATTTACCTGTTGAAAAACGATCTCTGGCGCAGCATTTTCTACCTGCACACACAACCCCCCCTGATGAATTTGCTGACAGGGATTGGCCTCCAACTTTTCCCCACCACTTATGCCCCAATATTTCACGCCTTTTTCCTTCTGGGTGGCCTTTTATTGACCCTGGCAATTTACTTTCTTGGGAACAGACTGGGTTTTCCAAATTATCTTTCTGCCATTCTGGCAGCCTGGTTTATCGTCAGCCCGGCGACTGTCGTTTTCGAGAATTACTATTTTTACACCTATCCAACCACAGTCCTGCTGACCCTGTCCGTAATATACCTCGCCCGCTTTCTTGAGAAGAAGCGCGCCGTCGATAGTCTTGTATTTTCTATATTGCTGGCCACCAATGCGCTAACCTGGAACCTGTTCCATCTTGTCTGGCTGCTGGGATGTTTCTGTATTGTTGCTGTGTTGCTTAAGGGAGATCATCGCAAACTTTTGTGGCTGGCTCCTGCGTTCCTGCTGGTGTTTGCCTGGTATGGCAAAAACTGGGTTCTATATGATTCCTTCACTGCCAGTACCTGGGCTGGCTTGAACCTTTTTAAAACGGTAACGATTAACATTCCCGAGGATGTACGCAAGCAATGGGTCAAGGAAGGCGTTGTTTCCGATCTGGCGCTTGTCCCGCCATATCGCTCTCCGGATGTCTACCTGAAATATTTCCCCGACACACCGCTCACCGGCATTCCGCTGCTGGACGAGATAAACGTGTCCAATGGTTACCGTAACCAGCATCACCTGAGTTATATATATGCAGATAAGCGTTATATGGGGGATTCGATACGCATCATCCTGCATGCGCCTCGTTACTACCTGAACAACCTTCCATTCTCGTTCTATATTTATTTGCATTCTGCCAGCGACTACGAGCCAACTTTCGAAATTCGCGTTCCCGTCGATGGATGGGACACATTTTGGAACCGCCTGTTCTATGGCCAGTGGCAAAAGGATGAATCCCTTGCAGAGCGTTCGCGCACGTTCTCCCCGGACCATGTGGCCTGGTGGCTGGCCGTCGGCTTTCTGCTTGTTATCACAGCGGCTCCCATTTACCTCTGGCGGCAACGAGGCAACCGCCATGATCTGGAGTATGGCCTGGCTCTTTTCATGGTTTGGAACATCGTGTTCGTGTCTGCTGCCGGGATTCTGCTAGATATTGGTGAGAACAACCGTACACGCTTTGGGATCGACCCGTTCCTGTTGCTGCTGGCAGTCTTTTTCTTGCGCAGGAAGCTATTTCCCAAGAGGTCAACTTAATTTTTTAAGGTCTACCGTTTATGTCGGGATGGGAGTCCGAAATTGGAGTGTGAACGCGCGTGCGCACGTTCACACTCCAATTTCGGCATTTTTCCCGCCAAAAATGGCAGAGCCAACTTTTTCGTCCGTTTTGTATGGCGCGAGAATGAGAGCAGCTCAAGTTCAGTCTGAGACTTTCAGCTTTTCCACCACCCAGAAATGTGACAATCCCAGCCCTTTCAATGGTGTCTTTTCGAGAAACTGTAAAATACCCCGCAACACTTTTCCGACCATCCCAAAACGGGCAATGATGTTGTCATACGCACCGAAAATGACCGTGCGCTCGATGAACTTGACAGGTAATCCGGTAAACAGCTTATCCAGATCGCGCTTGGAATAAACCTTCACGTGTGGGGCAAATTTGTTTCGCCATTTTCGAGGCAGATAGTTCACAAAAGGTTTGTTACCGAAATAATATTTCCCTTTCCAATAAATCCCGTGCGTCTCGAAAGGATAGCCGCGATTGGGCACAAAAAGCACAATGCGTCCGCCGGGGTTGAGTACGCGCACCATCTCGCGCACGGCCTGCGCATCGTCCCGGACATGTTCGAGCACTTCGTGACTCAAGATCAGGTCGAAGGCGTAGTCCTGAGCCTGTCGAAGGGTCGCGGAAGGAAGCGGAAGGGCCTCGCTGGCTGCATTGAGAATATGTTGGGCGCGCATCCCGGCTTGGGCGGCGCGCGCGAAGTCGTATTCCAGTCCAACGATCTGCCCGCAGTAGGGCGCTAGATGCTCTACATACATACCCACCCCGCAGCCGTTCTCAAGAACACGGCCCCGTATCCGCTCCCCGGCGGCTTTCAAAATCATTTCCAATCTACGCTGCTGCCCGGCGCGCCAGACGTAAGATGGCTCACCGCGCAAGGCGGCCTTTTCCATGTCCCGTTCTGTCATGGATGGAATTATACCCTTCAGGAAAAGGCAGAAAAGTAACCACAGAGATATCTGTCGTGTTGGATGAACAGGATGGTATTCATCAAAAAGAAGGGTGTTTATCTGCGGTAAATGAATTCGAGCAAAAAAACCTTGCACGTTTACCACAGGTGTGCTAGAATTTCGACCGCAGGAAGCACCAATACCGAACGCGTCGAAAAGTGGGCAACCCCCACTTTTCTGCTTGTAAAAGCGTATCTTCTCAAAAAGATGAGGAAAGTAGGTTTACCCTACACCCCGATTTCTTCAAAAGGTATCAAGGATTTAATGGAGCAGGAATAGCATGACGAAGAGCGAATTCGCCCTGGCTTTCAACGAAGTGTTGGAAGATAAACAATTGCCTAAGGAGATCATCCTCGGGGCAATTGAATCTGCCATGGTTTCGGCCTACCGGCGGGCAGTCAATGCGTCCACCGCACAACATGTGGAGGCCAGAGTCGACCCGGATACCGGACAGGTCTTGATCTATGCCGAAAAAGAAGTGGTGGATGACGTGGTAGACGAACGCACCGAGGTGACATTGGAAGAAGCCCGGCGCTTCGTTCCGGACGTTCAGCTTGGTGACATGGCCATCGTCGAAACCACCCCTGCAGATTTTGGCCGTGTTGCCGCGCAGACCGCGCGCCAGGTCATCCAACAACGCATCCGCGAGGCGGAGCGCGCTGCCCAGATGGAATACTTCGACAAGCAATCCGGCGAAATCGTCAGCGGCGTAGTGCAGGCCACCAATGCCCAGTCGACAACCGTGGGATTGGACATGAAGGCCGAGGGTATCCTGCCTGGCAACCAGCGCATTCCTGGCGAACGCTACAAGGTACATGACCGTATCCGTGCAGTGGTGCTGGAGGTAAAAGACGGGTCTCGCGGGCCGCAAATCATCCTGTCACGATCCCATCGCAACTTCTTGCGTCGCCTGTTGGAGAACGAAGTCCCTGAGATTTATCATGGTATCGTGGAGGTGCGTGCCATTGCTCGTGAACCCGGGCAGCGCGCTAAAGTGGCTGTCATGGCAACCCAGGCTGGAGTCGATCCGGTAGGCGCTTGCGTGGGGATCAAGGGTGTCCGCATTCAAGCCATTGTCAAGGAATTGCACGACGAAAAAATCGACATCATCCAATGGGATCCTGATCCCGTCGTTTATATCTCCAAAGCCATCAGCCCGGCGCGTGTCACGGGTGTATATCTCTCGGAGACGCCTGAGGCAGGTCGTACAGCCACCGTCGTGGTACAGGAAGACCAGCTAAGCCTGGCGATTGGCCGTGATGGGCAGAATGCCCGCCTGGCAGCCAAGTTGACCGGCTGGCGTATCGATATCAAGTCACTGGTCGAGGCCTCTGGCGACGCGATCCAGAAATTGCAGGCAGACGCCGAATTGGCTGCGATGCTCCCGACTGTTGTCGAGTCCATCCCATCCATCGAGCAGATCTTAACCAAGAAGGCGGAAGGCCGTCCGGTCACGCCGGAAGAATATACACAGCTGGCCCAGTTCGTGGACCGCGTGGAACGTCGTACCATTCAAATCCAGGAAGAAGCGGCTCGCGTGGAAGGGGAACGCGTAACTGCTGCCCGGGCTGAGATCCCTGCCGCTGCTTTTGAGATGTCGATCTACGATGCCGGGATTAAGGAACACATTCTTAACATCCTGACCGAGGCGGAGTTCGAGACCGTCGGCGATTTGATGCTGACCTTGAAGATCAACCCGGACAAGGTGTTAGGGTTGCCGGGGATTGGTCCAAAGGCGATGGATAACATTCAGGAGGCTCTATCTGCCTTGACCTTCCCCGAACCGGAACCTGCCCCTGAGGTTCACATCGAAGCTGAAGTTGTGGCCGAGGAAGCTCCGGTTACCGAGCAGGTGGCAGAAGTGGAAACGGTCATGGTAGCGCCTGTAACCGAAGAGCAAGTGGAGGTCCAGCCAGAAGCAGTTGCCGAAGGAGTGGCCGAAGCGCCTGTTGAAGAAAAAGTCAAAGAGAAAAAGCCCAGGAAACAGGAAGAAATACTTACTGAAGAGTCTGATCTAGTAAAAGATGACGTGTCGCTGGATGAACTCTTTGCCTTAACGGAAATGTTCCGGACCGGGCGTCCTGATGAAGATGAAGAAGACGAGTCCGGCGATAAGAAAAAGAAGGGTAAGAAGAAAAAGAAGAAACACGTCGAAATCGAGTACGATGAAGACCTTGGCGAAGTTGTCGCGCGCAAGAAACACAAACGCGGTGGAGACGACTTCGAGGAAAATTGGTAAAAATTCTCACCCTAACCCTTTCCCTGATCATGACATGTCGAAAAGACAGTGTACATGACCATCACGGGAGAGGGAGGATTGGAGAAGGTGGCTAAGAAAACTGCTCAACGCATAAAACATATCCCACAGCGGACCTGCGTGGGCTGTCGCACGGTGATGCCAAAACGCCAGTTGATTCGCATCGTCCGCTCGCCTGCTGGGGTGCAGGTAGATTTAACAGGGAAATTGGCCGGGCGCGGTGCCTATTTGCACGACCGGCGTTCCTGCTGGGAACGGGGCTTAAAGGGCACACTGGCGCACGCGTTGAAAATAGAACTGGCCGCCGAAGAACGGGAGCGTTTGCAAGCTTTTATGGCGACGCTCCCCGAAGAGTCCGGTGAAGTGAGTGTGGGTGAAACGCTAACCATGTGATCGATTGATTTTCGCTCACGTGGCACCTTCCCCGCTGACCGGGCCTGGCTTCGCTGAACTGGGGGGCGAAGCGTTTATGTGTAATTTGTCAGGAGGTGGCATATGAGCGAAAATGGGAACAAAATCGAACTCCCTGCCAGCATCGTGATCCGCGATCTGGCACAGATCATTGACCGAAGTCCTATTGATATCATCAAAAAACTGATGAGCAACGGTGTCATGGCAAGCATCAACCAGTCGGTGGATTTCGATACTGCCGCGATTGTGGTAGCCGAATATGGATATGATGCTGTCCCTGAAGTTTTTGAAGAGGAAGTCAAGGAAGAAGTTGGCGAGGTTCCGCTTTGGCGACAATTGATCGCGGGTGAGGACCAATCCAAGCTCGTGAACCGGGCGCCGGTGGTCACCATCCTTGGTCATGTCGACCATGGCAAAACTTCCCTGTTGGACGCCATTCGCGAAACCAATGTGGCAGAAGGCGAAGCAGGCGGGATCACCCAGCATATCAGCGCCTATCAGGTTGTGATGAAGGGGCGCGCGATCACTTTCCTGGATACGCCCGGTCACGCAGCTTTTACAGCGATGCGTGCGCGTGGTGCCCAGGGCGCAGATATCGTCATCCTGGTAGTGGCCGCGGACGACGGCGTCATGCCGCAGACCAAGGAGGCTATCGCGCATGCCAAAGCAGCGCGTGTGCCAATCGTTGTCGCGATGAACAAGATCGACAAGGCCAATGCCAACCCTGAGCGAGTCAAGCAGCAATTAGCTGAGCTGGAACTTGTCTCGGATGAGTGGGGTGGCAATACCATGGTCATCCCAGTCTCTGCCAAACTGAAGGAAGGCATCGATGACCTGTTGGAAGCCATCCTGTTGGTGGCCGATAATACCGATATTCGTGCCAATCCCGATGGGCGCACGATTGGGACGGTCATCGAAGCAGAGGTGGATAAGACCAAAGGCACGGTGGCAACCCTGCTGGTCCAGAACGGTACGCTTCGATCCGGGGACATTGTGGTTGCCGGGTCCGCTTATGGGCGTTTACGTGCCCTGTTCGACTTCCGTGGAAAACCCCTCAAGAGTGCAGGTCCATCCACTCCGGTGGGCGTGTTGGGACTGAACGATGTCCCGGCTGCGGGTGACCTCTTCCAGGTTGTAAGTTCGGATAAAGAAGCGCGCGATATCGTCACTGAACGCCTCGATATGCAAAAACAGCATGCGCAAGCGAAAAAGAAAGCATCACTGGAGGACCTGTTCGCTGCCTACCAGGCCGGGGAAGCCAGGGAACTCAGCCTGATCATCAAAGCCGACGTGCAGGGTTCGCTCGAACCGATCATTTCGGAGGTGGAGAAACTGGGTAAGGGTGAGATCGGCGTCAATGTACTGTACGCGGAAACCGGTAACATCGGTGAAAATGACGTTATGCTAGCCTCAGCTTCCAAGGCCATTGTCATTGGCTTCAACGTGCAGGCAGATGTCGCTGCGCGCCGCCTGGCTGAAAAGGAAGGCATTTCGATCCGCCTGTATGATATTATCTACCGGCTGACCGAAGACATCGAGAAGGCGCTCAAGGGCATGTTGGAACCGGTGATGACGGAGAAAATCATCGGGCGTGCTAGCGTGCTGGCTGTATTCCCGATTTCGAAAGTTGGCAAGATTGCCGGTTGCAAGGTGCGTGAAGGTGAATTGCGCCGGAACGCCAGAGTTCGCCTGTATCGCGGCGAAGACCTGGTCTTCGAAGGCGAAATGGGCTCCCTTAAGCACGAGAAGGAAGATGTACGCGAAATCCGCACCGGATTCGAATGCGGCGTTGGTTTGAAAAACTTCCACGACATCGAAATCGGTGACGAGCTCGTCTGCTACGTTTTGGAAAAATCGGCGTAGATTTTATAGTGAGAATAAAACCCTGTCTGCGCCGGGACGAACACTGTCCCGGTGTCCTTCGGGAAAGGTCGCCAGAAATCAACATCGAGCTGCCAAAGTCTTTTCTTGGCTATAAATGACGATAACATCGATTGAATATGCCATCAGGAATCAGATTGCAACGCATTGCGGACCGCATCCGCCAGGAGCTCTCGGAAATGCTCATCCGGGAGATTAGTGACCCTCGCCTGCAACAAATTTTCGTTACGGACGTAAGGGTAGATAGGGAGCTGGCGTTTGCGGATATCTATGTTTCCGCCGTCGAAGGAAAGGAACGTTCAGAAGAAATTCTGGCTGGCTTGGAGAGCGCCAGTAGTTTTATGCGCCGGACCTTGGCCGGGCGGATTGAATTGCGTACTTTTCCACGCCTGCGCTTTCACTGGGATCCCACCCCTGAAAATGCCGATCACATCGAGAAATTGCTGGCTCAATTGAAAAAGAAGAACACTTGATGGAGTTTTTGCGATAAGAATGACTTTAGACATCATTGCAGCGATCAAAGAACGCCTGGGTGGCGCTCAAAAAATACTGATTACATCACATGTCCGCCCGGATGGCGATGCGGTCGGCTCCCTGCTTGGGCTGGGGCTGGCCTTGCAGAATGCCGGCAAAACCATCCAGATGGTGCTGGCCGACGGGGTGCCATCCAGTTTCCGCTATCTGGAGGGCAGCGATCAGGTCCGGAAGGTACCGGATGGGGATTTCGATACGTTCATTGCAGTGGATTGTGCCGATTTCAAACGGTTGGGCAAACCTTTCCAATCCTTTCGCCCGCCCGATATCAATATCGATCATCACGTTACCAACGAACGCTTTGGGAGGTTGAATTTGATCGAAGGGGAGGAAGTTGCGACCGCGGCTATCCTGACCAATTATCTGCCGGCCTGGGGTCATGAGATCACCCAGCCAATTGCGGCTGCCCTGTTGACCGGGATCATCACCGACACGCTCGGGTTCCGCACCTCGAACATCACGCCGGAAGCCTTACGCCAGGCTGCAACGTTGATGGAGACCGGTGTCGATATGTCGGAACTGTACATGCGCGGACTCGTCCGTCGCTCGCTTCCCGCAGCCCGCTATTGGGGAGCGGGACTTTCCAAGCTCGAGTCATCAGACGGGATCGTGTGGACCACGCTCTCACTCGAAGACCGCAAATCGAGCGGCTATGAGGGGAACGATGATGCGGACCTGATCAATATGGTCTCTGCCATTGACGGTCATAAAGTTGGCATGATTTTTGTCGAGCAACACGATAAGCATGTGAAAATATCCTGGCGTGCGCTGGAACAGGGTATAAACGTTTCGCCCATCGCAAAGCACTTTGGCGGTGGCGGGCACGCCGCCGCAGCCGGGGCCGATATTCCCGGTACGTTGCGTGAAATTGAACCGTTGGTACTACGAATGACTAGGGAAATGCTGGGTCTTTAACCCAAACTCAGAAAAATGTGTCATAATAAGACAAGAAAGGGATGATTTAGGAGGAATTTGAATATGAACAGTCAAGACGTAAAGAACGCGATCTCCGGCGTTTTGGTTGTCGATAAGCCTGTGGGCATGACTTCCCATGATGTCGTGCAGGCCATTCGCAATGGGACAGGTATCCGTCGCGCCGGGCATACGGGGACACTTGACCCCCGTGCTTCTGGCGTGCTGGTGATTTTGATCGGTCCGGCAGTGCGCCTGAGTGAATTCGTCTCCGCTTCGGACAAACGTTACCAGGCCATCATTCGCCTGGGGAATTCGACCGACACCTTCGACGCGGATGGCAAGTTTACCAGCCAGGAAATGCCTGTCAATGTGACGGAAGAAGAGTTCGAGAAGGTTCTCAAATCCTTCGAAGGCGAGATCGAACAGACCCCGCCGCAGTATTCCGCTGTCAAGGTCAAGGGACGCAAGGCATACGAAATAGCCCGCCAGGGCGAGGAAGTGGAACTCGAGCCGCGTATCATCCAGGTGCATCACCTGGAAGTGCTCGAGTGGGCGCCGCCTGAAGTGGTCGTGGATGTGCATTGCTCATCCGGTACGTATGTGCGCTCTCTAGCCAACGATCTCGGTGAGACGCTCGGCACGGGCGCTTACCTGGTCGGTCTGCGCCGCACCAAGAGCGGACGTTTCACCCTGCGGGATGCGGTACCCCTGCGCAAGTTGCAGGAGGCCTTCCAATCGGGCAACTGGTACCAGTACCTGATCCCGGCGGCGGAAGCCCTGGGCGATTGGGAAGCTGTGGAACTCAACCCGGACGAGGTCGAAGAGGTCCGACATGGGCATCGTGTCAAGGCTGCGCCCGATACAAAATTAGAAAGCTGGGTGCGCGGCGTCAGCACGCAGGGCGAGCTGGTCGCATTGATGCAGTGCCTCCCAGGCGAGGAAGAAGGCACGCTCGAATGGCAACCTAAAAAGGTCTTCTTCCAGTCCGGATAAACTGCCGTAGTAGCGACTTGAGTCGCAATAAAGACGGCTGAAGCCGTTACTACTATGATTCATTACCGCTCTTTAGACGATGTAATCTTGCAAGACTCCTGGCTCACGATCGGCGTTTTCGATGGCGTGCATCGCGGGCATCAGGGCATGCTGGAAAATTTGACGGCAGGCTCCCATCGAAATGGCGCGCCTGCCGTTGTGCTTACCTTTTGGCCGCATCCTGCCGCGGTCTTGGGGAAACGCTACGACCTGAAAAGCCTGACCACCCCGGAAGAGCGCGCGGACCTGCTCGGCGAGTTGGGCGTGGACGTGGTCATCACCCAACCATTTACCCCCGAATTTGCCAAAGTCTCAGCGCTGGACTTTATGCGCCACGTCTCTCGTCGCCTGAGTCTGCGCTCGTTATGGATAGGTTATGACTTTGCCTTGGGCCACAATCGCGAAGGGGACCTGACGCGCCTGACCGAGATCGGGGAAGAGTTGGGATACAGCGTGCAGGCCATCGGTCCGGTGAAGAACGGGGAGGATGTGCTCTCTTCCAGCCTCATCCGCCAGCGCATCCGCAGCGGACAGGTCGCGCATGCCGCTGA
>DAOTXM010000171.1:0-1538 GCA_034435215.1 Anaerolineales bacterium
TCAGCGGCATGCGCGACCTGTCCGCTGCGGATGCGCTGGCGGATGAGGCTGGAAGAGAGCACATCCTCCCCGTTCTTCACCGGACCGATGGCCTGCACGCTGTATCCCAACTCTTCCCCGATCTCGGTCAGGCATGCCAGATTCCCTTCGCGATTGTGACCCAGGGCAAAGTCATAACCTATCCATAACGAGCGCAAGCCCAGGCGGCGAGAGACACGGCGCATAAAGTCCCGCGCTGAGACTTTGGCAAATTCAGGGGTAAACGGCTGGGTGATGACCACATCCACGCCCAAAGCACCGAGCAGGTCCGCGCGCTCTTCAGGGGTGGTCAGGCATTTCAAGTCGTTGCGTTTCCCCAGCACTACGGCAGGATGCGGCCAAAAGGTAAGCACAACGGCAGGCGCGCCATTGCGATGGGCGCCTGCCGTCAAATTTGCCAGGATATCCTGATGCCCGCGATGCACGCCATCGAAGACGCCGATCGTGAGCCAGGAGTCTTGCAAGATTACATCGTCTAAAGAGCGGTAATGAATCATAGTAGTAACGGCTTCAGCCGTCTTTATTGCGACTCAAGTCGCTACTACAACGGTTTATCCGGACTGGAAGAAGACCTTCTTAGGCTGCCATTCGAGGGTGCCTTCTTCCTCACCAGGGAGGCACTGCATCAACGCGACCAGCTCGCCCTGCGTGCTGACGCCGCGCACCCAGCTTTCCAGTTTGGTATCGGGCGCGGCCTTGACGCGATGTCCGTGGCGGACTTCTTCGACTTCATCCGGGTTGAGTTCTACGGCTTCCCAATCGCCCAGGGCTTCTGCCGCCGGGATCAGGTACTGATACCAGTTACCCGATTGGAAGGCTTCCTGCAACTTGCGCAGGGGTACCGCATCCCGCAGGGTGAAACGTCCGCTCTTGGTGCGGCGCAGACCAACCAGGTAAGCGCCTGTGCCGAGCGTTTCACCGAGATCGTTGGCAAGGGAGCGCACATACGTGCCAGACGAACAATGTACATCCACAACCACTTCAGGCGGTGCCCACTCGAGCACTTCCAGGTGGTGCACCTGGATGATACGCGGCTCGAGTTCCACTTCCTCACCCTGGCGGGCAATTTCATATGCCTTGCGTCCCTTCACCTTGACAGCGGAATACTGCGGCGGAGTCTGTTCGATCTCGCCTTCGAAGGATTTAAGAACCTTCTCGAACTCCTCTTCCGTGACATTGACAGGCATTTCCTGACTGGTAAACTTGCCATCCGCATCGAAGGTGTCAGTCGAATTTCCCAGGCGAATGATGGCCTGGTAACGCTTGTCCGAAGCAGAGACGAATTCGCTCAGGCGCACTGCAGGGCCGATCAAAACCACCAACACGCCAGAAGCACGAGGATCGAGCGTCCCCGTATGCCCGGCGCGACGGATGCCTGTTCCATTGCGAATGGCCTGTACGACATCATGGGAGGTCATGCCTACAGGTTTATCGACAACCAAAACGCCGGAAATCGCGTTCTTCACGTCTTGACTGTTCATATTCAAATTCCTCCTAAA
>DAOTXM010000172.1:0-4132 GCA_034435215.1 Anaerolineales bacterium
GAACCGTACAGCTTGATAAAACGGTATGGGTAGGGCTCATCCGGTTTGCTGACCTGGTCCAGGCGCACAAGTTCCTGGTCTGTAAGAGTAAGCTGACTGGCAGCCAGGTTGTCATCCAACTGAGCCATTGTCCTCACTCCAATGATTACAGAGCTAACCACCGGTTGTTTCATTAGCCACGCCAGAGCAATTTGTGAATGCGTAACCTGATGTGCTTTTGCAATTTCATCCACAACCTGCAGAATATTCCAGTTGCGCTCAATGGCTCTTCGATGCCAGGCTTCCTCAGTTTCATCCGCCATCATGGATAAGCGGCCTTCCTTCGGCTTGACTCCAGGTTGATATTTGCCGCTAAGAAACCCGCCGCCCAGTGGACCCCATGGCGTGAGTCCAAGGCCTTCATTCAAACAAAGATCGCTAAATTCCTGTTCGATGTTGCGCTCTACAAGGCTATATTGATACTGGGCTGCAATAAAGCGTGCCCAACCATGTGCATCACACATTGCCAGCGCTTTCATCAATTACCAGGCCTTGAAGTTCGAGACGCCAATATAACGTACTTTACCGGAAGCAACCAAATCGTCGAAGGCACGCAGCGTTTCCTCTAGGGGAGTGATTGGGTCCCAACAATGGGCATAAAGCAGGTCTATCACATCGGTTTGAAGGCGATGCAAGCTGGCTTCAACACTTTGAATAATATGATGGCGGGAGAGACCCTGATCGTTTGGTCCCTCTCCCATCGAAAAACGAACTTTAGAAGCCAGAATGACCCGGTCTCTGCGATCCTTGATCGCCGCCCCAACAATTTGCTCGGAGCGGCCATCGGCGTACACGTTGGCCGTGTCGATGTGATTCCCACCAACATCCAGAAACTTGTGAATGATACTATGAGATGTTTTTTGATCTGCTCCGCGGGAGGCATCTTCCCCAAAAACCATCGCTCCCAAACATAATTCTGAGACGAATAGCCCACTTTTACCTAATGGATTGTACTTCATTCCAAGGCTCCATTCATCGCCCTGTTTGGGGTGAAGAAAACCTGAATAGTATAACCAGAGCTAATCCGGTCAATGCACCGGGTAATGCGCCAGATGTCAGCAACCCAGGCATCAGGGTTAGACCCGTTGTCCAAGCGAGGATGCTGATAATGATCCACCAGCCGGCCCAGTCTATTTCCCTTCTAAGCAGGAACCACTGCACAATACCGATTACACTACCCAAGAACGGACCAAGTAGAAAACCCACATTCGCTGGAGAAAAAAGTACAAAAAGGATGTACCCGGCAATCCATCCCAGTGAGCTAAAAATGACCCATCGCCAGGCTTTTGGTATACGCTTGTATAGTACAGTCCACTGAAAAGCAGCAATGGCGACTCCAGATATGACAACCGGTATTCCAGAGAAAAGAAGGCTTCCAAACACCCACCCCAAGGTAGTAGCCATAATCCAATAAAACCAGAACGCCCAGTCCAATGTCTCGGATTTGATATCTGTCATGGTAATAATGCAGTGGTAAATCAATATCATGGCTGCGCGCTCCAAAATCGAAGTGCACAGCCACGATTTGATATATTTTTATAGTTTGGTAAACGACACCCCTAAAGCCAGGCGAGAAGCAGGCAACCAGCTTGAAAAGTGTCTCATCGTTAAGGGCTATCCCTTTACAGACCCTGCCAGCAACCCACGGACGAAATACCGCTGTAATCCAAAGAAGACAGCCAGTGGCAGGACCATTGAAACGAATGCTCCTGCCGTCAACAAATGCCAATCCTGGCCACGTGCGCCGACAATAGCGGCCATGCGCTGTGTAACCAGCTCGAATTCTGGGTTGCCACCCAGAAAGATCAACGCTACCAGATAGTCATTCCAGACCCACAGGAACTGGAAGATGGCAAAGGAAGCCAAGGCCGGTACTGATAGCGGCAAAATCAGCTGGGTGAACACTGTAAAGTGTGAAGCGCCATCGATGAAAGCTGATTCCAGGATATCTCGTGGCAATGTACTGATATAGTTATAGAGCAGATAGGTTGCCAGTGCCAACCCAAAGCCTGTGTGAGCCAACCAGATGGCCAGGAAGGTGCCATTGAGGTTCAAGGCTCTGTAGTCCCGCAGGATCGGCACCAGAGCAATTTGCAACGGCACAACCAGCAGCGCGACGATCATGATGAAGAAGGCGCGCCGACCAGGGAAGTTCATCCAGGCAAAGGCGTAGGCTGCAAAGGCCGCAATCAGGATCGGGATGACCGTAGATGGCACAGCCACAGACAGGCTGTTTAAGAAAGCCCTGTTCATATTATCGCCCGGAACAATTTCCACCGTGCCGTCCGGTTTCTTGAACTCGAAATTCTGACCGCCCAACACCTGCTGGTAGTTGTCGAGCGTGAAATCCCAATCGACGGTCCAGACCTGTTCCTGGACCTCCACCTTGCCAATGCGTTTGTTCCCAATCCAGGTGATGCGTTCCCCGTCTGGGGTTATCACCCCAGCCCGGAACTCGTCGAAGGTCCCAGAATAGCCCTCAATTTCCATAATACCATTCGGGTCCAGCCCGGCCTCGGCAGGGTTGATCTCCTTAACCGCTTGCCAGTCACGATAGGGAAAGACCTTCCACCAACCGGAGGTGGCAATGTCATTTCTTTGTCGAAACGACGAGACGAAAATACCCATGGTGGGGATGGTCCAGATCAAGACCAACAGCAACAGCGTGCCATTAACAAGCAGGCTGCCCAATTGTTTTTGTCGCTTATCACTTTTCATGTTAGAAGGCCTCCTGCTTCCTGAACTGACGCAGGTTATAGTACATGACCGGGATCACGGCGAGCAGCAACACAATGGCAATGGCGGAACCGAAGCCGGAATTGCGGTTGGTAAAGGACTGCCTGTAAAACTGGGTAGCGATCACGTGGGTGCCAAACTGTCCTCCCGTCATAACCCATACCACGTCGAAGATCTTCAGTGTAAAAATAACAATCGTTGTCCAGACCGAGATGATTGTGCCTTGAATGTAGGGGACCATGATGCGGAAGAAGATCTGGATCTCAGTGGCACCGTCGATGCGACCAGCTTCAAGCAGTTCAGCAGGAATACCTTTCAGTGCCGCTGAAAACAGCACCATCGAAAAACCAGCCTGCAACCAGATCACAATCACGATCAGGAACAGGTTGTTCCAGGGGATGATACTGACCCATTGCGGCCAGGCTTGTGGGGTACCTCCCAGACCGACAACTATCGAATTCAATAAACCAATCTGGGGTTGTCCGGCTGGCCGGTATTCATAGATGAAATTCCAGATGATGCTGGCACCTACGAAGGAGATTGCCATGGGCAGAAAGATGAGGGATTTAGCTACTTTCTCAAAACTGCTGCGATCAGCCAGCACCGCGATGATTAGGCCGAAGGCAACCGATAACGTGCTGCCAAAGACGATCCACATCAGGTTGTTGCGGAAGGCCTCCAGCATCAGGGACTCGGTGAAGACAGCGCGATAATTACTGAGCCCGACGAAGGCCTGGCTACTCAACTGTTCCAGGAAGTTCATGCCATCCGGCGGCCCGTCCCGGTCGAACAGGCTGAGGTAGAAAGTGCGCAGGGTGGGGATGGCCAGGTACCAGCCCAGAATGGCCATGGCCGGTCCCACAAAGACGAATGGCAGCAACCGCGTGGTCCAGGCATCTGGCAGCATTTCCACCAGACCGTTGAAGATCCAGTACAGGAGCGCCACGCCCCCCACACCCCAGACGATCGCCACCAGGGCAATGACCGCCCGCGACGCCTGGCTATCTCGTAGGAAGACGAAGCCCAGATAAAGCACGTAGAAGGCGATCAAGGGGATGCTGATGGCCAGCAGGAGGCGACCAATGAAAGAAAGAATCCTGCTCCATAGCGATTGTTGCCCCTTTCCCGTGTCCCGAAGAAGATCCATAGCCTGCTCCTTAGGTTGAATAAAAGGAATGATGTATCTTGTCAAAAAGATGGAGGATGTGGGGTGTTGTGGGCGGGCGTGGCTCACCCACAACATCCCATGCTCCGATTTATTGGGATGATACGATTGATCAGGAAAAATCCATAATAGGTATCAAAAAGCAGTTTCAGAAGCATGAACATTATAGCAGAAGGGTGGACGACCATGGGT
>DAOTXM010000173.1:0-16322 GCA_034435215.1 Anaerolineales bacterium
GGGCGGATTCTTCGTCCAGGCTTCCAAGCGCTTCCGTTGCGTTTCATCCATCTTGAGCTTCTTTGCTGCTGGCATATGTACCTCCTACCTCTCGATTTATGCCATTGTTAGTTCAATTTGTAAAGGTCCAATATGAGACAGGAAGGGGTACGCAAAGTGGGCTGAGTATGCTACGCTATGGATTCAAATGTATGAGACACTAAAACTAGCGTGGATGATCGCAGGTATGGAAGAAGCATTTGCAGGCTTTCCGGAGCATCGCAAGGGGAAGAACAATCACTATGAGTTGGCAGATGCAGGCAAGGGTGCATTTTCGGTGTTTTTCACACAAAGTCCCTCATTTTTTAGCGCATCAGCAAGATATGAAATTGCGCAAGGGGCGCAGCAATGCCGAGAAGTTGTTTGCACTCCGAGAGATCCCCAGCAATAATCAAAAGAGTGTGACTAAAACTGGTTGGTCTCAAGGCGTTCCACCAGTTCAAGGCGATTAGGTTTGAGCGTTGTGCCATAAAGTTCTCGATGGCGTCGGGCACGACGGAAAGCATGAAAATCATCCCAGTTACCGTTCTCGTTGACGGCGTGCAAAGCCAACAATGCTCCAGCGCCTGCGATGGTCTAACGCATACCGGACAATTCCATCCGATCTTTGATGAGATGACTACAAGTTCCTTCGATCACACCGGTGCCGATGGGCCAGCCGCGGCGCAAGTATGCGGCTTAGTCCATGTAGGGTAGATTGCGTTGAAAGTAACCGGCCACTGTGTGCAGAGATCTGGCGGCTTGGCTGTGGGGAGCCAGGGCATTGGCTTTGTCTTCCAAGCATTGGATGACTTGCTTGGTTTGGCTGGACAAGAGCTGAAGCGTTTGCATCTGCACCCATTGCGTGCGAGAGGGGTCGGTTTCCCCATACAGGGCGGTGCCCGCCTTCCACAGATATTCCACGGCGTGGATGATATCCAGAACCAGGGGAAAGCCTGGCAGGCAGGCCAACATCTGCTTTTGCAAAGGCTCTGCGCCATCGGTGAGCGCCACACGTTGGCAGATGTGTTCTCCTTCGCGACGTTGCACCCAAGCCGCCAGGCGTTTGAGCGCCTGCCGTTTGCCCTGCAAACTGGCGAAGATTTGCTTGTGGCAGGGCGCCGGACGTTGCGCCGCAGGCTCCCCCTGCTTGAACAGGACGTTGAGCACTTCCTGCGGCGTGCGGAAATAGGGCTCGATCGTATACACCGCCGTGGCAAGCGTCTCTTTTTTGTGCGTTTTCTTGTCCCCTTTGCTGCGTCGTACCTTCACATCCAGTTCACACCGCACCATGGGCACCCCTTTGCCATCCGCCTGGGCTACCAGGATCGGGCCTTCCTCGGCGCTGGGGAAGGGCGCTTTTTGCTGGTAGTAGGCTTTGACGTTCTGGCTGTGTTCCGCCACGCTCGTCTCCAGGGCCAATTCAGGCAAGTTCAACCCCAAAATCCGCGCTACTACCTGCAACCCTTTGCCATACGCCCCTTCCACGCCCAGCAATTCAGCGCTCTCCAACAGCAGATCAGAGTAGCAACGCTCCGGCAGGCTCAAGGCCTCATCTAATGGACATTGCCCGCTGCCACCCCAGGCATAGAAGTAGGCGCGCTCAATGCTCAACTTGCCGAAAATCGAAAAGTAAGCGCGGCCTTTCTGCGAATGATACGGCAATACCGTCTTCTCCCTTGTCACCAGCGCCGCATGCGACTCACCTTCCACGCGCACCTTCACAAACAAGCGCAAAAACTGGTAGCCCAGATGCAATATCTGCCGAAACAAACTGCGCTCCATTTGATCCATCGTTGCTGTCTGCGCTTGCGGTCCAGTGACGAACGCCAGCAAGCGCTCGAATTCTCATCACCGATTTTGCAGTCACAGACACCACCGTCGAAGCCATTGTGCGCGATGGACGGGCTCGCTGGAAGGTTGAAAACGAAAACAACAACGTGCTCAAGACCAAGGGCTATCATATCGAACACAACTTCGGACATGGAAGTCAGCATTTGGCCTCCCTGCTGCTCTCCCTGAACCTGCTGGCTTTCCTGTTCCATACCGTTTTAGACCTGATGGATGAGCAATACCACGCCATTCGCCAGGCGATGTTTTCGCGTTCATGTTCCGGGGCCTTGAATTGGATACCGGATGATACCACCCCCTTCTTTGCCTTTCTTTTGATGCCAGACAGCCTTCGTTTGACCGCCGCTGTCGCTGCTTGGATTCCTCTTCCCCTGAAATTTTGTCTCCGCTCGTGACAACTTGTACCCCGTACGGGATACTTAAAACGCAGCAGACATTTCTACCTAGCCCGGCTTTCCCCTTTCACCAGCTAGCTGCCTAAGCAATTCTCCCATTTTGAGAATTGCTGGAGTTTCCCCGACCCGCTCGAAGTGGTACACTTTGGGTAAAAACCCCTGGTAAACATTGGCCGAAAACTGTTGGTAAACATTCGCCCGAAAATTGACAGTGCACGCCAGCCATGTTCGCGGGGTCGACTTGTCCCGGCTTCTGCTGGCAGATATGGCTGAATTTTCAACTATTGGGTATCATTCAGGTCGGTCGGGTAGACTTGGTTGGATTTGGTCATCCTGCAAGTTTGCCCGACCTTCCCCGTTTTGCCTAGTTTTCAAACACTCTCTTAGACGACAATATTCACCAGCTTCTTTGGAACCACGATGACCTTTCTTGGTGGTTTCCCTTCCATGTATTTTTGCGCGCCATCAGTCGCCAGCGCAGCGGCCCGGATGCTGTCTTCGCTGGCCTCGGCAGGTACCACCACCCGGTCGCGCAGCTTGCCATTGACCTGGACCGGGATGATGATCTCATCTTCCGCTGCGGCTTCAGCGTCGAACGCCGGCCAGGCCTGCTGGTGGATGGAATATGGCTTGCCCAGATGCTCGGTCCACAATTCTTCGGCAATGTGCGGCGTGACCGGGGCCAGCATGCGCAGGTAAATATCCTTGGCCTCCTCCCAAGCTTCGGAACCAACGGCACCGGCTTCGCGTGCTTTGTACATTTCGTTCATCAGTTCCATCAACGAAGAGATGATCGTGTTGAACTCGAACTGCTCGAAGTCGCGCGTGACGCGTTTCAACGTCTGGTGGACTTTACGACGCAGAGTCCGCTTGACTTCATCGTTTGCCTTCGACTGCGCCGCTTCGCGGCTCCGCTCAGGCAGGTCGGTGAACAACATCCATGTACGGCGCAACCAGCGCACGGTGCCCTCGATGCCCTGCGAGTTCCACGGGCCGCCCTCCTGCCAGCGATAGGCAAACATCATGTAAGCCCGCAGCGCATCCGCGCCGTATTGCGCCACCAGCTTGTCGGGAGCGACCACGTTGCCGCGGCTTTTCGACATCTTCTCACCGTCTTCGCCCAGGATGATGCCCTGGTTACGCAATTGCAGCATCGGTTCTGAGCCTTGGGTAATGCCCATGTCACGCAGCGCCTTGTGGAAGAAGCGCGTGTAGATCAGGTGCATGGTGGCGTGCTCGATGCCGCCAGTGTAGATATCGACCGGCATCCAGTAGTTGTACTCGGCCTCTTCGAACGGGCCCTGGTCGTAATTCGGGCTCAGGTAGCGCAGGTGGTACCACGACGAGCACATGAAGGTGTCCATCGTGTCGGTCTCGCGCGTGGCCGGCTCGCCGCAGACCGGGCATGCCGTATTCTTCCAGGTTGGGTGCAATTTCAACGGGCTCTCGCCGGTTGGCTTCCACTCTACATCGTCGGGCAGCAGCACCGGCAACTGCTCCTCCGGCACGGGGTTCCAGCCATCCTTTTCACAATACACCATCGGGATGGGCGCGCCCCAGTAGCGCTGGCGGCTGATCAGCCAATCGCGCAGGCGGTAGTTGACCGCTTCCTTGCCCACGCCTTTCCCTTCGATCCAGTCGATAGCAGCGGCGATGGACGGGTTCTTACGTCCCTTTTCGTCGTTGACTGGTGTCCCGTTTATTGGACCGGAATTGATGATCTGGCCAGGACCGATATAAGCGGCCTCCGCGATAGCCTTTTCCGCATCTTCCTGCCCCTCGGGCTGGATGACCGGGACGATGGGCAGCTTGAACTTCCGGGCGAACTCGTAGTCGCGCTCGTCATGCGCCGGGACAGCCATGATCGCGCCCGTACCGTAGGTCATCAATACGTAGTCCGCAATCCAGATCGGGATGCGCTCGTTGTTGACCGGGTTGATGGCATACCCGCCGGTAAAGACGCCCGTTTTTTCCTTGTCCGTTGCCTCGCGCTCGATGTCCGATTGACGCGCAGCCTGGGCTTTGTAAGCTTCCACTTTGGCTTTATATTCCGGCGTTGTGATCTTGTCCACCAAAGGGTGCTCAGGCGAGAAGACCATGAAAGTCGCGCCCCACAGCGTATCCGGACGGGTAGTGAATATTTCGATGGGATCGCCGGCTTCCGTGTGGAACGTAACCGAAGCGCCCTCGCTACGCCCGATCCAGTTGGTCTGCAGGGTTCGAACGCGCTCCGGCCAGTCGATTTGGGAGAAGTCCAGCAGTTCGTCGGCATACTTGGTGATGCGGAAGAACCACTGCTCCAGGTCCTTCTTGATGACCGGTGTGCCGCAGCGCTCGCAGTGGCGGTCCTCGCCCCAGACCTGCTCGCGCGCCAGGGTGGTATTGCAGTTCGGGCAGAAATCCACCGGCGACATCTTGCGGTAGGCCAGTCCGTGTTTGTAGAGCTGGATGAAGAACCATTCTGTCCATTTGTAGTACTCAGGGTCGGCAGAAATGGCTTCGCGCTCCCAATCGAACATCGTGCCCATGCCTCGCAACTGTCGGCGCATGTTCTCGATGTTCTTGTACGTCCATTCCTTGGGATGGATGCCGCGCTTGATGGCGGCGTTCTCGGCGGGCAAGCCAAACGCGTCGAAGCCGATCGGGAAGAGCACGTTGTAGCCGTTCATGCGCATGAATCGGGCGCGCGCATCCGAAGGCGCCATGGGGTACCAGTGGCCAAAGTGCAGGTCACCAGATGTGTAAGGCAGCATGGTCAGCGCGTAGTGTTTGGGGCGGCTTTCATCGATCACGGAGCGATATAACTGGTCCGCTTCCCATTTTTCCTGCCATTTCTTTTCGATCTTTGCATGGTCGTAAGATTTATCACTCATTCTTGCCTCATTGATTTCGATGTCAGACGAAGTCTGTATTTTACCTGAATCGCGGGAGAAGACAAAGAAGCCTGCTCCGAGTGAAATCGAGGAGAAGAGGCCCTTCTTTACAGAAGACACAATTGATTCGGATATTCGCTTTCATTTTGGCCTCCTTTCGTCTAATTGTCACCGCGAGGAGTGTAACAACGAAACATTCTCCCGTTTGTTTAAGGAAGATTTCTTCGCTACGCTCGCAATGACATAAAAAATCCCTTCATCCACTCAGGGACGAAGGGCTCCTTTTCAGGATACATCTCCGCGGTACCACCCGGATTGTCTAACAAGTCTTTTGGTCTCACAAGTCTACAGGGCAGACCGGTGGACTTATTGGACATGTTAGACCACTCTTTTGCTGTAACGGGCTACCCCGGCGTTGACTACTTTCCACAAATTAGTGAGCTTCGTGCTCTCCGTGGATGTTCACCAACGCAGTCCTCTTGCGAGAGGCAGGCGAGTTCGGTCTTATCATCCCCGTTAGGGGGAAATGGCATTCCCATTTGATGCTGTGAAGGGCTTCCACCTCGCTCTCCCTTCTCGCTGATGGGATGACCTACTACTCCTGTCGTGACTTTTGCTTGATTTTGCCCATTATAGCACACGAGCAAGCATTTTGATTGTTCCACGCGTTTTCGCGGGTTGTCCCTGACATGTTTTGCGTGCACACCCGAAATCACATTGTTACACCCCAGTGGAGAGACTGTGTTAAAATCATTACCAATACCTTAACATCGGGAGGCAGATGTGCCTGAAACTCAAACAATGATACCGCGTGCCACCCCCCTGGTTCCCAGGAAAAAAGCGATCTTGGTTGGTGCCGCTGGTGGGATTGGCGCACAGGTAGCTCGCCGTCTGGCACGGGAGGGATATGTCCTGGCATTGCTGGACCGCAGCGAAGATTTGCTCAAAACATTGTGCGACGAGATCAACCAAACATACAGGGAAACGCGTGCCATTTTTTATAAACACGATGTGACAGCTTATGATCAGATCCCTGATCTATTCTGCAGAACGATTGCCGACCTGGGTGGGCTGGATCTGTTCGTCTATGTTGCCGGTGCCATCTATTTCCCGGCGTTGGATGAATTCAATTTCGCTGAAGACTATAAAATGGTCGAGGTCAACCTGCTTGGCGCGATGGCCTGGATGAGTGAAGTTGCGCCGGTCTTCCAATCCATGCGCGGCGGGCAGATCGTGGGTGTTTCTTCGGTGGCGGGTGACCGTGGGCGAGTGAGTAATCCCGGCTACAACACGTCCAAGGCCGGCTTCACCTGTTACCTGGAAGCCCTGCGAAATAGGCTGACGCGTCATGGGGTAAACGTCATCACCATAAAACCCGGCATGGTCAAAACGAACATGCTCAATCTTCCTAATGCGCCCAGGCCTGTGCTGGCAGTCCCGCCCGAGCAGGCCGCAGAGGCCATCTGGAAAGCCATCAAAAAACGCAAACAGGTTGTGTACATATCCGGTTTGTGGCGCTGGATCATGCTGGTATTGATACATATGCCTTCCGTGATTTTCCGGCGGTTGTCATTCTAGAAAATCGGAGAACAGGGAATAGAGAACAAAAAATACTGCTCTTTACCCTCTACTCCCTGTTCTTTTATCTCTAATTCCTGGTTCCCTTCAATAAGATGAAACCTTTCAAAAACACATTTACTGCGCTCGAAAACTTCGGGCATTCCATGAGCGCCCCCTCCTATTGCTTCCAGCCTACCACGACCGAAGGAATTTATGACGCCTTTCGGCTTGCCAAGAAAAACGGGCTGACCGTCACCCTGCGTGGGGCCGGCCGTAGCTACAACGATGCCGCCTTGAACGGCGGGGGAATCGTGCTCGATTTGACAGGCATGAACAAGATCATCGAATGGGACCCAGCCTCGGGCCTGGTCCGCTGCGAGGCAGGCGTCACACTGGAGCAGTTATGGCACAAGGTCCTGCCGGATGGCTGGTGGCCGCCGGTCGTGTCCGGCACGATGACCACTACGCTAGGTGGCTGCCTGGGTGCGAACATCCACGGCAAGAACAATTTCCGCATGGGCACCATCGGCGAGCACGTGACCGAGTTCACAGCCATCCTGCCCACCGGCGCGGAGGTGACCTGCTCCCCCGGCCTTAATGCGGACCTGTTCTACAGCATCATCAGCGGGTTGGGCATGTTGGGCGTGATTACAACGGTCACGATGCAAATGAAAAAAGTGGAATCCGGCCTGCTCGAGGTGAATGCCTGGCCGACCCGCACCATCGAAGAGCAACTCCACAGCCTGGAAGAGGGCGCGCCCAAATTCGATTACATCGTGGGCTGGCTGGATACTGTTACGGTCGGTCATGGCCAGATCCACGCTGCTACCTATGTCCATGATGACCCCGACCCCGCCAAGTTTAAACCGAGTTACCAGACCTTGCCCAGCCGCCTGTTCGGGGTGATGCCCAAGAGCCTGCTGCATTACTTTATGACGCCTTTTATGAACAACCTGGGCGTGTGGGGCATCAACACCGCCAAATACATCTCCAGCCTACGCCGTCACACCTTCCGCCAGAGCCATGCCGCCTTTCATTTTTTGCTGGACTATGTGCCGTTGTGGGAACTTTCTTATGGACGCAGTGGTTTGATCCAGTACCAGCCCTTTCTGTCGAAAGAAAATACGCTTCCGGTCTGGACCGAGCTGCTTGCCATCGCAAAAAAGCGCGGCCTGCCCCCGTACCTGGGTGTCACCAAACGCCACCGCCCCGACAGGTTCCTGTTGACGCATGCACTGGACGGCTTCTCGCTGGCGCTGGATTTCAAAGTGACTGACCGCAACCGCGTTCGTTTGAGCAGGATGTTGCAGGAATTCGACCGGATGGTGCTAGAAGCCGGCGGGCGATTTTACTTTGCCAAGAACAGCGAGACCACGCCCGAAACAGCGCTGGCTTTCCTGGGAGCGGAAACAGTGGCGAAATTCAGGAAACTGAAGAAACGCACCGACCCAGACGGGCTGCTGGAAAGCGACCTGTACCGCAGGATATTCGGGTAGCAGGAATGACACAGCACGTATTGTTTAGATGTAACGTGGAATGACCAAACTCGATGTTCTTGACCTCGGCCTGATCGATTATGAAGAAGCGTGGAAATTACAAGATGAATATGCCACTGAGATCGCCGCTGCCGCCCGCCCGCCGACCTTGTTGCTGCTGGAACACCCGCACGTCTACACCTTCGGGCGGCGCGGGCAGGCCGAAAACCTGCTCTGGGATGCAAATGAACTGCGAGAAAAGAACGTCACCATTCACTGGGTGGACCGGGGCGGCGACGTCACCTATCACGGGCCGGGACAGTTGGTGGGGTATCCGTTAATCCCCCTCACCCCTATCCCCTTTTCATCCCCGCAGGGGGCTCCCTCAAGGAGGGGGAATGACACCCACGTTCCTCAAACCGATTACGTCGGGTACATCCGCAAACTGGAACAGACGCTCATCCTCGCTTTGGCCCGTCTCGGGCTGGTAGCAGGCCAGCGGTCCGGTCTGACCGGCGTGTGGGTGCAGGCCGATGTCTGGTCGCGCTGCCCACGCTGCCGGCCGGAAAACCGGCAAAAACCCGCCAAGATCGCCGCCATCGGGGTCAAAGTGGATGCGCGCGGCGTCACCCGCCATGGGTTTGCGTTGAACGTCAACCCCGATATGAGCTACTGGGAGGGCATCATCGCCTGCGGGCTGATGGATGAACCGGCCGTTTCGCTGGCTGATTTGCTGGAGCCTGTTCCCGCCATGGGGAGAGTGAAACAGGAAATCGCCTCTGCGTTCGGGGAAATTTTTGAATATGAGATGAAATGAGCCCCATTTTCAGGGGCTTTGCTTTCTAATGTTTCTGTTCCGGGTGGCTTTTATACCAGGCTAACGTTTCCTTGATCGCCTCGCGCATCGGTGTGGCTTTCATGCCGAAGGCCTTCTCGAACTTGCTGCTGTCCACGATGAAGGGTTGGTCGAACTCGTACATCATTTCGAC
Organism: Anaerolineales bacterium; assembly: GCA_034435215.1. GTDB lineage: Bacteria > Chloroflexota > Anaerolineae > Anaerolineales > Villigracilaceae > JAABUE01. The sequence goes on from DAOTXM010000173.1 coordinate 9,162, forward strand.
GAGTTCCTTTGCAGGTGGGGAGAACAGTCCGACCATCCGCAACATCCCCGCGCCAACCCTGCTCATTCGCAATTCGATCCCCGCTTCTTCTGCAAACATCCTCATCATCTCGCCCTGAGTGATCCGCGGCTGGTCATTGGGGACATGCCAGGCCTGTCCGTCGGCTTCGGCGCGCTCGCCCAAAATAACCAACGCCCTGCCAAAGTCCTTCAAGTAGGTATGCGTGTGCGGAATATCCGTCCGCCCGATCATTTGAACGACCTTACCCCGCAGCAACGGATACAGTTGACGGCTTCCCATGGTCGTGGCTGACTCGGTACCCCATGGACCGAAATAATCCGACCCGCGCGCGGAGGTCACCCGTACCTTCCCTGCACGATGCGCTTCAAACGCGGCAATACTCACTTGACTGCGAGTCTTTCCCTTGCGCGTATGGGTGTTATAGGGAAAATCCTCTGTCATTGGTTTGCCATTCGTCGCACCGTACATATACAGGTTTTCCACCAACACCAATTTGGCGCTACTTCCCGTCAACCCATCGATGATGGATTTCTGCAACGAGGGAAATTTAGTTGTGACTTCATGGTAACCTGGCACCGCAGCCTGGTACACCACCTTTGCTCCTCGCGCAACTTCCTTGACCTGGGCTGGATCGTACAAATCCGCGGTCCTGACCTCCACCCCGGCAGGGACCTCGTCCAGCCGCCCCGAGCGATTCACCATGCGGACAGATTCTCCGCGCCTGAGCAGTTCCTCCATGACAGCACGTCCAATCGCGCCTGTTCCCAAAACAACGTGGTTTGCAGACATGTGATGTTCTCCTTATTCGATTCGCGATTACTTTTTACCCATCCCTGCTTCGGGTAGGACCAGATTCTCCGTGACGGTGAGTTCACCGACCCGCAGTCTTTTGATAATTAAGTCATCGATTTCGAGGGTGTTGATCTTCGATCGCCGAATAAACAATTGACTGATGGCCAGCCGCCAGATCGCCACCACGGTAAAAGCAACAGCGCCGATGGCCAATACACCGATCGCCTGTGCACCGATGGCATGGCTGCCGGTAGCCTGCGCTTTGAGCGCGACTCGTCCGTCGTGATGTTCCAAGTCATCCGTTTCGACGGCGGCCGAAGAGACTTCGTTTTGTTGCAATTCCTTTGTGTCCATTTTTCTCCTTTGATTGTTTGATCGATGACGCCCGCTTGACCAACAAAAAGAATGGACGCGATCGCCATCAAATACCAGTTGACAGGCAATCCACTTCCACCTGCCGCGAATTTCTCCATGACCGTTTGCGCGGGCTGGCGCAGGATGTCGGGATATTCGAAGTTGATCTGCAGGAGCGTGAAGGCCGCCATGAACAAAACATGCGATGGGCATTGGTTGACATGATCAAGCCTCCAAATATTGCTTCTTTATCGTTGCGATCTCACGGCGATACACTTCGCCAGGATCGGTGATGAACCCGGGCAGCTGGTTACCAATCTCCATCGAGACCAGCCCGTGGACGCGGCTCCAGATGATAAGAGCGTGGTACAGCGCTTCGATATTCACACCACCAGCAGCTTCACGCCAGGCTTCGAGCATTGACTTGAGTCCAGGCGTCAACGGCGCGGCGCGTTCCACCTTGAATTGACCGGTCACGATCAAGCCTTGCACGGTCGCGGTCAATGGCACAAGCGCGGCTTGCGCGGCAGGCAGGGTGATTGTTTCAGGAGCCATGTAGCCGGGAATCGGTGTCCCGAAGATAAGTTGGTAACGCTGGGGGTAGGTCACCGCCCATTGGCGATAGGCCAGCCCGAGAGCGGAAAGACGCGCAGGCAGGTTATCAAAAGGCAAATCCTTTATTGCTTCACTTTGGGTTTCGCCCAATGAGGTGAACGCGTCCACGATCAAAGCCGTGACCAGGTCATCGCGGCGGGGGAAATAGTTGTAAATGGCGGGTGCCGTGATGCCCAGTTCGCGGGCAATGGCACGCAGGCTGAGCGCGGGCGCCCCTTTTTCCGCAATTTGTTTCCAGGCAGTCTCTTTGATGGCTGCCTGCAAGTCAGGGTGTTGCTCAGTTAGTTTTGGTCGCGGGGACATCTTATTTCCTCGTATTAATTTACACTGTAAATATACAATGTTTATTTATTTCTGTCAAGGTCCTTCCCCTATTCGTCGCAATTGACTTTTTTGCACGAAACCTGTACACTAAGCACAGATTTAGGAGTTACGCAGGTGAATGGGAGACACCTTTTCGCGAATTGCGTAAGTTCTAAGATAATTTGCACGGAGGAGAAATTATGCCTGGCCAATTCCAACTTACCATGCGTTCAGGGCCGAATCCTGGCACGGTTTACGCTCTCGATGGCGATCAGATCAGCATTGGCCGCGAGTCGTCCAATGAAATTGCAGTCAATGATGCCGAGGTTTCTCGCCGTCATGCCCGCCTCACATTTCAGGGTGGAAAATATGTTCTAGAGGATATGGGCTCGACCAATGGCACTTTCGTCAACGGCCAACGTCTGACCGGGCCGCGCGTCTTGAAGTCAGGGGAAGTCATTTCTCTTGGCGAGCAGATTGTCTTCGTGTATGAGGCCGTCGACTCCGACCTTGGCGCGACTATGGTATCGCCGCGCAAGGTTCCCGAGGCTCGCCCCGTTGCCACTCCGCCCCCGCCTCCGCCATCCTACGCCGGGCAGGTGCCTGGTAGCCAACCCGAGGCCACACCCTTAAAGAAACTCAATCCTGTACCGATTGCCATCGGCGTAGGCGTACTTCTATTGATCTGCGCCTGTATTGTTTTCCTGGTCTGGGTAGACCAAACCTATCGCTGGTGTGTATTCTTCCCCTTCATTCCCGGTTGCGGATAAGAATAAAGATACATTGCCCCCGCAGAAGCACCTGCGGGGGCGTTTTTATTGGGTGATGCGACAATTTCGTAGTTGTAAAATCTCCCAGGAAACGCTAGAATTTGATTAACAAAACCATGACTGAACAAAAACCTGACACTTCTCCACGCTGGGGCGCGATGACCAAGCTGGTGGTGGCGCTCACTTTCATTGCAATCCTTGCCTGGGTGCTTTCACGCTTCCAGTCCATTATTCCCCCGTTGTTAATGGCTTTTATCCTTTCGTATTTGTTTTATCCTGTTGCCAGTTTCCTGAGCCGGAAATTGCATTTCTCCTGGCGGGCGGCGGTTGGTTCGATCTACATCCTGCTGTTAATCCTGTTGCTGGGTCTGTTGACAGTGGGCGGGTTGGGATTGGTACAACAGATCCAAAGTCTGATCCGGCTAATTCAAAACAGCCTTGTAGAGCTTCCACAATTGGTCAACAACATTGCTGACTGGCTCAATACCCGCAGTCCAATTCCCATCGACTTGAACGCATTCGATATCAATGCATTGACAGACCAGTTGCTTTCGGTGGTACAGCCACTCCTTGGTCAAACCGGGCAATTATTAGGGACAGTTGCTGGTCGTGCAGCGCAAGGCTTTGGTTGGACGGCTTTCATCCTACTTGTCTCGTTCTTCGTTCTGTCCGAAAGCGGCGGGTTGCGCGAACGCATCATTAAACTCAACATCCCCGGATATAGCGAAGATCTTTCCCGTTTGGGCCGGGAACTGGGCCATATCTGGAATGCTTTTTTGCGTGGCCAGATCATCATCTTTGTTCTGACAGTCTTTGTTTATTTTATTCTGCTGAGCATGTTGGGAATCCGCTACGCAATCGGTCTGGCCTTCCTGGCAGGGTTGGCAAGATTTCTGCCCTATGTTGGCCCGGCCATCAATTGGGTCATTCTTGTTCTGGTTGCTTATTTCCAGCCGTTTAAACTCTTTGAAATGCAGCCCCTGGCATACACCCTGCTCGTAGTAGCGCTGGCGTTGTTCGTCGACCAGATTTTCGATAATCTCGTTTCACCGCGCGTTATGGCCGATGCGCTCAAGGTCCATCCGGCAGGAGTGCTGGTAATGGCTCTGGTGGCCGCCAATCTGCTGGGTATTCTGGGTGTGGTGATCGCTGCGCCTATTCTGGCCACCTTACAATTATTCGGACAATATATTTTACGGAAGATGTTTGACCAGGATCCCTGGCCTGAAAGGGAACTCGAAGCAAGACCCCAGCCGACTCAACCCCTCCTTATCCGTTTACAGCGGACCTTTCAACGCGTCTGGAATAATACCTTCGACCTGCTCAGGCGCAAAAGTCAAGCCCCATCTCCGGAGCTTGACTTGCCAGATTCACAAGATGAAAACTCGTCAAAAGGAGTGAAATCATGACCAACAATGGAAAAGAACCCAAAACCAATACCCTGGCGGAGACCGATAACTATATGGTTTGGATGGCCGACGAACCAGACGGAGAGACGACCTACCATATCGAGCTCAATAGCGTAACCTTGCATTTTTTCGAGGAGGAATGGGAAGAATTCCTGGAACTGGTCAACAACCTGAAATAGAAGCAACGCATGAAATTGAATAACGCGATCACGGATGTTCCCGGGATCGAGATCGGTCAGGCACAAGATAACGAAGCACTGACAGGCTGTACCGTTGTCCTGTGTCGTAAAGGAGCCGTTGCCGGTGTGGATGTGCGGGGGAGCGCCCCCGGCACGCGAGAGACGGATCTGCTCGATCCCATCAACCTGGTCGAGAAAGTGCATGCAATCGTGCTGGCAGGCGGCTCGGCCTTTGGCCTGGATGCCGCCAGCGGCGTGATGCGCTATCTTGATGAGCATGGCATCGGCTTCGAGACCGGCGCTGGCAAGGTGCCGATCGTCCCAGCAGCGATCCTGTTTGACCTGAATCTGGGGAATGGAGCTGTTCGCCCGGATGCGGAGATGGGCTATCGCGCTGCGTCCTCAGCCACGTCCGATGTGCCGGCGGAAGGCAATGTTGGCGCTGGCGCGGGGGCCTCGGTAGGCAAGATTTTTGGTCTGAAGAGCGCCATGAAAGCCGGGCTTGGCACTGCCAGCATGAACGTCAGCGGGTTGCTGGTTGGAGCCATTGTCGCTGTCAATGCCTTTGGCGATGTGGTCGATCCCAAAAACGGCCAGATCCTTGCCGGGGCACGCTCCACCAACCTGGGTCCATTGAAGTTGGGACAGGATGGTTATTTTGGCGATACGCTCGAAATCATGAAAACCTTCATCGGGCGCACCGTGCTGAGTTTTGCGACCAAGGTCAACACGGTCATCGGCGTGGTCGCGACGAATGCCAGATTAACGAAACCAGAAGCTACGAAAGTGGCCCAGATGGCCCAAAATGGTGTAGCGCGGACGATCCGCCCGGCTCATACCATGCTGGATGGCGATACGATCTTTGCGCTGGCAACCGGCGAGAAAAAAGCCGATCCATCTATAGTTGGCGCGTTTGCAGCCGAAGTCATGGCGCAGGCCATCCTGCGCGCGGTGCAAAAAGCAGCCCCGGCAGGTGGTTTGCCGGGACTTCAGGTATGACGGTCATGAGAGAATTTGTAAACAAGATAAAGCTGAACAAGCTGTTTACGCCAGATTTCTTTTTATCGATAATCCTTATAAGTGCAGCTTTTCGATTTTCCAGTGAGATTCCGACCTGGTTTGATATCCCGCAGTCGGATGATAACGTGTATATGAGCGGCGGTATTCATTTTTTGGAAATGCTCAACGGCACGCAGTCCAATTTGACACCAGATTGGTCGCCTCTTTTTCAATTTTGGTTTTTTATAATTTATCAATTTGTCCCTGATGCAACCAGAATCTACTATATCAGCATGCGTCTGGTGGGGATATTGATTCCATTCTTCGCCTTTCTCCTTCTGCGAAGGATGCAAGTGACGCGTTGGCTTGCCGTAGCGACGGCTGCTTTTTTCCTTGCCAGTTATGCCATCTGGATGGTAGAACCAAGAATGACCAATTTCGCGGCGTTGATTTTGCTTGTTTTGTGGTGGTCGACTTCTTTTATAAAAGAACGCTGGCAGCGATTTTTTGGAATGGCTGCCAGTTCCCTGTTTTTTGCCTATTCCCGTCCTGAATTTATTCTGGCAACTTTGGTACTCGGTTTAATAGCGCTTATATATCTTGTTTCTTCTCTTCGAAAGCATGGCTTAAAATTTGGCAGGGCAGCTTTTCTTTTCCTGGGATTTTCAAGTGGCATTACCATTTTATTCTTGATCTGGTGGGGAATTCCCTTTAGTGGCGAGAGGAGTATCTATGCATTTGGGCAGCATTATGCCAAGAATGTAGAAAACTGTTTTGTGGAAGATACCTCGAGCGACATGGCCTGGGAAGAAATCCTTGCACGGGATTTTGAGAATGCGCAAAGTATGGAAGATGTTATTCGTGCTAATCCGCTCAACTTTGGCAGGCATCTTCTTTGTAATCTTCAGGCATTTCCAAAGCGTTTTCTCAAAGTTGCCTTCAGTTCGGCTTGGGGCAACTCCTGGCTGTTGGTCCGTGTATGGATCGCCATCATTCTCTTTCGCCTGACCGTCAGTTGGAACGAGATCAAACGCCGTTTCGTCTGGCTTTGGGAGCAAGATTTTTTGCTTTTGGGTCTGCTCAGTTTAGGGATCCTGTTGCTGGATGTTATTCTCATCTACCCCAGAGAACATTATCTTGCCCTTTTCTCGATTGTTACATGGATTTTCGGTATCAGCCTCTTAGGTGGCTCTTCCATGCCAGAGCAAAGAAATTGGCGACAAAGCATTGCCATTGGACTATGCCTGCTCCTCCTTACCCCTTCTATGGGTGTCTTATTCGATTTCGAAATCCCGCAAAAACCTGTCCTGAAAACAGTGGAAACCATCCGAGCATTAGACTTTGACGAACCTATACGTCTTTTCGCGACTCGCCCTTTTCGAAGGTCGCAGTCCGAAGTTTATTTTGACGAAAATTACTACCACATCGGTTACAAGCCTACAGCAATTCCCTTTGATAAATATATTCTTGCTGAGCAGCCTAACATCATCGTTATTACCCAAGGGGGACTGGATTTGCAAGACGACCCAAGCTGGATCGCGTTCGAAGCAAATCCAGAGAATTTTGACTTTCATCAAATTCCCTTCGATGAGGGAGATCCATGGGGTCCATGGAGGATTTATATTAGGGGTGCTTCTTGAAATTCAAGAGAAAGCCCAATTTCTGCACGGAATAAAAAGAGCCCCGGCAAGGGATATCCGAGGCTGAATATGGGAGGAT
>DAOTXM010000174.1:0-2752 GCA_034435215.1 Anaerolineales bacterium
GAAATCGTCATGAGCACTTCGAACATGTCATACATGACCGCCCAACGTGTCAGCGATCCTCTGGCGGTGAAATCATATTTCATGTAAGCGATGCAGTGGCGGCTGAATGTAAGCACGGCGCTGTCGGCCCGCACCAAGCAAAGTAAAAAATATATTGGAACACTTTTTACGACATACGAACTGTTTTTCAGGGATGCCCTTGAATATAGCCGATAACTCAACATTCCGGCGACAAAAAGCCCCAGTTCGAACGGGAAAAACCGGTAATTCCAGGGGTCATGGTTTAGATTCAGGACTTGATAAGTAAAAACCCTGGCAAGCAACGAGACTACCAAAATCACAACAAGAAACCTGTTTTTGAGCATATTCAGAAAGGGAAAGAATAAATAAAAAAGTAATTCCAGGCCGACACTCCAGGCTTGCGGAATAAGCAAATACGGAAACAATGGGGATGCGCTTTCCCGAAAATTGCTTGTGAAGGTCAATGCTTCGCCGATGTCATGCCGGAGAAACATCACCCAGTCTTGAAAAAAGATTGTCAGGTTGGAGAGCGTTGTAAAAGCAAGCCCCAAAAAACCATTTTTTTCGAGCGGCTGCGTCAAATATGGATTTAACTCCAGCCAATTTCCAGATAGAATGCCCGAACCAACGCTTAACAGAATCACTGCCGCCAACGTAATCCAATAGGGGATGAATATTCTCAAGAATCGACTGGTGTAAAACTGTCTGGTAGAGTGATATTTGGAAGCCACCAACGACATGTAAAATCCCGAAATCATAAAGAAAATCTGGACCGCTTCATACCCATCATGGATTGTCAATGGAAAAACCGGGCTCCTGGAATGAACCACGACCACACAAACCGCTAGATAAAGGCGTAAAAATCCCATAACACCGGCGGCCTTGACTTTCAACCTGAAAGGGTTGCTGGAATTTCAATCATCGATTCGCCGCCATACACGATTAATCCCCAGCCGCGCAGGGAATGGTGTTCGGAGGTACGTTCAGTGTAATTGGGATAATAAACACGATAAGAATGGGCTGGGTTCAGGGAATCTTTAACGTAATCATAAGAGCAAACTTGGCCTTCATACGCGTCAAAGCCAAACATATCCTTGCCCGGCACCTTAAAATCATCGACCAGGATGAGCGCCTGCGGGAAATTTTGGGTGATAAACGCCAGTTCTTCCTTCAGCGGCCATGCAAAACCATACCCATGTGCGTCCAGCCAGAACAAAACTCGCTTTTGAAAGATTGACGGATGTCGTTCTTGCAGCGTCAACAGAAAATCCTGCGAAGTCTGGTTATACAGGGTGATGTTGGAACACCCGGCGGCATTCTGCCGGGCATGGCGAAAGGCCTCCATATCTGGTTCGCAGGAAAAACAGGAAATCTGTGGATATTTGCGCGCAAAGTAAACCAGCGTGGAGCCGACATTTGCGCCTGTTTCGACAAAACCATCCACGTTTTGCGCCAGCACATCGACCAATTCCAGCAGGTGCTTGTCGCCATGGAATCCGGTATCGAAAAACGTAAACCGGGAGGCGCCTGCAACCGGTTGCCCCGCCTTGCTCGTCTCTTTTGGGGTTGGAGAAAAAATCTTTTTCGCCTTTGCGATTAACGCCTGTAAGACACTTTTTCGCTCAAAAGGATGCTGTTGAACCCCAGGCTGGATTGTTGTAATATCCACAACTTTTGCCTGGTCATCCCCGTCATCCAACGGATGACGCGTGTGAATGAGTTCTACCCGTTTGAAGATTTTATCCTTCACGCGCTCGTGAAAAACGGGGTCCAGGACAAAAAAGATGTTGCCCGAAACACGGACAGATTTCATGTATCCCTGCGGAAGCAGAATAGATTCCACCTCTTTTTCGTGAGATTCATCGTCCGACTCAATGACCAGAACCTGCGGCTTGATGACCGAAAAATCCAACCCTTTGAGCGCATTGACTTCATAGCCTTCAATATCAATAGATAAAATATCAACCTGTTTAATTTCATTCTCCTGAAAGATTGTGGCTAAGCGCTTCATCGGCACTTGTTTTTCGTCGAAACCATGGAAGTATTTTGCATAATCCCTTCGCCAGCGCGCCTCCTGGGATTTATCCAGCGTAGATAAACTACCGCGCTTATTGGCATAAAATACGACCTTATCCTGGTCTGTTTCAGCTACAGCGCAATGACAGATAATGCTGCCTGGGCGATTTTCTTGAAGCAGGGGAATATAATCAGGATGAGCCTCGATACACATCCCCTTCCATCCTTTTTTTTCAAAGTGGAGGGTATTGCTAAAGCGTTTTCCGTCAATGCAGCCAACTTCAACGAAAAAACCATCTGTTTTACCTGCAAACATCTGGTCGAGAATAAAATCCTCGCCAGTTTGGCTATAGTAATCGCTCATCCAAACTCCTGGGGTAATTGTTAAAACTGTATACGAGACTACAGAGCCTGTGAGATAAATTTACCATCACAAGCTCTGCAGTCGACATCAAGACTAAATTTTTCAAATTATACTATGGAACGCTAAACCGCAGCTGCGAATTGAGCGGCGCCCACTTGTTCTCATAGACCGGGAAGTAGTAGGTATCAGCCATATACGCAGCCGGCACGCCACTTGTCTCGGAATAGCAGTTGAGAATCCCGCTGCTCATGCACTGCAACCGGATGGCCGCGATAACCTCCGTCACACCATCAAGGCTCTCGATAATGACCGGCCCGCCGCTCCTGTCAAGGGAAATGCGCTTGTCTTTCC
>DAOTXM010000175.1:0-18843 GCA_034435215.1 Anaerolineales bacterium
CCTCCGCCGGCATGATCCGGATCAGGTGTTGCGGGTCGAGCGTTACACGCTCCTCTCAGCCCGTAAAACGGACTCCCCGTTGTGGTGTATCGGAATGAGTATAAGACGATGAAGTCCCCTTTGTCAAGTTAAAAAACTCAGGGCAGCCTGTTTGCCTCTGCCCTGGTCAGCGTACGCGGCGCTTCCATTCTTCTTTCAGCTGTAATTCACGCGGACTGACGCCTGAATCGAGCGCCAAAAAGTCTGTGAGCAGGCGGTTGAAACGGGCGGTTTCATCGATCATGGGGAAGTGCCCGGAACTTTCCAGCACAATATGATGCATCATGTGTGGCAGGTTAATGGAATTATCAGCAGGCGGAGGCGGAATGACAGGGTCATTCTGTCCATGTACGAGCAGGCACGGGATCTGTGTCTGGCGCATTTTACCGAACAAACCATTCGTCTGGAAACTGCTGATCGAGTCGGCAATTGCCTGCGGATCCGCTTTTGTCGCGTCGGCAAGCGCAGCAGTTGCTTCAGGAGATTTATTACCAAGCCAGTTGACCAAATCTGTTAATGTTGAGGTCCGCAAACGGGGATTGATCGAGTCATAATACATCGGACAATTGACTGCCATCATGCGGTCCACACTTTGCGGCCAACGGGAGCAGAAATTAAAGCCCACCAGCGCACCCAGGCCGTGACCAACCAGCGCCACCTTACCAATTCCCAATTCATCCATGAAGCGGCTGAGCAGATCGGTTTGCTGGTCTATAGAATATTGCAGCTGGTTATGAGCAGACTCCCCAAACCCCCACAGGTCGAGGCCATAAGCGCGGAAAGAAGTAGAGGCCACCTGCATGGACGCGATCCAATACCGCCACGAACCAACCCAGCCGTGGAGGAAGATGATGGGACGGCCACGTCCCAACACCTCGTAGTGCACGATCTGTCCATCCAGAACTTTTGCGCTCATGCTTCCAAAGATCTTCCTTGTTTACGCCCTTATTTGCCGAACTTCGCCAGGATCGAGCGGACGCGTTCGGTCAATTGATCGGGGGCAAATGGTTTGAGCAGGTATTCTTCAGCGCCAGCATCCATGCCATCGCGGATTTCCGATTCCTGCCCTTTGGCGGAGAGAAATACAACCGGAACATCTTTCAGTTTTGGGTCTGCTTTGATCTGTTTACAGGCCTCATAGCCAGTCATGCGCGGCATGCGTACATCCAGCAAGATCAAATCGGGGTATTCTTGCAACGCAAGTTGCACGGCTTCCTCGCCATTGATCCCTGTCACTACTTCATACCCGGCAAAGCGCAACGTAAAAGCGACCAGGTCTCGAATGTCAGGTTCGTCTTCTGCAATCAGTATTTTTGTCATCGCTTTTTAATCGCCTTTCTTGTCTACAGGCAACGTAAAGGAAAAAGTACTTCCTTTGCCCGTCCCTTCACTTTTTAGCCAGATGCGTCCATCATGCATCTCTACCAACTGCCTCACAATTGCCAGACCTAACCCTGTACCCGGAGTGGCTAAAACGAGCGGGTCTTCACCACGATAGAAACGGTCGAAGATACGTGCCTGATCCTCTTTGGAGATGCCAACGCCAGAATCCTCCACATCCACTTGCACCTCGCTACCATCTATCGCATGGAGGTGAACAGTGACCTGTCCATTTTCGGGCGTGTAATGATAGGCATTGTCCACCAAGTTCCCCAGCACTTGTCTGATGCGTTCCGCGTCACCTCGCACGCGCGGAAGGTCTTTCTCAACCTCGAGGGAAAAAGCCATCGGTTTATTTTCTTCCTGGGAGCGGCGTAAAACATCTGCGAGAACATCTTCAGCCACATCGCGCAAATCGAGTGATTGCGGAGACAAGGTGACACGTCCCGCCTCGATACGGGAGATATCCAGCAAATCATTCACAAGGATGTTGAGCCGTTCTGTATTATTTTTGACAATGCTCAAGAAATGGGTCTGGTTTTCATTCAAAGCGCCGGCTGCGCCCATCAGCAGGATGTCCACATACCCACGGATGGAGGTCATCGGCGTACGCAACTCATGACTGACAGTCGCTACGAATTCGGACTTCAACCTGTCTACTTCGACCTCATGGGTAATATCACGGAAAATAGACACCGTTCCCAGGAAATCTTTCTGCAGAATGACCGGGGCGAGATGCACCAAAGCAATCCGGCCGTCTTCAAGCTCCAACTGTTCCGCATACGAATCACCAACATGGTATGAAGCCGGGTCGTTCGACCAATCGTTGATGGTTTGCAACCATGTACCAGCCGCCCTTCCAAATATGCCACCGAATGCGTCCAGAGACTGGTCGATCACCTTACTCGCTTCAAGACCAAGAATTGCGGCCGCCGAACTATTAAGGAATGTGATCCGATTGTCAGCGCCAGTTACAAGCACGCCATCAGCCACAGCTTCCAGAATAGCTTGCGAACGACTGGCCTCTTCCTGTTCCTTCCGCAACATGCTCCCCAGGCGCTCTGCCTGGTCACGGATCAACTCATACAAACGTGCATTGTTGATAGCGATCGCAACCTGACCAGCGATTGCCTTGACCATCCCCAGCCGTTCTGGCCCGAAGTAACCGACCTTGCGGTGGAAGACCATCAATACGCCAATCACATCCTCACCTACCAACAAGGGAGCAACGATCGAACTCCGATGCTCGCTTGAAGTAGACACAGATTTGACCCAGCGCTCGTCCTTATGCAGGTCTTTGACCAGAGTCGCTTCACGTGTCTCGACTACCCAACCAGCCAGGCCTTCCCCAACTTTGAGCGTAAAGCCGCGACTCTCGTACGGCTGTTTTCCTGTCAAGTAACCATAACCAGCACGATAGTGCAGTAAATTATCTTCAGCATGCAGGAGCATGATCGTACCCTGCTCCCCGCCGACAGCCTCGTTCAGCAAGGCCAAGGTGCGACTGAGGGCACGGTCCAAATCAAGACTGGCAGAGACTTCTGTCAGGATGCGCAGCAGGGTTTCGGTATTGGCTTTCTCGTGTTCCAATTCTGCTGTGCGTTCGACAACACGTTGTTCCAATTCTTCCGCCAGGCGCTGAGTCTCAGCAAACAGGCGAGCATTCTCTATCGCGACCCCTGCCTGTTGCGCAAGGTTATTCAAGAATTCCAATTCAGACTCGGTAAATTCCAGGCCCCTGCCTGTGCGCCAGACCGCCATCAAGCCGCTTAAGCGTTCTTTCGAGAGAATCGGTACACCGACCAAATGCTCGTACAAGCTAATTTGTGTCCCCTCGATAATCCGAGCGCGGGGATCATTTTCAGCGTTATTGACGATTTCGCCAATCCTCTTCTCTGCAATACTGCCCAAGATCCCTTCGCCAATCATCATCGGAGAATTTTTGATTTCCTCTGCATCCTCACCAACAACAGCGATGCCACGTAGAAGATTGGTTTCAGGTTCAGGGAGATAGACCGCGCTCGTTTCAGCTTGTAGCAAATCTTTTGCGTAAGCAACGATTCGTTTCAAGACATCCTCGAGATTCAACGTAGCAGAAATATCACGACCAACTTCTGCCAATGCCATGGTTTCCTGGGCGCGCCGCTGTACTTCCTGGAACAGGCGCGCACTATCCATGGCAACGGAAGCCTGGTTGGCAATGGTGATTGCCAACTCGATCTCCGCTGTGCTTGGACGCTCCTTCGCGGGCAATTGCACGAACAAGATACTGCGTAGGTTGCCCCCACTGACCAGAGGCAATGCCATCACGCAACTTGTCTCTTCTCCAAGCATGGCAGTCAATGGCGCTATGGCGGGTTCACTCAAGAAGTCATCGCTTGTAAAAACACCCAGCGATTCTCGCAGGCGGTTAAAGAGGGGAGCATCAGGCAACGATTGTGGCAGCTTAGCCTTGGGTTTTGGTGAGGAGAAAGTCCAGGTAACCTTCTGACCATCCAGGCGCACAACCGAAACCCGCATGGCCGCGAAAGCCTTTCGCAATTCTTCCGCCGTGACCATCTGGATTTCATCAGCGTCCAACAGCCCGCTCATTTGTGAAGAGAAACGGTTCAATAACGCCAGGCGTTGAGAACGTTGGTCAAGCTCGGCAGCTCGATTTACGCTCTCTTCATAGAGGCGCGCATTCTCTAATGCAACAGCCGCCTGACCCGCAAAGGTTGTCGCTACCTGCACATGATCCGGCGTATAGAAACCCGGTTGCCATTTCTCCAACGAAATCACACCAACCACTTCGCCTTTTGAAATCAGCGGGATTCCCAACCAGGACAAACGCGGCGCCTCAATTTGTGGGAAGCGCGAATCTTCACGTACATCAGCAACCGAGATGGGCTGTCCGACCCGAATCATTTCCTGGAATAAGGCACTGTCTTCCACGCCGACGGTCAATCCAAGCCGCTGTTCGGAATCGGTAAAGCCTCTGGCTGCGGCAACGCGGAGATAGTCCTTCTCCCGTAACAAGAGTGTCGCTGTATCGAAGGGTAAAACCGGACGCAACTGGTCGAGTAAAGTCGCGACCAGTTCCTCGCTCCGCAGGCTCGAGGTCATGGAAGTTGCGACATCGTTCAAAGCCTGGAGCTGGCCTGCGCGTTCCCTGGTCGCCTCTACCAAACGGACATTTTCCAGCGAAAGCGCCACTTGTTGTGTAAGGGATAGGAGCAACGTCTCATCCTCGGGCTTGAACGCAGCCTGCGTATTGAAATTGTCCAAAACCAAAACGCCCAGCCCGCGGTCTCCGGTCATAATCGGGATAAGCAACGAAGAAACAGGCAGACGACCACCAGTAGCCTGACGATATAAAAACAGGTGTTCTGCCGAGAGCGCGTAATCGCGCGCAAAATTCAACTCGTCCACACGACGTGGGAATTTCGACTCGAAAACCATACCAGGTAAAGCTTCACCGGATCGATAGGTGATTTTCATCAAGCTTTCATTGTCTGCATAACCATCGCAAGCATGAGGGATCAGTTGTGACGTATTTTCATCCCAGAGCAACGTGACTCCGGCATGCGCGGCTGGTTGAATCACCCGGCGGGCACTTTCGAGCAAAGCTTTGACAATCTCTTCCGGAGGCAACCCGCTGATCTGCCGACTGAAATCGAGTAACAGGTCCACCTCCTGCAACCGGCGGCGGGTCTCACTCAGAAGCGAAATGTTTTGCAGGATCACAGAAGTTTGACGGGCAATCTGGTAATAAACCTGGCGGTCTTCATCCGTAAAGGCAGGCAGTGGTTCAGGACTGACCGCCATGATGGCAGCCACAGTTCTCTCTTGCACGATAACAGGCAAACAAACAAACGCTTTGGCATGCAGACCACTAAGCAAGGGGGAATCGAGCCAATCCTCCGCTTCATCTTCGTTAGCCACCAGGATGGTTTCATTTGTCTGCAGACAGGTGCGCAACGGATTGCGTTGACCAAATAGAGCCTCCGGACTGGTAGCACGCGGCACCCTGCCCAGAACATGCAACAGGCGGGGGCCTTCAGGACCCTCCTCAGCCACCAGCGCTACCGACATGCCGAGTTGGGTGAGAACTTCCCGTCCCAGCGCCAGAAGGGCGGAGGAAGCATCCAATTGGCGGCTGACTGATTCCGTAATGGCCAGTCCGGCACGGACTCGCTGCGCCCGGCGATCCAGATTATGGATAGAGATGGTTTGCTCCAGGTCCTTGCGCAATAACAGCGGCAGGTCATTCTGGCTGACGCTAAGCAACCGTTGCTGGCGTTGTAAACTAGAAGAAAGTGTTTCCACACGATTCCGCAAATCGCTGAATCTTGTAACGTTGCTGATCACCAAGGTAGCCTGCGCTGCAAAGATTTCGATGGTTTCAATTGTGGCCTTATCGGGTCGTAAGCCATCATCCGGCGCATCCAAGCTGAGCAATCCCAGGGGATTTCCCTGCGCATCATTCAAAGGCACAAGCAAAAAATCACTGGGGTCCCAGGCGTTATCCGAGGGGTTCGTCTCGAGCAAGTCCAATGTGACCATATGGACATCCGCGGGTATAACTGGGGTCTTATCGGCAGGGATAAAGTACGAACGGCTAATGCGGAATTCTGGCTTGAGCAATTGTTGGACGCTCGTCAATGGTTGCTTGCGAACCAATAACTCACCAAGTACTTCCTGTGAAAAACCAATCCCTGTCACGCGTCGCAATAGCCCGGTGTCTGGCTCGTAAACACTGAAGAGCACGGCCTGGAAAGGTGTTGATGCGCGAATGGCATTCCCAATATTCCGCAACTGTTGTTCAAGGGATTGTTCGAAATTGATTGCGTAGCTGACATCCGTCAAGTTCGACATGGTCTCGGCACGACGACGCAACAGCTCCGCACGCTGGTGCTCTGCCTGGTATTGGCTGGCGATATTCAACGCAATAGAGGCTTGCACGGCCAGCGTCTGCACCAAATCTACAAGATCATCCCCAAAGAAATCAGGTTGGCTGGCATGCAAATGAATGACGCCTGCCATGCCGCCATTCCGGCGGATGGGAACGAGTAAAGCCGAACGTACATTATCATGCGGAGCCGGTAACTTTTCTCGTACAAAATCCGCAATCACCATTGGCTCACCAGCCTCACCAACCTTCGGAAGTGTTTCGATAAGGCTCTCATGGGCAGGGCAACCAATGGATAGTTGGATTTCTGGCTTCCCGCTTGCACCTGGAGGGTCAAAAAGTAAGATCGTACCACAGTCTGCATGCGTAGTGCGCAGGCTCTCATCGTATACCAATTCCAATAACTTATGCACATCCAAGGAAGCATTCAATTCCCGGCTGATCCGCATAATAGCCGTTAATTGATCTACCCGTGCGCGCAGGTTTTCATCTGTCTGGCTGACCAGGCGAGCACTCTCCAGCGCAGAGGCAAGTTGGCCGGCTGCCGTTGTCACGACTTGCAAATCATACGAGTTGAAAAACTCCGGTTTGCGACTCCCTAGCATCAATTCGCCTAAGCTGCGGTCACGTACCACCAACGGGACTACCATTACCGATTCCATGCGCAAGTTTGTGACAATTAACCGATAAACCGGCACAACCCGCCGGTCACTGCTCAAACGACCCGAAAGGAGCGGTTTTTGACTGCCCGTTACCGTCGACCGATACTGTGAATCGGTCACAAACATGCGCGATAATGCTTCGACTGCATCTCTCTCAATCCCATACGTGCTTCCATTATGGAGAAGCAATTCGCCTGTTTGCTCATCCAATAAAAAGATCGCCGCCGAATCAGCCTGGAAAAGATGCGCTAACTCACGAACAGAATGTTCCAAGACCTCATCTATGGATGCAGCAGAAGCAGAAAGGCTGGCTACCCTGCGCAACGCATCAGACCGGTATGCACGTTGACGCGCCTGTTGCACCGACATTGCATTTTCGACAATCGCAGTGGCCTGATTGGCAACAACACTCATCAGGCGTAATTCCTCGTCAGAGAAGGCAATAATGCCTTTTCGATGATTTGACAGTTGCATAAAACCGAGCAGACGTCTGCCCGATAATAGTGGTACCAAGGCCGAATCGCGCAAACTGGCTGCCTGTGCCAGATTGCGGATGCCTAACGTTTCCCATATCTCATCTTCCGCAGCGTTCATGGTTAACAAGGGCTTTTGAGCCGCAATGATATCGGAAGTAACCTTTTCGTCGGAGATGCTGGTGCGGAAGATTTCAACAATGTGGGGAGGCAACCCTTGAAACGGGATTTGCCCTTCGAGCGTACGTTTCCCCTCGTCATAAAGCAAAAACCCAATAATCTCAACGTCAAATAACGGGGAAACGCTCTTGACCAGGCGCTCGAACAAATCTTTTATATCCTGGCTTACGCTTACAGCCTGTGCAAGATTTGCAAGGCTGGTCAATTCCGCCGTTCTTCGCTGCTCCGTCTCATAAAGCAGGGCATTGCGAATAGCCACTGCCGCCTGCCCAGATACGAGATGCAGTAATTCCAGATCATGTTGGCTGAAATCGTCTTCCGCTGACCGCCCGGCTTCAAGCACACCTACCAGATTCCCGCTATCCATCAGGGGAATGCCAAGATAGGAACGAACCAACAATGGCTCTGTTGCGCCGTTCGCTGTTTCGCCAGTTCCGGAAACGGTTTGCGAGAGGAGAAGTGGCTTGGGTTCTTTCAAAAAGGAATCAGCATAATTCCCAAAATAGGATCGCCCCACGCGTTGCAATGTTCGCGGTTCGCCAGAACGACCTTCAAAACGATAGGGGATAAAAGACCGTTTGGCTTCATCCCAAACCTTGAGCTCCAGTGTATCTGCCGAAACTAACCGGCCTATATTTTCCAAGATAGCTTGTAATGTATTTTCGAGGTCGAGACTGCTGGAAATCGACTGCCCAAAGTCAGTAATGACGCGCAAGATTGAAGCAGAAACCTGGCCGTCTTCCCCCACAGACAATGCCGGTGTAAGATCCAATTTGCGTAAGACAACCATCATCAAAGGTGAAAAGCCCGGTACCCGGTACGAAGATGCCTCTGTTAACTCCGTGCCAATCGAGATCCGTTTCTGGCTTTCTTTGGATAACAGCGTAAGAAATTCATTGGATGGGCGTGTATAACGGATCAGGCGTTCCAGATCAGCTTGATCATCTTTATGCAAACCAAACAACCGCCGCGCTGCTTCATTCAAGTAATCCACCCGTCCACCACCCTGAACGATGATAACAGCATCCTTTTGATCCGGGTTGTCAAGATAAGGCAATGACGCGGCTTGAAGATTCGCAACAATAGGCTGGTTGCCGGGAAGCAATATCCGCAATATAGCCCGGACTAGAAAAATAGATACCAGCCCGCCAACAACCAGAACAAGACCTGGGCCTAAGCCTTCCATATACCAAAGAAATCCTTACACCACTGAACCGCTCGGTGCATCCTTCCGTCGAGCTTCCGCACCCATTTCGGTGATCTCGCGGATGTCAGCGAAGCCATATTCAGATGGCACGACGATCCCAACAGCAAGGGTCATGAAAGGAACTTTCTCTGATCCATTGGCTGTTTGAACCGTCATGTAACCCTGCTGGCGATCGATAAAGTTATAGTGTGTTTGCACTTCTTCTGCGTAACGTTCTTTCAGGCGCTGTTTAATCGATGGAGCAGCGTTCTCTGTGGTGATAATGATGAAATTATCTCCACCTGCATGGCCGATGAAATCCGCCGAAGTGCCGGTTTCATCCACTACTTCTCCGATCAGCATGGCACAGAAACGCAATACATCATCCCCGGCGACAAAGCCATACACATCACGGAACGGGTTGAAATGGTTGATGCCCACATCAAGCAATGCCCAATCCTTCTCGCGGATGATCTTGCGCAGCTGTTCCTCGATCAGGCGACCAGCCGGAAGTCCGGAGCGCGGATCGGTCAGACTCTCCCGTTCCGAACGGCGGATAGCACCTTGCACGCGCAATTTCAACTCCTCGATGTCAAAGGGCTTGGTGATGTAATCGTCCGCACCCAGTTCGAGGCCTTGTAACTTGTCGCTACGCTCATCCTTCTGCGTCAGGAAAATCACCGGTATATGGCTGGTGCGCGTGTTTGTCCGCAATGTACGGCATACTTCATAGCCATCGATATCCGGCAACATAATGTCCAGCACGATCAAGTGCGGTAACACTTGCTTGGTCTTATCCAACGCATCAGAGCCGCGGACAGCTACATCCACGTCATATTCCAGGCCGCTGAAATATATTTTCAGCATGTTCCCGATGTCGATGTCGTCTTCAACAACTAAAAGGCGGGGCTTTCCCATAGAGCCTCCTTTATTCGCGCCGCGCCCTTTTTCGGGCACTCTGGCGCACGGCTTCGATTTGTTGTGGTGTCACTTCTCGCTCGAACGAACGAAATCCGCTCAAGCGAAAGCCATGCTTTTCAGCAATGGCCGTAATTTCGTCTACACGCTCACGCGTGATGTGCTTGCCAAGCGTGTAATCTTCAAAGCGGCCTTCCAGAGTCAGGGCAATCGTCTCTGCCATGCACGCGTACGACTTGCCAGACGGAAAGCCAAAGTTAAAGTGGAAATCAACGGGGCCTGGCACATCGACCATTCCGCCGTCGATCACTAATATATCATTTCTCGCAGATGCTACCATTGCAGAAACATCACGAGGTCGCGCCACATCACACACAACACTTCCTGGCAGCAAATGTTCCGGTCGGATGATGTCGTGGATCGCGCTCGTTACCGTCAGAATCAACTGTGACTCTGCCAAAACATCCATCTTTGTACTGACAAGCACCTCGCCTCCTTCCGAACCCGATAGCTGTTCCCGCAAGTCGAGCAACGGTTCTTCCCTGCGCCCGATCAGATACAATCGCGCTACATCCTCTGCCAACAATTCGGCGCAGACCCGGCCAATTGTACCCGAGGCACCTACCACCGCGGCTGTGGCATCCCGCAGGGGAATATCCATTAAACGGGCAGCCTCGCGGATAGCCTGTACAGCAATCGATATAGTGTAGGAGTCACCCGTTGTAACGGGCACATCCAGCGATCGGGCAATGGTCATACCCGCATCGCCAATGACCGAGGTGAAAGCACCCAGGCCCAACATCCGGGCTCCAAGGCGCTCAGCCATCCGGCCTGTTTGTATAATCTTACGATAAACGACCCGCTCTGGCAACTCCAACATTCGTCGGGGGGTATAAGGGGCGGCGATGAACCAACCCTTCACCTGCTTCCCAGTAGAAGCGGAAGTAATACCTTCGATCTCTGAAATATAAACAGGGGGGAAAAATGTCGAAAAGAAATCTATCTGCCGTTCGTTCAGAACACGCCCTAATAACGGAAATTTCCGGCTGACATCCCGCTTGGGGTCAATCGGGTGAATGATAAATGCGAATGTGTCCATTGGTTTACCAGGACTCCACCTCCGGTTGTTCTTCTTTGGGGCGATAGAGCGCCTGATGCTGAGAAGCATTTCGCAACTGATAATGATCGCTGTCTTCAAAACGGACGTTGCGATCGATCACACGTCGTTTATCAGAAGCAACCAACACAACGTCTGATTCGATGGTACGCGCCGGATATAGAATCATACCAGACCCAATCCGACAGTTATGCCCCACACAACTTCCGATGACCGGGCGATTTGAGATGCTCAGTTGGTCTCTTCCATCCAAAGCGCGAATCGGTATTGGGATCAGGTTGAAATCCGTAAATGTCGAGCCAGCGCCAATGAACGTATTCCGTCCGATCACGCACATTTGCAAACAGGTATTTTGCGCGATCATGCTATTGTCCATGACGGTGGTCATGAACATGGCTGCACGGAACGGCAGGAATGTTCCATCTCCTATGACGGAGAGCATTAATTGCACATCCTGTGAAATATTGACATTACTACCGATAATGCAGTTTTCGATGACCACTCCGGCATTGACAATGACATTATCCCCGATCGTCGTAGGCCCATGGATAATTGCGCGTGGATCGATCACACAGTTTTTGCCGACAGTAACTAATTCCGAGCATTCCAATAATTGACGCCCCTCATAAAGCGCTTTGCTAATGACCCTTATCTTGAAAAGGGTATCTTCATTCAGGCGTTTCTCGAAACGCGCCCCGCGCGCAAAGAGCCCAAACACCACGTCAGCCAGATGCACGTGCACCCAGGAATCAATCGCCATCAATGCACGCAATGGGACATTGAAAACCAGATCGCCTGATTGGTCCGCCATATATGTAGGTACATGGTAGTACCCCATCTCGCGTGAACCCAGGTCGATCACCAGCGGTTCCACATCTGCTACCGGACCATTTGGGTAATACCACAAATCCGCCAAGTACAGATTACCGGCGGGTGTATAAGATGTCGAAAGAGGTAAAGCATGTTCCCGAAATGCAGGATCGTCTATCGAGAATGCTGCCCGCACGGCACGTTTGCGTTTTCTCGCCTGCGTGATGAATTCTGAAAAATAATGTTCGTCAAAAAACAAATTGTCACGATATACCAGGGTTGGTTCACGCACAAGTGGCAGGCGTTTCCCAGGTTCCAATTCGCGCTCACTGGTCACATAAGGTGCAAGAACGTTGCGTTGGTATAACCAGAGCGGCTGGTTTTGGATACGTAAATCCCGCGCTCGTTCGTTGAACGGTTTGATGACATGAGGGGCATTCAAAATGATCTTTAACATCTAATGTATTTTCTCACAAGTTGGCAGACTCTCGAGAGGACAGACTTAACAAAAATGCAAGATTCAAGCCAATGGTACCCGATCAATCACAATCAGACAGGCCAAATCGCCCTGCGCAATACAGGTTTCTTCCACCACATTATAAAACTTTCCTCCACTCACCCAGTAGAGCGCCTCTTGCAACATTCCCACTGCAAATTGACAGAGGGGATCACTTTCGTGTCTGCCCCAACACCAGGGGCATCTCTCAATCCGCCAAAAGATTTTATGCTCTGATTCTTCTAAAAATACGCTTTGATCGGTATGTTGGTTGAAAAAATCCGTCAGAGTTCGCAAGACAGACATTAATTTCAAATCGGGAGGCTGCAAACGGAAAGATGTATCATTCAAACCCAAATTTGGGCCATAGGTGCGCAATCCATTCGAGAAGAAGACCCGTCCAGCGCGTAGAGCAAGCCCGCGCCCGCCACGTGGGCCATATCCCAGTTCCAGTGAAATTTGTAACTGACTAAGGGTTCCAAATGAGACTGCCCGATTCTCATCGTCCGGCGGATAATTTTCGATCAGGGAAGAAAGCGGCGACAGATTAAGGACAGCATTGAGACCATTCTTACCCATGATTTCCTCGAACGCCAATAGTACAATTCGCCCCAAATTGTTCGGGAAGTAACAATCGTGGGAACTATCCATCATACTGTTGGTGGTTCTTCATCAAGAAACGACTTGAGTTTTTGCATAAAAGGATCAGGGTCATCGATCATGATAAAATGCCCCGCCTTCGGAAAACGCTCGATCTTGTTGTGTGTCACCCCAGCAGCCAGCGGTTTCCACTGCAACGGATGGACGATATTATCCCTATCCCCATACATGCCCATGACCGGGATCTTAATGCTGTCGAGCATCGGACGCAAATCCGTACGCCGCAAAGAGGCAATACTCCGCAGGAAAGATTCCAGAGTCGTACGGGAAAGGTCGCGGTCCATCATGTCGGGGAAACGCGGATCGCGGCAGATGAAGGGCGAAGCAACCCGTACTCCCAGGCGAAACAATCCCATCAAATTGAAAAGCATGAAGGCAATAGCACGATAACCCGCCAACTTCAATGGCGGCGCCAGGGACGACCCGGCAATGGGTGAACCGACAACCACAACTTTCGAGACGCGCTCAGGATACTGAATCGCCACCGATAAGCTGACCGTTCCGCCCATGCTGTGACCGACCAGTGGAGCCCTGGCAATGCCCAACTGATTCATGAACTGATCCACCAAACTGACAAAATCCTGCACAGCGTATGTTTCGCGCTTCTTCCCGGATTCGCCAAACCCCCAAAAATCGAGCGCATATGTGCGATAATACTGGCCCAGATAGGCCATGGTTCCCTGCCACAACCCCCAGGAACCCAGCCAGCCATGCAACAAGATGACCGGGCGTCCACGTCCGTATACTTCGTAATGAACGATACCCTGGTCTGTGGTGATCGACGACACGGATCTTTAGTACCGGCCCCCCTATCCCCCGGTCTCCATTTCCTCAAGGATGCTATATAACAATTCCAGCAAAACTGTCTTGACTGTTTCTCGCTCGGTTGCCACACAGGGCAAGAATTTCACGTGCGGATCCAGTCGCAACGCATGGCGCATATCTTCCAATTCCCAGGCATCTTTTTTATCCTGTTTATTGGCAGCTACGACATAGGGTGTGGGTGCATAAGCACGGAAGGTTTCCAGGATCGAGCGCGCTTCGCGAAAAGTTTCCGGCCGGGTGCTGTCGACCATGACAATAAAACCAAGCATGCCCTCGGAAAGGATCTCCCACATAAAGTCAAAGCGCTTTTGACCGGGCGTCCCAAACAGATACAAAACCAGGTCTTCGTCCACCGTGATGCGGCCGAAGTCCATCGCCACAGTCGTAGCTTCTTTTACAGAGCGTTCGTCCGGGCTGGAGATCTTTCGCTCCGTAGCAACGACATCGATCTCGCTGACAGACTGAATAAATTCGGTCTTGCCGGCGCTAAAGGGTCCTGTCACAACCATTTTGACTGTTTGCATAAGAAAAAATCCTTCCCAATCGTGTGATTTACAGCGATCGGATACGTCCAATAAGCTTGTTCACCAAGGACTTTTGCTCTTCCCTGTCCTGAGTCGGGAACATCTTCGGGTTTGGCGCAACCGCTACACCCTCCGGACGGACGATTTCAACCAGGCCAGCCTGCAATAAGCCATATACAATGCGCCGGATTTCCAAATCGTTCATTTTGTTGGCATGGGAAATTTGCTTCATTGTATTCTTTGGATTGATGTAAGAAACAACCCGCCATTCTTCCACGCTTAAATTGACATTTTTGAGCGGCCGGTCAGTGAATTTCAAAGCCATATCGAGACTTGGGATTTCGTCCTGTAACTGCTCCCACTCCCGCAACTGCCGCGAACCTTCAATGATCAGATTCTCCAGATCCAGGCGCACGTTGATACGATCATCGGGAGGCAGCAGTTCAGTCTCGAAGCGGAATGAACCTTCGACCCAGGTATATAACCGTCGAATCGTCGCTGCAAAATGTTCCTGCAAGTTGATCAGAATATCTTCTTGTGTCACATACCCTGCATTGATCAATAACAGGCCCAACTCTTTATCCGTCATACTCCCCGCGCGCTCTACAATGGCACGGTATTGATTGACTGTCAATTTGTTGGCGCGATGTAACACCGTTGCCAGGCGGTTATCTTCCTGCCCAATGCGTGCAAAAGCAAGCTTTCCGTTTTGGAAGGCAACATGAGCCTGATCGGCAGATCCATCTACGATTAGCGTGCCGGTTTTACCCGCCAGGTTGATCAAATTAAGGAGTTGGGTGATTGTGAAATCGCGTAAGTTTCCACGTAACGCCATAGCGTGCCTCAAATAATTCCCCCAGATGGGGGGATGAAAAGATTATACATGCAAGGTATGGATGCGTCAAACTTAGAAGGTTCACAATATTGAAAGGGCCAATTTTCCTGTGATAGACTTGCTCTGTTTCTTGGATTACGGAGGTTCCATGCGATCTAGGTATTCACTTCATTCCATTCCGGTGTTGAGCCTGCTGCTCATTAGTGTTGTTTTTTCTATACCCAAAGTCGCATCCGCTGCCCCTCGAGCAGATGTAATCAATGACCAGCCCATTCTGCGCTTCCCTGACAGTATCACCTTCCAGGCAACGATCACAAGCAGCACGCCGGTCGTTTCCGTGATCCTGGAATACGGCGCAGACCAGTTAACCTGTGGATCTGTCCTCGCCAAGGCCTTCCCACAATTCACACCCGGTACAAGCGTTGATGCGAAATGGACCTGGGAAATGAAACAATCCGGTTCGCTCCCCCCCGGTACGACCCTCTGGTGGCGCTGGCGCTACATCGACGAAAACGGGCGGGAAAGCGTCTCCGAGCAAAAGACGCTCATCTGGCTCGATGCCGACCATGATTGGCAAACGATCACGTCCGGCTTCATTAGCCTGCACTGGTATTCAGGGGACCAGGCCTTTGCACGCGACTTGCTTAATGCGGCTGTCACCGGCCTTACCCGCTTGCAAAACGATGCGGGAATGCAGCCCGATCAACCTATCCATCTCTACATCTACGCCAACACCAGTGACATGAAAGAAGCCATCCTCTACGAACCGACCTGGACCGGCGGGATGGCGTTCCCGGAGCACGATATTGTCATCATCGGCATCTCCCCACGTGATCTCGACTGGGGGCGCAGTACCATTGCGCACGAGCTCACACACGTGCTGGTTGGCCATTTCACCTTCTCCTGCCTGGGGGACGTACCCACCTGGCTCAACGAGGGCCTGGCCGTGTACAGTGAAGGCGGGTTGGATCCGGCCTCCCAATCCCAACTCAACGAGGCCATCCGGAGCGACCAGTTGATGACCGTTCGTTCGCTCAGCGGCGGTTTTTCCGAAGTGCCCAGCAAAGCCTATCTCTCCTACAGCCAATCCTACAGCCTTGTCGAATTCCTGATCGAGACCTACGGGCAGGACAAGATGAATTCCCTGCTCACCATCTTGCGAGACGGAACGACCATCGACCAGGCCCTGGTCAACGTATACGGCTTCGACGTCGAGGGGCTGGAAGATGCCTGGCGTAGGGCGATCGGGGCCGCCCCGCGGCCTGCTTCCGCACAACCAACTGCTCAACCCACCCCGACCTTCGTCCCCACCTACATTCCATTTGCCGGGGCACCCGTTGTGATGACACCAACACCCCTTGCCGTTCCGACCTCCTCGTTCAGCGAACCACCGCCGAAAGGATCGAGCGGCCTGCCCATTCCATTGACTCTTATGCTGGTTGCCGTTTGTTGTATCCTGTTCCTGCTCCTGGCCGTTCTCGGCCTGGGAATCTATCTGGCCACCCAGAAACGCGAAGGAAAAGACCATGAAACAGGCTCGTAGCATTTTCACGCTTGTCACGCTCGCTCTGATCGTCATTGTCACTGCGGGGGTCGCGGGGAACGCGTCAGCCAGCAAACCGCTGCAAGGATCGCTGGGGCAGGCCCTGGTCCTGGCAGGAGGCGAGAGCACCAATCCGCGGGAGTACGACCCGGCCACCACGCACGGCTCCGGCGACAAGCTCGTCTACAGCGGGCTGGTCGCATTCGATCCATATCTCAACCTGACCCCTGACCTGGCCGAGAGTTGGGATACCAGCCCGGATGGCAGGGTCTATACTTTCCATCTGCGTAAGAATGCCAGGTTCCATGACGGGCGTCCCGTCAGCGCACAGGATGTGGTCTATTCGTGGGAGCGCGCCGCCAGCCCGGCGTTGGGCTCCGACACGGTGCTGACCTATTTGGGTGACATCGTCGGCGTGCGCGAGATGGCTGCCGGGCGGGCCGAGCACATTCCCGGTTTGCAGGTGCTGGACGAGCATACGCTGCAAGTCCGCATCGACGCGCCCAAACCTTACTTCCTGCTCAAGCTGACTTATCCAACAGCTTTCATCGTGGACAAAGCCAACGTGGAATCAGGCGCAGAATGGTTCCGCAAGCCGAACGGCACCGGCCCGTTCAAGCTGACCGAGTGGCGGCGTTTCGAGCAGATCACTTACGAAGCCAATCCGGATTTCTATTTGGGGAGGCCATCCCTCCCCTACGTGATCGTCAGGCTGTACAGCGGCGTCGGCATACGCCTGTATGAGGCAGGGGAAATCGATATCACAGGCGTCTCGTATTATTCCACTGAGCGTTTCCTCGACCCGAATGAGCCGTTGCATAACGAACTGATTACCGGCGTAAACCTGTGTACGGGATACGTGGTATTCGATGTGACCCAACCACCTTTCGATGACCTCAAAGTACGGCAGGCTTTTTCGATGGCTTTCGACAGACAAAAATATATCGATGTGGTGCTGAGCGGTCGGGCGTTGCCCGCCATCGGTATCTTCCCGCCCGGGTTGCCCGGTTTCAATATCGGACTGAAGGGTCTGCCCTACGATCCCGAACGCGCCCGCCAGCTTCTGGCCGAATCCAAATATGGGAACAGTCTGCCTCCCATCGTCTACACGGACGCAGGCATCGGCTCCTACATCGGCGGGGATGTGGCTGCCATGGCGCAAATGTGGCAGCAGGCGCTGGGCGTGAAGATCATGGTGGAGAACCTCGAGCCAAATTACTATTATGAGAAGATCATCGCCGGCCAGCACGGGCAGATCTTCGGCGGCGGCTGGTGCGCAGACTATCCCGACCCGGAGAATTTCGCCGATGTGCTCTTCCACACCGGGTCCACCCAAAACACTGGTGATTATTCCAACCCTGTCCTGGATGCCCTGCTCGAACAGGCGCGCGTAGAACAAGATATCACCAAACGCATCGAAATGTACCAGCAGGCCGAACAGATCATCGTAGATGATGCGCCTGTATTATTTACAACCCATTCGCTTTCCTACCAGTTGGTCAAGCCGTATGTGAAAGGGTATGTCTTTACGCCGATCGATGTGCCGATCGAGCGGTATATGTGGTTGGAGGAGAAATAGACTACCCCACGATTACTGGGGCAGGTACGGGTTGAAGGCCGTATTGAACGATGACAACAACCTGTACGCGACCGATGACACCCCGAACGGCTAGACGCGCTACCGGGCGCGCTTCTATGTCCACCCCAACAGCCTGGCCATGGGCAGCGACGTGATCTACCTGCTGATGGGCAAGAATGACAGCGACCAGGAAATCTTCCGGGTCTATTTGAATAACAACGGAAGCAGTTACCAGGTGTCAGCGTATGCCCTGAACGATGCCGGGGCATGGACCAATACCTCCTGGTACCCCATCCCGAATGCCTGGACCGCGGTCGAGATCGACTACCAGGCCCTGGCCTATGACGGCTCACTCAGCCTGTGGGTGGGTGGTGTGCTCAAAGAGACCCTGACCCGCATCGACAACGACACGCGCACCGTGGGAAGGGTCCACCTGGGAGCGATCGGCGTCAACGGCTCGCGCGGTACGCTCTACTTCGACGACTTCGAATCGCGTCGCTTCTCTTATATCGGCCTGCTCCCGGACCCGGGCGCCGCCGACCCCGACCCCGGCGCGCCGGGCCAGGGCTGGTTCGCAGCCGAATACGCCTACGACGGCGCCCAGCCCCACGCCGTGACCTCCGTCACGCGCGCCACCGGCACCGACACCTATGTCTACGATGAAAACGGCAATATGACCTGCCGCGTCGAAGACAACGTGGTCTACAAACAATACTACAACGCGG
>DAOTXM010000176.1:0-11279 GCA_034435215.1 Anaerolineales bacterium
TCGAAACGGCTGCGGCAAACGTGCCGTCGCTGACACGCACTTGAATTCCATCACCAGATTTCACCTGTCCAATCCGGCTAATCAACCTACTATCCCTCTGGCGTGTCACCACAGCGTATCCACGCCCCAGCACGGCCAGCGGGTTGAGGGCTTCCAGGCGGCGTTCCAGGCCTCGTAGCCGGGATTCGTCCAAAGATAGTCGATGTTGCAACGCAGACACTTCCCGGCGGGCAAAATCATCCAGGCGTTGACGGTCGATTTCGATACGACGCAGGGGAGAGGCAAAGCGTAAGCGGTTGGCTGAGGCCGAGAGTCCGTTTCGCTGCGTGGCCAGCAGGCTGAGGGTCGAGGCAGCGAGGCGGGTTTTCATCCCCTCTACATAGGCCAACAAATCCATCACCGTAATAGGTGTCGCCAATTCTGCGGCAGCGGTCGGCGTTGGGGCGCGCAAGTCCGCGGCGAAATCGCAGAGTGTGAAGTCGGTCTCGTGCCCCACCCCGCTGATGACCGGCACATGAGAAGCAGCCACAGCCCGGACTACGCGCTCGTCGTTGAAGGCCCACAGATCTTCGATAGAACCACCCCCACGCGCCAGTAGGATCACATCCGGCTCGAGTAGGTCGAGAGTTGCAAGCGCTTCTACAAGCTTGGGCGGCGCTTCCTCACCCTGCACAGGGGAAGCCATCAGAATGACTTCGACCAGGGGCAGGCGACGTCGCAAGGTGTTGAGTATGTCGCGCAGTGCCGCCCCCGTAGCAGATGTGACGATGCCGATTTTACGAGGCAGCTCAGGGATGGGGCGCTTGCGCTCTACATCGAAAAGCCCTTCGGCTTCGAGCCTGGCTTTCAGGCGCAAGAATTCCTGGAAAAGAGCACCCTCCCCCAACGGGCGGATGATGTCAGCGTAAAACTGGTACTGTCCCTGTGGCTCGTAGACCCCAATACGACCGTGCGCTTCGATCTCCATGCCATCCTGCAAAGGCAGGATCAGACGGCGGGCATCCCCTTTCCACATCACGCCCCGCAAGGATGCGCCCGTATCTTTAAGCGTAAAATAGATGTGACCAGAGGCCGGCCGTCCCAGGTTGGAAATCTCACCCTGTACCCAGATATCCTGTAAGATGACATCCGATTCCAGCAAGGTGCGGATATGTTGCGTCAGGCGGGAAACTGTCCAGGTGACAGAGGCGAAAAGGGAGGGTTGGGACATTTTCGAGAGGATACCCCATTCTGAAAAGTCTTACAAGTCTGGAAGGTCTAATTGGTCTTCAAGTCACGCGGCTGTCCTGTTAGGACAAATAGACCTGTTAGACCATTTCCCTTTTCTCTGCTACAATCCCAAATCATGAAACGAATCTGGACTCCCTGGCGTATGAAATATATCGAAACCCATACAAAACAAGCGGGCTGCATCTTCTGCAATGCCCTGGCACGCATTGACAACGCAGAAAATCTGATCATCAAACGCGGCAAGCTGGCGTTCGTGATCTTGAATCTATACCCTTACACGAGCGGGCACATCATGGTAGCGCCCATGGTTCATCAGCCTTCGCTGGAGTATCTCAACCCTGACACACGTGCAGAGATCATGGAATTGGTTTCGCAGTCTATGGTGATCCTGAAACAAATTTACCGCCCGCAGGCTTTCAATGTCGGCGCGAACATCGGGGAGGCGGCCGGGGCAGGGGAGCCAGGGCACGTGCACATGCACATCGTACCACGCTGGGCGGGAGATACCAATTTCATGTCCACGCTGGGCGAAACGCGCGTGTTGCCTGAAGCACTGGAAGAGACCTATCACCGCATCAAAGCTGGCTTCGAAAGTTGAACATATCCCCCTATATTCTCATGGAGAAATATGCCTGATCGAATTGGTTCAACCATCCTTATTGGTTTCTTTTTACTCAGCTTATTGGGCAGTTGTGTCACAATGAATAGCACTGAAGCGCCCCCGGCGGAGGAGGCTGTCATAACAGCAGAAGCATCTAAAGCGACAGCTCCTCTGCCAACAGCGACTCAACTGCCAACCCCCATTCCGCAACCTACGCTGTCCCCCGCCAATTATGGGCCCGACCAGGAAGATTTCCCAGTCGGAGTCAATCCGTTAACAGGTTTGCCTGTCGCCGACCCGTCCCTACTCGAACGACCTGCCTTGCTGGTTTCGATCACGCACTTCCCGCCAGAGGTGCGTCCGCAGGGAGGATTGTCGTTTGCGCCCTGGGTGTTTGAGTATCTAATTGCCACCGGTACCACACGCTTTGCGGCTGTTTTCCATGGCCAGGTGCCTTATCCGGAAGCGCCCCTGACCGGTGGGTGCGAGGTCCGCATGCAGCCGTTCGAGCAAACAGGCATCCTGCTGGGCAACCGCGTCTGGGTGGATAGTAACGCCGATGGGATCCAATCGCCCGAAGAACAAGGCGTGGGTGGGGTATGTGTCAACCTATATGCTGTAAACGGGGAACTCATCCAGCAGACCAGTACCGACTCGAACGGTTATTACGGGTTCAACATAGCGGCGGGAACGTATTCGATCGAATTTGTCAAACCCGTGGGTTGGGAGTTCACGGAACCAAACGTCGGATACGAAAATACCGATAGCGACGCCGGGCAGGCTACGGGGCGGATCGAGGCGGTGCAGGTGGATTCCGACGATCGTGCCTGGGACGCCGGCCTGATCCCCCCTTCGGGGACGATGCCGTTGGTCGAGCCTGGTCCAGCCGACATCCCTCCTGCGGAGATCGGACCGGTGCGGTCGGCGCGTCTCATTCACATCCATCTCCAAAATTTCCTTCAAGATAGCTGCCTGATCTACGCGGGCGCAACGGATGAAATCGAAGATAAAATCCCCGGCTGCGCGACCGTTTTCAAGAGAGGCGATGGGGGCATGGGCGCCATGTTGGAGATCCCGCGCATGGTGGCCATCGCTGAGGAGAACTACCGCAAAGAGGGAAGTAATTTCAATTACGCCCACAATCTCTTTACTGAAGAGGTGCCACATGGTGGAAAACCCGCGGCGCAGGTAGACATGTTCTTTTCGCAGCTCAACCAGAGCAAATGGGTCTATGATCCCGTCTACCAGGGCTGGTTGCGGTACGTAGATAACGCCAGCGAGCAAACCGAATTCCACGTCGATACTGACCGGTTATCAGGCCGCCAGATTTACTTCGAAAATCTCATTGTCTTGTTCGTAGAACATGAAGTACTTGCCCCTGCAATCATCGACATGTACCTGCAACAAGGGGAGGAAGAGAGCGGATATGCGTTTCGCGATGGGCAAGTGTTCGAAATAAAATGGAGCACGCGATCCGGCAATTACGAAAAAAAGACCGGCTTCCGCCGCCCGATCGCCTTCCTGGATAAAGATGGGAATCCCTTCCCGCTGCGTCCTGGTCGTTCCTGGATCGTCATTGCAACCCCGTTCTCGGATTATTTCCAGAACGAACCGGGGAAATGGACGTTTCGCATCTATTCGCCACCCGGGGCAGGCGTATATTAGCGCTCGACAATTGTGATTTGATTGGTTCTACCAGTGGGGGAGAATTCGCTCGATAAGAAAAAGTGGAGCTCCCATTTATAACAGGAACCGCACCTGTTTTGATTGATTTGGCTTGGAATGAGATCAGATCCTGATTGACAAACCTCCTTATCAGCATGATGCGACATACCTTCCTTAGGAAGTGACAACTGTCCATCTACTTCTTGACTTGTTCCAATTTACTTTTAGGGGTCAGAAACGCTATAATAACAATAACGAAATCGCCATAAGAGATCGAACAGGAGACAATCCATGAGCAAAGAGAACGAAGCCGTCATCCTTTCCGCTGTGCGCACGCCGATTGCAAGATTTCAGGGAGGTTTGAGCAGCGTCCCGGCAACGAAATTGGGGGCAATTGTAGTCAAAGAAGCATTGAAACGAGCGGGTATTGAAAACAAAGAAGAAATCGACGAAGTATTCATGGGAATAGTTGTCCCCGCGGGACAGGGACAGGCACCCGCCCGTCAAGCCGCCATCTTTGGCGGGATCCCGGCCACCGTCAGCGCAACCACATTCAACAAGGTCTGCGGATCCGGTTTGAAGACCGCCATG
This sequence comes from Anaerolineales bacterium, assembly GCA_034435215.1. GTDB lineage: Bacteria > Chloroflexota > Anaerolineae > Anaerolineales > Villigracilaceae > JAABUE01. The sequence goes on from DAOTXM010000176.1 coordinate 4,088, forward strand.
TTGGCAGCGCAGGCCATCAAAGCTGGAGATGGACAGTTGTTCGTGGCTGGGGGAATGGAATCCATGACACGCGCGCCCTATTTAGTTCCCGGCCGCACGGGCGAAATTCGCTACGGGCATGTGGAATTAAAGGACTCCCTGCTGCACGATGGCCTGTGGGACCCGTTCGAGGACTGGGCTATGGGCAACGCTGCCGACTTCATCGCCGAGCAGTTCGAAGTCACACGCGAAGCAATGGATCGCTATGCCGTAGAAAGCCATCAAAAAGCATCTGCTGCGATTGCGGCTGGCAAGTTCAAGGCTGAGATCGTCCCGGTGGAAATCCCCGGCAAAAAAGGACAGGTCACGATCTTTGATACCGATGAAGGCCCTCGTCCGGACACCACCCTCGAGTCGCTTTCCAAGCTGCGACCTGTTTTCCGCGCAGACGGCCGAGTCACAGCCGGGAACGCATCCAGCTTGAACGATGGGGCCGCCGCGATAGTCATCGCCAGCCGCGCCTACGCCGAAGCGCATGGGTTGAAACCGCTGGCACGCATCGTAGCGTACGGGCAGGCTGCGCTCGAGTCCAAGTGGCTCTTTGCCGCGCCCGCCAAGGCCATGCCCAAAGTGCTCGCAAAAGCCGGCTGGACGCTGGCCGATGTCGACCTGATCGAACTCAACGAAGCCTTTGCCGCCCAGGTACTGGCCAATGGTTACGAACTGGCGGACAAGGGCTGGGACTGGGATAAGGTCAATGTCAACGGCGGTGGGATTGCGCTCGGTCATCCCATCGGCGCATCCGGCGCGCGCGTGTTGACAACCCTTATCTATGCCCTGCAAGACCGCGGTTTGAAACGAGGGCTTACTTCCCTATGCCTGGGTGGCGGAGAAGCCGTGGCGATGGCAATCGAGTTAGAGAATTAGTGAATAGAGAGTAGAGAACAGTGACTAAGCTCTACTCTCTATTCATCTACGCACTTGTGGAGGATTTATGACTATTAAGAATATCTTCATCGTCGGCGCAGGGACGATGGGTAACGGGATTGCCCAGGTGGCGGCCACATCCGGATATCGCGTCACGTGCATGGACGTTCTGCCTGCCGCCCTCGAAAAAGCCAAAGCCACCATCGCGAAGTCCACCGCCAAACTGCTCGAAAAGGAAAAAATCACCGCTGAGCAAAAAGCTGCTGCAGATAAAATAAACTTCGTTTCAGATTTGTCCACCATCGGTGAAGCAGATTTCGTCATCGAGGCTGCCAGCGAGAATCTCGAATTGAAATTCAAGATTTTCAAGGAACTGGATGAAAAAGCACGCGCGGACGTTATCCTGGGGACCAATACCTCGTCCATCAGCATCACCAAAATCGCGGGCGCCAGCAACCGTCCGGACAAAGTGATCGGTATGCACTTCATGAACCCGGTACCGTTGATGACACTGGTAGAAGTCATTCGCGGACTGGGCACATCGGACGTAACAATGCAAAAAACTGTCGAAATTTGCAGAGCCATGGGCAAAGAACCGGTCGAGGCAAACGATTCCCCCGGCTTCATCTCCAACCGCATCCTGTGCCCGATGATCAACGAGGCCATCTTTGCTTTGCAGGAGGGCATCGGCACGCCAGAAGCCATCGACCAGGTGATGAAATTGGGCATGAACCATCCCATGGGTCCATTGACCCTGTGTGACCTGATCGGTTTGGATGTTGTGCTGAATGTAATGGAAATTCTGCAACGCGACCTGGGAGATGACAAATACCGCCCGGCCTACCTGCTGAAGAAGATGGTGGATGCGGGGTATCTAGGTAGAAAGTCGGGCAGGGGATTTTACAAATATGATTAACACCAGACCCTAAAGGTCTTAAAGACCTTTAGGGTCTTTTTGCCAACCGGAGGGCACCATGAAAGTCGAACTGCGCGAAATGACCATGAATGATTACGATAAGGTTTACGCACTATGGAAAGATAGTGAGGGGTTGAAACTCAATAGCGAGGACGATTCACGCGAAAGCATCAAACGCTTCCTGGAACGCAACCCGGACCTGAGTTTCGTGGCCATCGACCAGGGGCAGATCGTCGCGGCAGCGTTGTGCGGCAGCGACGGCCGCCATGGTTACATCCATAACCTGGCCGTGGCCAAATCCCACCGCAGACAGGGCATTGGCAAATCGTTGGTAGGACGCTGCATGTTCGCATTGATGCGCATGGGTATCCACCGCTGTCACCTGTTCGTATTGGGTGATAACAAAGCCGCATTGGAATTCTGGAAGAGTCTTGGTTGGCAACAGCGCGTGGAACTGATCACCATGTCACAGCCGTTGCAAATGTAAAAGCACTCGGCAAATCAGCCATCAGCGCTTGCCAGTAGCAATGTGCTCTCCCAGGTGAAACACAACATGAAAAATACGATCAAGTCAGCTTGGGCACTGGTCCAGGAAAACCGCAGCGCTTATGTCGTCCTGAACATCGGATACTACGCGTTGGTCATCATTTTTATGATCTATGTGGCCTTCAATCAGCCGCTGCAACAAGCCTTGATGGAAGAAATCGGTGCTACCTTCATGACCGGGCCGTTATCGTTTGTGGGACAGTCCTACATAAACGCGCAGGTATTTACAGCCATCCTGCTCACCTTTGTGATCAACCTGTTCGTCGGTTCGTTCGGAACGATCACCCTGCCCTCGCTTATCATTCCCTTCAGCGGAATGTTGGTCGGTTTTTACCGTGCAGCCATGTGGGGTCTGATCCTCTCGCCTGCGCATCCGGGCATGCGCCTGGCGATGATCCCGCATTCCCTGACGCTGATCCTCGAAGGCCAGGCCTACATCCTGACCATGCTGGCTGCTTATATCCAGGGCAGGGCGTTCCTTTGGCCCAAGACGGTTGGATTGGAACGCCGCGGCCGGGGCTACCTGGAAGGTTTGAAACGGACCGGAAAAATATACGTATTGGTGGTGCTTACCCTACTCGTCGCCGCCATCTATGAAGTCATCGAAGTTGTCATCATGATAAAACTCGTTCAATAAACTTCATCTCATACGCCAAAGGAAAACAAGTGAACAATCAAACCTACGATTACGTGATCATCGGCTCCGGCTTCGGTGGATCCGTTTCTGCCATGCGCTTGACCGAGAAGGGGTATTCCGTGCTGGTGCTGGAACGCGGCAAACGCTTCGAAGACAAGGATTTCCCCAAGTCCAACTGGAACATCTGGAAATTTTTGTGGCTGCCTGCTCTGCGGTGTTTCGGCATCTTCCAGATGACCTTCCTCAATGGTCAGCTTGCCCTGCATGGCGACGGTGTGGGCGGCGGAAGTCTCATGTACGGTAATGTGCTGATCGAACCTGATGACCGTCTATTCAGTGCTCCAGCTTGGAAGCACCTGGCAGACTGGAAAACTGTATTACAAGCGCATTACGAAACTGCCCGTCGTATGTTGGGGGTGACTCCTAACCCGAAACTAACCCACGCCGATGAAAAGATGCGTGAGATTGCGGAAGAACTGGGGAACGGGCACACCTTCAAGCCGACCGATGTGGGAGTCTTTTTTGGAGACCCGGAGAAGGAAGGTCAAACCGTTCCAGATCCGTATTTCGATGGAAAAGGCCCTGAACGCGCGGGGTGTAATTTCTGCGGTGGGTGCATGGTCGGTTGCCGCTACAATGCCAAGAACACCCTGACGAAGAATTATCTCTATTTTGCAGAGAAACAAGGGGCAAAAATCATCGCGGAAGCAACGGTAACAGATGTCAGACCGACCACGGTGGACAGGGCGCGGTCCACAGCCGGTGATCTATCGTCCGAAGCACGCTATGAAGTCGACTATCGCAGCACGACTGCCTTATTTGGCGGAAGCAGGCAGACGGTCCGGGCGCGAAACGTGATCGTCTCCGCCGGGGCGCTCGGGACGATGAACCTGCTTTTCCGCTGCCGCGACGTGACCGGATCCCTGCCTCGCATCTCGTCCCGCCTGGGCGACCAGGTGCGCACCAACAGCGAAAACATCCTGGGCGTGACCAGCCGGGATAGAGACATCGATTATTCCAAGGGAATTGCCATCTCTTCCATCTTCCAGGCAGATGATGTCACCCGCGTGGAACCGGTGCGTTACTCGGACGGCTCATCCTTTATCAGAACCCTGACCGCCCCACATGTTGAGGGTGATTCAGCGCTGGACCGTTTCATGAAAACGTTGTGGGAGATGCTCCGCCATCCCTTTGACTTCCTGTATGCCAAGTTCTTCTCGCGCTGGGCGCGCTATACGACCATCCTGCTGGTCATGCAGGTCGAAGAGAACCTGACCCATATCCGCCTGGGGCGCAACCTGTTCACCCTGTTTCGCAAGGGACTGGTGCTCAAACCGGACAAAGACCACCCCATCCCGCGCCAGATCAAGATCGGCAACCATGTGACGCGCGCGCTTGCCCAAAAGGTGAACGGCATCCCCCAGGCGGCTTTCACCGACAGCCTGTTCAACTTCCCGACCACGGCGCACCTGCTGGGCGGCGTTCCGTTTGGACGCAATGAAGAAGAAGGTGTGATCGACCTGGACTGCCAGGTGTTCAATTACCCCGGTCTGTATGTTGTGGACGGCTCGATCATGCCCGCCAACCCCGGAGTCAACCCTTCGCTGACGATTACCGCGCTGGCCGAATATGCAATGAGCAAAGTGCCAGTCAAAAGACAACCGTGATGAGGTATTGCGTTTATCTCCGTTCATCTCTGGTGAAGAATGACCAATTTCTCCCCCTCTCTCGATTTTGCAAAACAACTCGACCAACAGGACCCGCTAGAATCCTTTCGCGCACAATTCGTAATCACCGACCCCGACCTTATTTATTTCGATGGTAATTCGCTGGTAAGGCTGCCGAAAGCCACCGCTGAACGCATGCGCCACGTGGTCGAGTGGGAGTGGGGCGCGGACCTGATTCGCGGCTGGAATCAGAACTGGTGGCAGGCGCCGGTCCGCATCGGCGAAAAGATCGCTGGCTTGGTCGGCGCGGCTCCCGGGCAGGTCATCGTCTGCGATTTAGTTTCCATCAACCTGTTCAAGTTGGTTGCAGCAGCCTTGACCCTGCGCCCTGAACGGACCAGGATCATCACCGACACGCTCAACTTCCCATCCGACCTGTATATCCTGCAAGGGCTGGTAAACCTTCTTGGCAAGCGGCATGAAATTGTGCGCATTGGTTCGCAGGATGGGGACATCACACCCGATTTGGCCGCGCTGGAATCCGCCATCGACGAAAACACCGCGCTGGTCACGCTCTCGCACGTGCTCTTCAAAAGCGGCTACCTGTATGATATGGCCGCTGTCACCGAGCTGGCGCACCGTAAGGGCGCGCTTGTCTTGTGGGATTTGAGCCACTCGGTCGGCGCGGTGCCCATTGAACTGGATGCCTGCAACGCGGATTTTGCCATCGGCTGCACCTATAAATATCTCAACGGCGGTCCCGGTTCGCAAGCCTTCCTGTATGTGCGAAACACGTTGCAGGAGCAGGTCGCTTCGCCTATCTGGGGCTGGTGGGGACAGAAATCACCTTTCGACTTTGGGTTGGATTACACCCCTGCCCCCGGCATGGCCCGCTTCCTAAGCGGTTCGCAGGGCATGCTGGCCATGCTGGCGATGGAAGCTTCCCTCGACCCGATTATCGAGGCCGGCATGGCGCACATCCGGGACAAATCGGTGCGCCTGACAGAATACCTGATCCACCTCTACGACTCCCTGCTGGCTCCACTGGGATTCAGCCTCGGTTCGCCCCGTGACCCACACCTGCGCGGCTCGCACGTCAGCATCCGCCACCCGGAGGGTTACCGCATCAATCGCGCCCTGATCGAAGAGATGAACCTGATCCCCGACTTCCGCGACCCGGATAACATCCGCTTAGGGTTGGCGCCGCTTTACATCTCGTTCCAGGAGGTCTGGGAGGGGATGGATCGCATCCGCCGCGTGGTGGAGGAGAGACGCTTCGAAAAGTATCCAACCCAGAGGTTGACAGTAACCTAGGCAAAAACAAAAGAGCCAAAGGATAATTCCCTCGGCTCTTTTTGTTTTTACTCTATTGTTCCTTCAACTTCGCCACATACACCTTGACTGCTTCGCGCATGAACTCCGCCAGGTCCGGGTGCATCTGATCGAAGTTGGCCTTGAAATCGGGACTACCCCCGTACATGGTTGCCAGTCCCAGCAATTGGTCCAGGTTCGGCGTCCAGAAGTAGTCCATGTGCTTTCGCCAGCGCTCGACGATGGCCTGCACTTCGGGCGAGTCCGCTCCTTTAGGCATGGCAGCGATCATATCGAGGTAGATTTGCCTGCCTTCGTCCAGAATAGCCTGTTTCTTCTCGGCGGAGTAATTTTTCCACTTACGATTTGATTCACGGACCGTCTCGGGGTCATACATCTGCTCGGCCTGTCTGGCGTATTCCTCTTGCTGTTCTTCGCTAAAGCCTTCGAAGAGTCCTTTGGGGCTCATAATGGTTTCTCCTTTCAAATGATTGATGGTTTTGTCCACAGTCTGGATGAGATGCTCCAACCGCGTAATCCGTTTATGCAGTTCCAGTTTGTGATCTTCCAATGCCGCCAGCACATCGAAATCACGGCGTCCCATGATTCGTTTGATTTCATCCAACGGCATGCCCAGTTCCCGGTAGAACAGGATCTGCTGCAAGCGCAGCATGGACTGCTCGCCATAATAGCGATATCCATTTTCGCCAACGGACTCGGGTTTGAGCAGGTCGATCTGGTCGTAATGGTGCAGCGTGCGCGGAGTCACACCCGCCAGCGTGGACAATTGTTTTACGGTGTACATCGTAATCTCTCCGAAGTGACAGTCACCTGGCAGGAGACTGTCACTTGACGGCAACAGTATAAACCCTAACGTAACGTTAATGTCAAGTATTTCTGGGATATTGGTAAAATGGGATTGGGTGCTGACCATGAACATTGAAATCATCCACATTGACAATGAAATCATCGTAATAGATAAACCTGCCGGGTTGCCCGTGCTTCCTGATGGCTGGGAAGCTGATGCGCCTTATTTGTTGAAGACACTCGAAGCAGAATTCCAAAAGATTTGGGTTGTCCACCGCCTGGACAAGGTTACCAGCGGCGTAATGGTTTTCGCGCGCACAGCTGAAACGCACCGCGAATTGAACCGTCAATTCGAGCAACACGAGGTAGAGAAGGTCTATCACGCCATCGTCGCAGGGATCC
>DAOTXM010000177.1:0-10067 GCA_034435215.1 Anaerolineales bacterium
GTATTTTGGGCGGGCGAAGCCCGCCCAAAATACCACGCACCCTTTTTTATTGAAAAGATATATTTTGATTTTTTAAATTTTTGTAATTATTTCCAATCTATCCTGCTAATGAGCCCATCCCCGGTAACCTGGAATGCACTGCCACTGCCCGAATCGACCAACCAGAGGTTACCCTGATATGCCAGCGCAAGGAAATCCCCGCTTTGTCCTGCCAGGGGCTGCGGCGCCCAGACGGGCCGCTGCGGTTCCAAGCCGGGCGCGTCGGACGGGGGGAAGAGGATACGCTGGTTCGATCCGTCGCGGTCCATGACCACCACCCGGTAGCGGCTGGTCTCGCTTTGTTCGGGGAAGACGGCCTGCAAGTAGGCAACCTGGTAGGCCTTTTCCTTCCCACTGGGGCGCAAGGCGGATGCCGAGGGATAGGCGAACATGCCAGTCTGGCGGGCGATGCGCACTACGGCTTTGTTGGCGGTGGAGGCGGCGGTCAGGTCGAAGAAAGGCGACTCTTCCGGGTTGACCAGGCTGGGCGGGGGGGCGTGCGTGACCACGTACAGGGTCTGGCTGTCCGCGCCCCAGGTCATGCCAGGCACCCAGGACCAATCGCTGCGGGTCTGGAAGGGCGTGATCTCCAGCAACGGCTTGAACTCGCCCTCCTGCTGGTCGACCAGGCCGACCTCGTCCGCGCGGGCGTAGCTCAGGATGCCTTCCGGCGAGTAGTGCAGCTCCAGGCCCCACCAGCCATACACACCGCCGCTGTTGGCTTCGACGATGCGCTGCGGAGTTCCGGCCCAGCCGTTGCCGATGACGATCTTGTAGACATCGTTGTTGGCCTGCCAGCCGGGCGCGGTGGCGCGGGGTTCGACCGTCGTATACGCCACGTTGGCGGAACTGGGCGTCCAGACAGCCGAATGGACCACGTTCTTCACGCCCAGGTTGAAGGGCGAAGCGTTCTCGCGGGACAGGCTGATCGCCCAGAGCGTGTTGATCTCTACATCCGGGGATTTGCTGGATTTGCGCGAGAAGAGCAGCCACTTGCCGTCCGGGGAGATGGAGAAGATACGCCCGTCCAGGTCGCCGCTGGTGACCAGGGGACGGCGGTTGGCGGTGGTGCCTTCCATCAGCCAGGCGTTGCCGCCCGCCAAATACGCCAGTTTGCCAGGGATGACCAGCGGCGCGTAAGCCGATTGCGCGCCAACCATGACGATCTCGGGCACAGCCGCCTGCAGGATGACGCTCTTGACCACCGAACGGCTGACCTCCTGCTCGTCTTCGTACAGGATGCGGTAGGTCAGTTCCTGGGAGCCGCTGACGCCGGGCTGTACCAGGCGGGTCTCACCCACCGGCAGCGATTCGTTGCGCGCGATCTGCTGCTCGAAGGGGATGGTCACCTGTTCGGTGAGGAACTCTTCGCGCACGCGCGTCAGGCGCACCTGGTCGCCATCGCCCAGGACGGTGTAGACGGGCGGGTCGCTTTTGTCCAGGCTGCCGACCTGCACCCCGGCGGCTTCCAGGGCCTGCCCGGCCGTGCTGCCAGCCTGGATTTCCACCTGCTGCGCCTTCCCGTCCGCGTTGACCTGCACGCGGATCAAATCCCCTCCAAGTTGTGGGGAGCGGCAGCTGGCCATCAGCAGGGAAGCGATTAGAAGAAACGGGAGCAGGACGAGGGGGAGCTGGAAGCGATATGACATGCCTTGCGGTATAATCCGGGAACTGTTTTGCATCGATTGCGGATAGGAAATCTGCGCTTCGACTGCGTTCTTCATCTCTGCTACGCTTCGTTCCGAACTCCGCTCAGCGAAGAAGTTACTCATCACCACTATTTGATCCGGCCGGTGACCGTCATCAGCCCGTTCGCGATGTCGATTTTTTCGAGGCGAAATCCGGTCGCGACCGGACCAAGCGAACCGGTAAAGGCCTCGCTGAGAACGGCCGTGAGACTGTCCTTCAATCCCTCTGGGGCAGGGAAGGGACCAAAATCAGCCGTGGCGATCTCGATTACTGGCTGGCCAAGTTCGTCCAAGCTGACGGTCAGCGCGACCAGCACGTTGGCGATGAAATAGCCGCGCTCGACTTTGCCAAACACCTGCATCTGGCCATCGCGCAGGTAGATTTGCGGGTCCTGGAAAGCCGGTTTTTCCTGCGCGGCCATCTTGAAGGCGATGTAGGAAGTGATTTGTTCCTCGTCGATCTGGAGCGTGACCACGCCGCTTTCCGCGCCGGCCAGCACAGCGGCATCGATCTGGTCCCGCAGGCTTTGGACAGCCTCGGCCGAGACCGGGATGACTCCTGCGGGATATTCCGGCCCGCCAACGAACATTGTGCAGGCCAGGGTCGAAAGCAGGAGAGCAGTTAGAACCAGTAGGATGTGATTGCGAGTCATATTGTAGCTTTAAGTGGTTTCGATACGGCGGCGATGGTCAAGTAATCCTGAAAGGACGTATCGAGGCCTGCCGCCTACTCAACCACCACTTGCAAGGATTTTTTACAGGGAGCTATTATAGCATGAGCGAATCTGAGAATACGACAGGACTGTCGCTGGCGGCGCAGCTCGAGGCGTTGCTGTTCGTGGCGCTCGAACCGGTTACACCGGGACAGCTGGCGGCAGCACTGGAGTCGACTACGGCCGAAGTGAACAGCGCACTGGACGATCTGGACGCCTCTCTCCGGACCCGCGGCCTGCGCCTGCAACGCTTCAGCGGGCGCGTGCAACTGACGACCGCCCCTGAAACCGGTGAAGCGATCGAGCGCTTCCTGGGGCTGGAAGCCACCAGCCACCTGAGCCGCGCCGCGCTGGAGACGCTGGCGATCATCGCCTACCAGCAGCCGGTCACGCGCCCGCAGGTGGACTCGATCCGCGGCGTGAACAGCGACGGCGTAATGCGCAGCCTGCTGAGCAAGGGCTTGATCCAGGAAGGCGGCCGCGCGGAAGGGCCGGGGCGCCCGATCCTTTACAGCACTACGCCGGAGTTCTTACAACACTTTGGCTTGAATTCCCTGAATGAATTGCCGCCCCTGGAATTGAAGGAAAACGGCGACCCTTCGACAGGGTTTCGACAAGCTCAACCCGGCGGCTCAGGACAGCGAGGGGATGTGACGCTGTTGAAGGGGTAGCATGATCCAGCATTCGAAGACCCGTTGACAGCCGTACGAATAAACGTTAATATGTACGGCAGGAGAACCGACATGCAAAACACAAAATTGACCGTGCGTGTATCAAGAGATTTACTTGAGAACGTCAAGCGCTATGCTCGACAGAACAATACTACACTGACTGCCCTGATCGAAGCCTATCTTCGACGCATTCCTGCCCAGGAACCGTTCGAGAATGCCCCTATTGTTCGCCGGTTGAGCGGGATTTTATCCCAGGATGTCACCATCCAAGATCACAAAAACCATCTGGTCGAAAAATATGGCGGATAATCCAACGGTCTTGATCGATCTCAATATTATTTTGGATGTCCTTCAAAGACGGGAACCCTTTTATGAAACCTCAGCGCGATTATTGGCTTTGGCCGAGACAGGGCGGATCAAGGGATTTGTAACCGTTCACAGTCTCACTACCTTGTTCTATCTTATTCAAAAAGATAAGTCTTCTGCGCAGGCTCGTGCAAGCATCACGAATTTGTTGCAATTCTTGGAAATCGCCCCTGTCGGCCAGGCCACCATCGAACAGGCGCTTAATCTCGACTATCGTGATTTCGAGGACGCGGTCCAGATGATTTCCGCTGTACAGTGCAAGGCGGATTATTTACTTACACGGAACGTCATGGATTACCAACCTGCTCTTCTTCCGGTTATCCAACCCGTGGATTTCCTAAGCACAATATAGAAACATATACCCAGGTCGGTTGAAAATTGCGCATCCCTTCTCGTAAAAAAAGCGCAATTTTCACCCGACCTGGGTATAGAAATCGTAACTTCATCGTATCCCGGTCGAAACCTCAATTTGCCTGTCTACCCCTCTACATATTATTCGAAACACCTATGCTGCAACATTTTCTAGGCATGAGAGATCAACATCATATTCAATGTCAAGCAATTTTCCGAGAATATAGACTTTGCTATAGCTGAGGTCAGCTTTGTAAAGTGAATAGAGCTTTTTTATTATTTCTAGTGGAATATTTTTTACATTAGCACCGTACTCTGTTCGTTTTATTATTTCACGTAGCTCTTTATCGGATGCAAGATAGAGATCACCTTTCCATTCCAATGGAGATTGAATATAACCCAAATTTGTAAATGTAAGACGGATACAGTGGCTTGCCTTTCGATCATGTTTTGCAAGGATTGTAATCTCCGAATGACCACGTTGATATTTCCATATTTGATACAAATATCCTTTCATCAAGGCTAATTCCTGTTCAAATTCAGACATATTTCACCTGTTTTTGCTATTTGATCATTGGAGTTATTATTTCCAATTAATCATTGGAGTTATTACTTCTGAGCTATTTACAGTGAACATTTTAATCATACCATCCTTCCATTCAATAAATGTAGTTTTTCCCAGCCATTTAGGATTTGTCATTATTTGATAGAACTCGTAGCTTGTGTAATTTCCGGTAAAGGTTCTCCCTTCTCTCCACGCCCGTTCGATATTCAAATCAGTTATGTCAAAGTTTATATGATCAGCAGAATCAAGCGTTTGTGCCAATGCTTCAGGAAAATTTCTTTTCGGATTTATACTGGTCAGACCCTCTTTTGCCCAATCGTCATAGGGAACAATATTCTTTCCTCTGCGATAAAGCTCTGCGAAAGTCTTGAAAAACGTTGAATCCATCCCCCAAAACCCAAGTAATACTTCTTTTCTTGCAGGTGCTCCTCCACTAAGACCATCTGGAGCGAACCTTAGGCCGGGAAAACAATCTCCAGAAATACCAAGTATTGAAAAAGTTCCCATCCATATTCTTTCTCCACGGGTGTACTCTTGACGTGTGAATACATTGTAACCTAGACCTGAATTGTAACCATCATAAACTACGTCACCGCCACTAAGCAATGAAAGTCCAGTATCGCCAACAGTCGCGAGGCCTGGCCCGACCGACTCAAGGTAAATTCTAGTAGGAGTTCCTGTAGTATGATAATCTCCTATACCGGGTATTTGTATATTTTTGCCTTGAGGTACCGAAAATCCAAGAGATATTAATACCTTTCGAACATGGTAATCCACTATCTGATCCCGTGTACAGTTAAGCATCCGATTCCATGGACACGGATATGCACCAGTGGGATCTGTATAAGTAATTGGATTTGAATAAGTGTATGCCCACTGATTGAGAGATAAAGGATTATAAGAATCCCCACTCCACAAATCCTTCGTTAAAAATCGCCCCATCCCAGGGACATAATGCCTCGCCCGCAGGTACAGCATCCCAGCGCTGTCCTGGTATTCGCCGGTGTAGCCGTAGATTGTTTGCGTAGCGCCGCTGGTTTGTGTCACTACCCCGTAGGGATCATAGCTGCGCACGTAGGTGATCGCGCCTGTGGCGTCGGTCAGCTGGCGTTGTGGTAGAGGATCTCTGTCAATCTTGCAATTGATCTAAAATTATCTGGATGTTCAGTTTCAATTCTGGAATATCTCGTTCCACGACAGACCAGACAGCATCCAGGTCGATCCCAAAATAGTGATGGACAAGAATGTTACGCATGGCGATGATGTCCGCCCAGGAAACTTCCGTATAGCGCGCCTGAAATTCATCTGGTAAGGCACGACAGGCTTCCCCAATCATGGTGATGTGATTGACTATCCAGTTCTGGATCAATTCATCACGTTCGAAAGCCTGTTTCCCGCGTGAAGCATATTTCTCGATCCGCTCTATGGCTTCCAGGATGTCGAGCAATCTCTCCCGTTCGCTTCTCATAAGGCGCGCGCATCCTTGAGTACTTGCGGGCGAATACGCGGACGCAAACCCGCTTCGGTGACGACGTCTACATTCCTCCCCAGCAAAGATTGCAGTTCGCGCAGCAGGCGCGCCAGGTCCATCAGGCTGCGTCCCGCTTCGAGATTGACCAGGAAATCTATGTCGCTATCAGGGCGCGCCTCGCCGCGCGCAACCGATCCAAACACGCGCACATTATAGGCGCCATGCTTGCGAGCAGTCGCCAGGATTTCTTCACGGTAAGAACTTACGATGTCTTCGGTTTTCATGCCATAGCGCTTTCTATCCTAAATTAATTATACAGCATCTGGACAAGTCTGCATTCCTTTGTTGTTCGTCTGGAACTGCTCGCTAAATCATGGCCATACACAACTTGCGCGTAGACAAATGCCTGGAGCGCGCCCTGCATATGCGGGATGGGAAGCTGGCACGGGTGATCGAGGATAGGGATGAAATCGAGATGTTGGCACGCCGTGGACTGGCGGTGGAGGCGAGCTAGAGAAGATAAAAGCCCTCACGGTGATGGCTTGAGAGACAATCGCTGGTGCAGGTTGGATGTATATTCCGAAGGGGTTAGACCTGGTGTTAGCAAAATATTTGGCAGTTGAATTTACTCACTACTTGCCTGGATCAATAATTTTGTACCTGCCTGAATAAGGATCGATATGAATTTCAAAATTACTGTATGATATCCTCCAATCGTTGTCTCCTTCTTGATTGGCATTGTTGATAATGAATATTCGGCATAGGTTGTTTTCTTTTAAACGATCTTCCCTTCCACCTTCATCTTCTGCTATTTGTAACGCGTCATCAGCTGTGACTTTAAGTCTATCCAGATCTATGCTTTTCCATCCTAATAGTGGTTTGGGGAATGTAGATCTACCCCAAACCACTTGTTTGAACAATGGATAAACAACTACCGCATACACATCATAATACGAAGTTCCATTTTCTGTGTAGTTTTTGAAATAAATAATCTCTCCATTGTCAAATCCTTCAGGATTGTCATTACATTCCTTATAAAATGTCATCATATACACATACCAATCGCTCAGATTTTCCTGCCACTTGAACTGCGCCAATGCTTCGGCGATTTTTAAATAATCTGACTGTCTCCACGAGAAGGAACCAGTAGATAGAGGAGTATAAACCTCAGGGGTCGCAATAATGGGCACGAAAACGCCTGTTTCTCCCCGATCCAATGACGAGAGGATTGTTTCTGGATTGATCTCATACCCGCCTTTTGATGGATAAGAATCTCCTGATCCATGAAGTGTTTCAGGGCGGTCACTATAATCCACCCAAAAATACAACTTGTATCCTGCCAAAGCACAAAGATACAGACATACTAGGGAGAACGATATAATTATTATCCATTTAATTTTCTTGTGCATAGCGAAGTAATCCTTGATACACTAGCCATCTATCTCAAACTATTGATCCCGGCTCGAACTAGATCGCCAGGGATAACCCAACCAAGACTATTTAATTCTGTTACAGCATTATCGAATCGGGCCACCTGACCATAACCGTCCCGTCGCGGATTACTTATGTGCGTGTCAATGTATGTTTTCCAATCGATTTTTAGTCCATTTGTTTCTTTAGGAAGACGATGAGCTGCTTTATTATTAGTGCTCTTACTTGATATTTCCGTCATCTCCTGCATATTCAGCTGCACATCCTGGGCTAGAGCGGCAGCAATAAATCGATCTGTATCAGTACAGTCTACGCAATTATGTAGCACCTGCGAAATCCTTCTTCGCATGGATTCGGCGGCTCCAGACCATGTGGTCTGATCAATTATATGTTCTTCCTTGACATTCTCTGTGCCATACTCTTTAGCCAAATTATCGTAATCGTCACAAACAGTGGTGCAGCCTAGTATATTGGTATCCCCTATTACCTTGTTGACAATGTAACACAACTTGCCGTAAGCGAATGGTTCGCCTTCTCCATTTTTGATTGGTTTTCCCCACCCTGTCTGCAATTCTTTATTGGTGGTCTGCGCTGGACCTCGTCCAATAGTATCATCTGCACTATCCTGAAACGGGTCCAAAGTGGCAGCCCAACATTGAACCGCTATACCGGCAGCAACATATGTATTTAGCCAATATGATCTTGACAATTTTATAGATTTGTTTACTGTCCTGGCATCGAGTGTAGCATTACCGATACATATCCCAATTGGATTATGCCCGCTAGGGTCAGCATATAGGATTGGATTCGCATCTGCATAGGACCAGCGATTGAGCGACAGCGGTCGATTGTAATCTCCATCCCAGGTATCCCTGGTCAAGAATCGCCCCGCTCCAGGTATGTAATGACGCGTCGCAGATACACTATCCCGGTGCTGTCTTGAAATTCTCCTGTATAACCATATACACTCTGTGAAACGCCGCCGGTCAGCACGATTACCCCATAAGGGTCATACGTACGCGCGTAGGTGATCGCGCCTGTGGTGTCGGTCATTTGGCGCACGGAGCCAAGGGCATCGCCTAAGAAGTACTCGGCAGTTGTGTTTACCTGCGCAATGCGTCCATTTCCATATACGTAGTGATAGATCCCGTCGCTGAGGGCCTGGGTGAGGCCAGAGACTGCCCTGAGCAAAGTCGAAGGGTTGAGGTCCATGGTGAAGGAGGTGGTTTGTCCGTTCACGATTTCCTGCAAACGATCTCCCAAGCCATTATACCGATTTTCGATTTGCGATTGTTGATTTATGGTTGTCGCGAGCCGATTGGCGGGATCGTAGGTGTAGGTGTTCACGCCATCATTGAACAGGCGGTGTGCTGAGCCTGTCGAAGCATTGCCGTTGTCGTCCCAGGTGTAGGATACTGAGCCTGTCGAAGTACCGTTCACGTCGATCAGGCGGTTGGCCCCCTCAGGGATGCTGCGCGAGCGCTATTGTGGATATGCGTGTCTTTAGAAAACAACCCGCCATTGCATGGAGGCCCCTGCCCCTCCCTCCTATTCCATGCCCACCTTCTCAAGAAAATTTGCGAATGCCAGAAGTTCCTGACGGATCTGTTCGAAAGCTGATTCCAATTCTTCGACAAGCCGCCTGATTCGTTCCGGATCAAACGAGAATGTGTAAACGTTGCGGACAACATGGCGAAATCGCAAGTATTCGTCCAATCGTTCGATGGAATCGGATGTCAACACAGGTGGCCTGACTTTTGGCAAATCCAAGCCCATTTGCGCAAGCAGTTCCCTGTGCCATTCGGGACCGGTTGGTACATTACCGTCTACAATGGATGCAATCTGTTTGAAGACCCTTTCGAACCCCGAATACACGTCATGCAAGTTCAAGGATGCCGAGTCAATGTACAGGTCTGCATCTTGTGGACTTTTTCGCGCAGCGTTTATGGCGCGGTTCGCACGCGAGACCAGATGTTCGAGGTCATCCAGTTCTTTGCGAATGCGTCCCGCCAGTGCAAAGTAACTCTCGATCACAGATCTACCGCCTCATGTTCGATGGCTTCCAGCAAGGATGGGGGACAGGTATTCACGTCTACAAGGTTGATTTCGAAGGTTGGATCCAAGTCCATCACTGCACCAATAGCCCGAAAGGTCTGCTCGGGGGGGATGCCCCAGGCAGCGATGTCCACATCCGACCATTGAGTGAAACGTGCTTCGTGCAGCAGGGAACCGAAGACGGCCACCCGTTTGGCATGATATTGCTCGCGCAATATCTGCGCCGCTTTTCTCGCAAGTTCCCACCCTTTCTGCATGCGCGGTTTGATCTTGGAAAGACGTTCCTTTTGACGGCGCGCAGCAGTGAGGCGGTATTGAGCGAGTTCGTCGGGTGATACCTCCAGAACAGGAATGCTCATGTAGTTATTATACAACACCCAGGGTAATTCGAGCTTTTCAAATGCAGTTTAAATTAGATGTGAAGCGCGCCCTGCCAATGCGGGATGGGAAGCTGGCGCGGGTGATCGAGGATAAGGGTGAAATCGAGAGGTTGGCACGGGGTGGGCTGGCGGTGGAGGCGAGCCAGAGAAGATAAAAGCCCTCACGATGAGGGCATACTGTGGAAACCTAACAGTCAATTACTGAGAAAGTGTCTGAAAACTTGAAAAAGTAAGGGAAGTTGGGCAAACTTGTGGGATGACCAAATCTCAACAAATTTACCCAACCGACCTGAATGATACCCAATGGTCGAAAATTCGACCATACCTGCCAGCGGAA
>DAOTXM010000178.1:0-6624 GCA_034435215.1 Anaerolineales bacterium
ATTACGACGAAAGTCCGGCCAGGCGTGAGCCGGCCTCGGAGCGCTACAACAACGCCACGCTGATCGGTGGGAGCGGCTTTCGCCCATCCCCACCTGCCGACGTGGTTCTGAAATTCACGGCTCGGGTAGACGACGGATTTTATGGCACAGCAGGGGTGATCGTTCAGCCCGCCGGCACGCTGCAGGAGGATGGTTTCTTTGCCAAGCCATTTGACATGTTCGGGTTTTCTGTCACGGGAGACGAATCATCTATCAATGGCATCAACGGGCCGCTTTGCTATCTGGCCCTGAACTGGGTACCCGCGGAAATCCAAGCCTTGCAGGCAGATCCTTACGTCTGGGGTTCTTATGAAATCCGGCTGCAATGGATTAGCAAAACAGAATGGATGGGAACTGTATCGGTAGACGATAAAGAATTGTGTCGGATTCCAATGCCAGCCTTGGGGCCGCTGGAAGTGCATGTCTGGAGCGACAATTTCCTGGTGACCACCCAGCCACGCCGCTGGTGGGAACTTGCGCCCGCGATGAATCTGTACTTTCAGGATGGCGGGGAAAAGCAGTTTCGATTGCGTTCCATTCAAATCTTCGAAGAGCCACGATAATTTTCTGAGAAGGACACCGACACACTTAGCGACACGCCCGGGATACCCCTCCGGGCGTGTTCGTATCATAGGCCACATGAGCGAGACCTACCAGTCTAAACGTGAACGCTGGCAGCGTATGCAGGAAGCATTGCCTGCCGACTTGCGCCCGCACGTATCCCTGCGTAATGTAGAAGCAGTTGCTGGCCTATCGCCCCAGGCACAGACTCGCCTGACCGAGGCGATCCAGGCCGGCTTGAAACGTCTGCCGCGCGCCATCGAGCAGTTGAAGGCAAACCCAGATACGCCTGTATCCGAACTGCTCAACCCGGCGCAGACTGCCACAAGCCCAACGCAAGCACAACCCCAGAGTGAACTTTCCCAGAAAATCCGAAATGAACTGGCCGACCTGGTCCAGGCCTGCTACCCGGATATGCCGCGACTGTCTGCCGAAGCGTTGGTGGAAGCGGAAGCCATGCAGGTAGCCGGCGAAGTGGCACAGGCGCTTGTCAACCTGTTTAACTCGGAACATCTAAAAGCTGACTTTGTGCTGGTCACCCTGTATGCCCTGGTTGCGGGAACACTGGAACGTCTCGAAACCCTGATCGCAGAGTCACCTGCCGCGCAGGGTGTGCTCGCTCAAAGCGATCTATCCAACATCTCAACCCAATGGAGGCATTCGAATGCTTAAACGTATTGCCAGCACCGGCGTGAACATTGTCGTGCTGGGAGTTTCTGTGGCCGTCTTTCTGGTGGCCTTCTTCATGCTCAACGCGCTGAGCACTGCCCAGCGCCCACCGACTATTACGGTCCTCTCGGCCGCGCGCGACCTGAACATCGGGGATGTTATCTCCCCGAATAACCTGGCCGCTAAGACCGTCTTCCAGGACGACAACTCCAGCCTGTACGTTCCTGCGGAAGAAGCCGAAGGCGTGGCGGGCGGCATCGTCGCCCAGCCTATTCACACAGGCCAACCCATCTTTCGCACGTCCATCCTGGCCCCCGCTGCGGAAGGCACGCGCCTGTCGGCTGCGCTGGCAAGTTATCCCGGACACAGTTTGTTCCCCCTTCCGCTGGATGCGATGAACGTGGTCGCTCCTGATCTGGCGGCCTTTCTGCCCGGTGACCTGGTGGGCGTGACGGTCGTGATCGCGGCCCGCCCGCAGCAGTTCTCCACCCCCACGCCCATGCCGGAATTGTTCCTGCCCGCCGACACATTTGTAGAACCCACCGCCACACCCGACCCGGGTGAGTCGGCCATCGCCGAGGCGCAAAACCGCTCCTTCCCGCCCCTGGCCAAGGATCTGTTCCCGATGGGCGTGCGCGTGATCGCAGTGCAGGGTTTGCCGCCGGCAACTGACTCTACCGATGATGGTTCGTCTTCTTTCGCTACCTTCGACCAGCCGCAGATGCTGATCCTACTGGTGCCCAATGAGTCGCGCGAAGTGCTGTCATTGGCCTTGCAACAAGGCGACCGCCTGATGGTCTCCCTGATGGCGCGTGGCGATGATGACCCGACTGCCGGCTTTACCTACTGGGATTTC
The DNA here is from genome assembly GCA_034435215.1 of Anaerolineales bacterium. Classification (GTDB taxonomy): domain Bacteria; phylum Chloroflexota; class Anaerolineae; order Anaerolineales; family Villigracilaceae; genus JAABUE01. The sequence goes on from DAOTXM010000178.1 coordinate 2,126, forward strand.
GAAGACCTGTTCAAAGCGGACCGCGAAGAAGTCCTGAAAGGCGGCCAGTGATGCAGGTGTTACTGCTAGGCGCGGGGACAATCACTTCGCGCCTGAACATGGTGCTGGCCGAACAGGGGCATTCTGTTGTGGCGCAGATCGCCGCCTTCACGCCTCAGCACATCGACCTGTTCGATTTCCGCGCAATGGTGGTGGTCTCACCAGAATCTTCGGTCTCCCCGGAGAGCCTGGTACAGGCCGCCGAACGTGGCAAGCTGATCTTCGTGGTGGCGGGCGTGGGAGACGGCATGTCCGCCTGGGCAAATGGTGTGGGCGTGCCCGCCATTCCCTACCCGCCTTCGGACGTGGATACCAACAAGTTGCTGGAAGAGATGCGCCGTGGTGATGCCGGTAATCTGTCCGCGGACGACCAGTATCGCCGCACAGTCTTGGGCAGCGATATGTCGGCTCGTATTCAATCCGGGATGGCCGTGCGCAAGATCGCCATCACCTCCCCGAAAGGCGGCACGGGCAAGACCACGATGGCGGCCAACCTGGCGGTGGCGTTGGCCTTATCTGGTATCACCACGTATCTTGTCGATGCGGACGGCAACGCTGGCGCGCTGCAATATCACATGCGTTTGGAGCGGGTCAACACCACCATGATCGGGTTGCTGCGCAGGGAGATTGCGAAGGCCAATAAGAATGTGATGAGCGATGTGGCTGCCGGCGCGGCCTTCCTGAACGCCTTCACTCCGTTGGAAAACCTGCCCACCCTGCGAGTCCTGCCCGGTCTGATCACCGATGACCTGGGCGATGAAGTCTTGCAGCAGGAGGAGCGTGTGGCAGAAGTCATCCAGGGGCTGTATGAAGCCGGAGTTGCTGCCGGCGGGGTGGTCATCATGGATGTGGGCATCAACCCAGCCCATGTCGTTCACCGCGCGGCCCTGAAAGCCGCCGAAGGGATTGCGATTGTGATCAAGCCCGAGATCCCAGACCTGGCAGAAACGAGACGTTGGATCGCCCGGATGATCAATTCGCTGGCCAGCGTGGTGGGGAAAGGGTCTGCGCACGAGTTCGTAGGGAGCCGCGTCAAGTTGTGCTACAAACAGGTGGTAGGGGATGGCTTCAAGTCGGCCCACAAGCTGCTCCAGCAGGCGCTCGCCGAAGACAAAATCGAACTGGCTCTGATCCCCAACGGCATCATCCCCATCGTGGATCCGCGCCTGGCAGCCCAGGCGGTGAACTCGGACCGGCGCGAAGACATCCTGATCTGGCGCTACCGCAAGGAGAAGTTGGAAGAACTGGGTCCCTTTGCGGACGCCCTGCTGGGTTTTGCCTCCCACTTTGTGCCTGCCGTTCGCGAAGGCGCTTCACGGGTTGGACTATTGCCCGGCGCTCCCAGGAAGCGCAAGTTGTTCGGGAGATAGACATGTTCGATATCGCTGGGAAAACCATGAAACCGGTCCAGGAGTCCCGGTCAAACGAACAGTCTGAACGCTGGTGGGGAGTCCTGGAGAAGGAAGGCCGAGCGAAGAAGGCTGAAATAGCCCGGCAGAAGTCCATGTCCTCTACGGAGATCGAAGCGCTGGCAAGGCAGGTCTTCGAGGAAGTCAGCCAGCGGGCGGTGGATGCGGGATACTCCCTGCCCGATGAATTTTTACTACGACTGATCGGAGATCTGTCCGGGATGGGACCGCTACTGGAACTGATCGCCCGCGCCGACATCGAGGACATCGCCATCAACCTGGGGCATATCTATGTCTATACCACGAAAAACGGCTGGGAGCACGCCGGGGCAGCCCCTGATGGGATCGGCGATGCGCTACGCGTCATGATCGACCGCGCCGGGCAGCGCGCGCCCACGCCCGATTACCCGATCGCGGATGCCATGTTACAGGTCATGGTTCCGCTTGCCGATGGCTCAGTGCGGCGCAAGGGCGTGCGCATCAACTACATCATGGCCCCGGCTTCCCCCTACGGAGACACCATTACCCTGCGCATCTCAAATTACCGCACAGCAGATGATCTCACGCAGGGCAGCCTGGCAGCCCTTTGCCAGCAACGCCTACCGCCCATCGCCAGGCCGGTCTTCGAAGCGCGCGACTTCCCGCGTGGGAACGGCCTGCTAACGCCCGAAGCGGCCAACTACCTGCTGGCTGTGATGGTACACGGCGGCACGCTGGTCATCGCCGGGGCGACCGGCTCGGGCAAGACATTCGTCGGACAGCGCATCCTGCAGGAGATGCTGGACTACTACCCGCGCGGCGCCATCCGCCTGTTCATCGTGGAGGACAGCAACGAGATCATCCTGAACGGCTGGAACGGGGACGGCAAGTCCGATACCGGCAATATCATCTACACTGTGACCCGCCCGGAAATTCGTGGCGGCCCGCCGCCCGTCAGTATGTACGACCTGATTCGGGCTGCCCTGCGCTCGCGCCCCCACGGGGTCGTCATCGGAGAGGCGCGTGGCGCTGAAGCCTGGGAACTGATTCGCGCCGCCGCCACCGGGCACGGTCATTCGGCTTTCACCATCCATGCCACCAGCGCCGAGCACGTCTGGCCGCGCTTCCTGCAGGTGGTGCAGGCCCACCCGGATGCGGCCCGTATGTCCGAAGTGCAGATCGCCCAGTCCTTTGCCGAGGCCGTGACTGCCGCAGTCTACATCGAGCGCAACCCGCAGCACGGGCAGATCGTGCGCGAGATCGTGGAAGTCTCCCCGATCGTGGAGCGCACCGCAGGCCGGCCATCCTTTTCCCCATTATTTCGGTTTGATGCAGGCCATGGCCTGCTTTCAACCGGCAACCGTCCCATGCGTACGGGCTTTCGGGCTACAGACCTGGGACTTTCTGAAGCCATGTTTCAGGTGAGATAAGCATGGATGAGCAAACTGTTGGCTCCACGCGAGCTTTTGTGCTGGGAAAAGGAATTGTACAGATTGGGAGTCATTCCGCCCTGATTGGTGAAGATGACACCAGGCGACTGTTTGCCGAACTGTATGCCGATCCGGACCGCCCCGAAGTGCGCCCGCAGGAAGCTTATCAGGCTATCCTGTCTTCGATGCAGCCGGGCTGGACCCTGCGCCTGCTCCAGCTTTTCTGGCCAGATCCTGGGCCACGCCTGGCCTTCCAGGGGCAGGCAGAGAAATGGGGCGTACCTGCGGAGGAAGGCCTTGACATCCTGTTCCAAGGACTTTCCATGTCCATCCAGGAACAGCCATTACCTTATATCCGCCGCACGATCTTTGAGTTTGTCTTTCCAGGGGATGAAGGCATTGCCTGGTGGGATGGATTGAGCGGGTTGTGCCAGGGATTTGGTATCCGGGTTCTCTCACTTTCTGCTGAGCAGATTCAGGAACTGGCACGCTGGCTGTTGAACCCCAGGCTGGATTGATTGCTGACAAGTATAGAGAAGGAATTATCCCTGCTTACTCTTTATCCAGACCCATATCTTTTTGAATTGCATTCCAGATAGCAGTTAGATTTTTTCTGCCGGCCCATTTTTGAATATACTCAAAATCCAAGCGATCCTTCATCGAACTTACGATAGCGCCAATGTCGCGAATGTGTTTGGTTTGTTGACTTAGCGAATAATAAAGCATTTTGTATACGATCAAATCCTCAGGAGTGTGAATAAAAACTTCTCCCAGCTCAGGTCCAAAGTCCACCTTGACTCTCCGCTGAAATGCAAGTTTGCGAAATTCATCCGCTTCGCGAACAAGAAACATTTCTGCCTTGTAGCCACTTGCTCCATGAATAGCGTTTAGAGGTAGATCCGCTCTGATTTCGTGAATATTTTCGAAAATAATTTCGGGGGGGAGATAAATTTCAACACGTTCAAGCTCTTTAGACAAAATGTTTATTTTTTCTGTGCTCAACTGGATGACCATATCCAGGTCCTGGGTTGACCTGGGTTCACCCCATGCCCATGCCGCGACTGCGCCTCCAATCAAATAGTCAATGCCGGCCCGATCTAGAGCAGACAGGATCATCTTCATAAAATCTTCGAAACTCAAGTATTCCTGATTCATGGTCTGCTCCTGGCGTTTGACACCTTTTTAGCAAGATTGATAATTGAGCATGCTTGAAAGAATTTTTGAGCGGGGGGGAGGTTCTTGTATATATTTATTTGGCGTGGATCTAACTCGTTAAGCGCAGCTACAAGGGCCTTCTCCAGATCAGGGTGAAGGGCAGGTTCTCCTGCAATGAAGTATCCGGGTTGTTCACTTTTGCGGCTGTATCTCAGCTCGTACCCGGCATGTTTAAGAGCAGCTTTCACCACACGCATGTCGCGATAAAAAGTATCCGCCCAACTTTTCTCGCCAAAGCAGGCCGCTCTCATAAGAATTTCCACCCTATCCATAAGCCCCTGGCGAGTAAGGTATCGCTCTCGCCAAAGGGTGTGCAGCAAATGCGCGCGTCGGGCTGTTACTGGGTCTCTTTTCTGCGCGTCAAAAAGTAAAAAGGATTGAGCTTCTTCTGGGAGTTTGGTAAACATACGCGCCTCTATCATATGTC
>DAOTXM010000179.1:0-4283 GCA_034435215.1 Anaerolineales bacterium
CCCCCCGCGCACACCGTTTTTGCCCTACTTTTTTGCATAGGCCTGAGTAGATACAAAAATGTAAGACAATTTGACCAGGCTGTATAATAAGCATAGAGGTACATCATGCTAATTACTTATATTCAAAATGCGATGCGACTGGCAAAATACGAAATTCTTGAAGATGGTCAGTATTACGGTGAAATTCCCGGTTTTCAAGGAGTGTGGGCGCAGGCAGAAAACCTTGAAACCTGCCGCGACGAATTACAAAGCGCATTGGAAGATTGGCTGATCCTCGGCCTGCGTATGGGTCATAAACTGCCTGTTGTCGCTGGGATACAACTCATACCGGCTGAAGCATAAGAAATGCCATCATTTGACCCAACTGGAGATATTGTTCCATGACTACCAACACTCGTAACCCCGGCACCCCGCTTGACCTGGATTGGGTTGCAGGCGTGCATATCAACAAGAGCGCAGTCGAGCGGCGGGCAGCCACACTGACCACGCGTCGCACCGTCAAAAAGGACTGGCAGGCGGCCTGGCTGCTGCGCGCTGTGACCTGCATCGACCTGACTACGCTCTCCGGCGACGACACTCCGGGTCGCGTCAAACGCCTGTGCGCCAAAGCCAGACAGCCCATCCGCCCGGATATGCTGGCAAGATTGGGACTCGACGGCGAGCGGATTACCGTCGGCGCGGTTTGTGTATATCCCAACAGGGTAAAAGAGGCTGTGCAGGCGCTTCAAGGCACGGACATTCCGGTTGCTTCCGTTGCAACCGGTTTCCCCGCCGGACAGACCCCCCTGCCCCAGCGCATCGGCGAGATCGAGCAGGCCATCGAAGCGGGCGCCCGCGAGATCGACGTGGTCATCCCGCGCAATTTCGTCCTGACCGGCGATTGGAAGTCACTTTACGATGAGATCAAACAATTCCGCCAGACCTGCGGCGAGGCTGCCCACATGAAAACCATCCTTGCCACCGGTGAGCTGGGCACGCTCAAGCAGGTCTACCAGGCCAGCCTATTGGCCATGATGGCCGGCTCGGACTTCATCAAGACTTCGACAGGCAAAGAACCGGTCAACGCCACATTGGAAGTCAGTCTCGTCATGGTGCGCGCCATCCGTGAGTATCTGGAACGGACGGGTTACAAGGTCGGATTCAAGCCCGCAGGCGGAATCAGTTCTGCCAAGCAGGCAATGAACTGGCAATTCCTGATGAAAGAAGAACTGGGCGACGAGTGGCTGACGCCGAATCTATTCCGCTTTGGCGCGTCCAGTTTGCTGACGGATTTGGAGCGGCAGTTGTATCACTTTATTACGGGTCACTACGCCGCGAAACATCACATGCCGATGGGATAAACCACAGATAAACGCGGATGAACACAGATGACACAGATGAAGGAAGAACGATGGAAATCAACGACATCACGGAGAAGGTTATCGGGTGTATCTACCAGGTCAGCAATACGCTTGGCGGCGGCTTTCTCGAAAAGGTCTATGAAAACGCGAGCGCAATTGCCATTGCAAAAGCAGGGTTGCGCGTTCAGCAACAATTCCCCATCAAGGTTCGATATGAAGGGATTATCGTCGGCGAGTTCTTCGCGGACCTGCTGGTCGAAGAACTGGTGCTGGTCGAAATGAAGGCCGTCAAATTGCTCGAGGATATTCACATGGCGCAATGCTTGAATTATTTACGTGCCACAGGTCTGCCTGTATGTCTTCTTGTCAATTTTTACCGTCCAAAACTCGAAATCAAACGAATCGTTCCACATGACTCTTGGAAAATCCAAAAGCCTGACCACAGATAAACACGGATGAATACAGATTTTGGTTTCTTTTGTTTATCACCCATCCGCGTTTATCTATATTCATCTGTGGTTCTAATCTGAAACGGAGTTCTTATGTCTACCCTCCTCGATCTCTTCAAAACCATGGAATACGGACCCGCCCCTGAATCTTCCGCCGCCGCGCAAGCCTGGCTGGAGGAGCATGGACGGAAGTTTGGATTGTTCATCAACAACGAATGGGTGACGCCGAAGGGCGCGAAGTATTACCCATCCTACAACCCGTCCACGGGCGAGTTGCTTGCTGAGACGGCACAAGCCGAAAAGAAGGATGTGGATGCCGCCATTGCCGCGGCGCGGACAGCCTTCGAAACGTGGAGCGAGACTCCAGGGGTGGTGCGCGCCCGTTACATGTACGCCATCGCGCGCAACATCCAGAAGCACGCCCGTTTGCTGTCGGTGCTCGAGAGCATGGACAACGGCAAGCCGATCCGCGAGTCGCGGGATGTGGATGTGCCGCTGTTGGCGCGTCACTTTTATTATTACGCGGGTTGGGCGCAGTTGATGGAAACCGAACTGCGCGACTACCAACCCGTCGGTGTGATCGGGCAGATCATCCCGTGGAACTTCCCGTTGATGATGCTGGCGTGGAAGATCGCGCCCGCCATCGCGATGGGCAATACGGTTGTGCTAAAACCCGCGTCGTATACGCGCTTGAGCGCGCTGCTCTTTGCCGAGGTCGTCGCCGAGGCGGGACTTCCGCCAGGCGTGGTCAACATCATCACGGGCAGCGGCAAGGCGGGCGAGATGATCGTCACGCACCCCGACGTGGACAAGATCGCCTTCACGGGTTCCACCGAGATCGGGCGCACACTGCGTCATCTCACCGCGGGGTCGGGGAAGAAGATCTCGCTCGAGTTGGGGGGCAAGAGTCCCGTTGTCGTTTTTGAAGATGCCGATTTGGACGCGGCAGTTGAAGGGGTGGTGGATGCGATCTGGTTCAACCAGGGTCAGGTCTGTTGCGCGGGATCCCGCCTCATCGTCCAGGAAAATGTCGCGCCGCGCTTCATCCAAAAATTGAAGACGCGCATGAGTCATCTGCGCGTGGGCGACTCGCTCGACAAGTCCATTGACATGGGCGCCATCGTGGACAAGAGCCAATGGGACACGGTGGATTATTGGGTGAAGATGGGCGAGAAGGAAGGCGGCAAGGTTTTCCAGCCCGACATCCCCCTGCCCACGAAGGGACTCTTCTACAAGCCCACGCTCATCACGGACCTCGATCCTGCCGCGTCGACGGTGCAGGAGGAGATCTTTGGCCCCGTGCTGGTTTCTTTAACATTCCGCACACCTGAGGAAGCCATCGCGCTGGCGAACAACACGCGCTATGGACTCGGCGGCAGCGTGTGGAGCGACAACGTCAATCTCGCGCTCGACGTTGCCAGCAAGATCAAGGCGGGCGCGCTGTGGGTCAACTGTCACAACGTGTTCGACGCGGCGGCAGGCTTCGGCGGCTACCGCGAATCGGGATTTGGGCGTGAGGGCGGACGCGAAGGGCTGTTCGAGTACGTCCGACCGAAATGGATGGATCGTCCCAGACCCGCCCTTCGACTGCGGGCGACGGACACGCCCTCCGCTCAGGGCGGCGCGAAGGCTTGGGGCGAGCACACCCCCTCGCGTCCCGTGCCCCTGAGCGCAGTCGAAGGGCAGGCGGGTCGGGCAAATGGACATTCGCTTCCCCCCATTGACCGCACCCCGAAGATGTACATCGGCGGCAAGCAGGTTCGTCCCGACGGCGCGTACACGCTGGCGGTGATCGGTGCGAAGGGAAAGATCGTCGGGCAGGTCGGCGACGGCAACCGCAAGGACATCCGCAACGCGGTGGAAGCCGCGCACGCGGTGATCGAAGCCAAGCAGGGCTGGGCGATGCGGCACGGATTCAACCGTTCGCAAATTTTGTATTTCATCGCCGAGAATTTGGACGCGCGCAACGCTGAATTCGCCAAGCGCATTGTGGAGATGACGGGGCGCACGCAGAAGTCGGCGCAAGCCGAAGTGGATACGTCGGTGGAGCGGCTGTTCACGTATGCGGCCTGGGCGGATAAATACGGCGGCACCATTCAAGAGACCACCCTGCGCGGAATCACGGTGGCGGTCAACGAACCGATGGGTGTGATCGGCATTGCCTGCCCCGACGAATATCCGTTGCTGGGATTTATCTCGCTCATGGCGCCTGCCATCGCGCGCGGCAACACGGTCGTGATGATCCCCAGTCAGCGCTTCCCGCTCAGCGCCACGGACTTTTATCAGGTGCTGGATACGTCCGACGTGCCTGGTGGCGTGGTCAACATCGTCACAGGCGACCGTGAGCATTTGGTCAAGACGCTCGTCCAGCACGAAGACGTGGACGCGGTCTGGTACTTCGGCTCGGCGGAAGGCAGTTACCACGTCGAGGACGAGTCCACTGCCAACATGAAGCGGACGTGGGTCGGCTACGGCCTGCCGCGCGATTGGATGG
>DAOTXM010000180.1:0-7361 GCA_034435215.1 Anaerolineales bacterium
TCGCTCAATACATTCCCTGCATCATCCAACACGGAAACAATTGATCCAAGATGATCGGTCAAGAAGTATTTCAGCCCGGCGTCGTCCCGCATGGCAACGGTCATCCCAGCGAAGGAATAATACTTTCTCACCATGCTCCCGTCAACTTCGTAGGCGCCGCCGAAGTAGTAGGATTTGGTGGATGTCAAAGTGATTCCCACGAAATAGGCTTCCCCTACGCGGACTCCATCCCCGTCATACTGGTACGACCACGATTCGATCACGGTGAAGGTTTCGCAGTTGCCGTCCACTTTGGCGATGCTGGAGATGCGATTCTCTGCATTATAGTATTGTTTGTAGATCACGCCGCCTTCGACGCGGCAGGTCATATTGCCGTTTTCGTCGTAGACGTAGGTGTCCGTGCCCGAGGCGCGCGTGACGGAGGTCACGGCGTGGGGCTGGTTATGGTTTTAGGACAACATCAACATAGGCTGCTACTCTAAGAATAGAATTTGAGTTATTCTCAACATCCCCAACGATAACAACGCGGAGTGTAATTGGCATATGATCCTCAGTTGTAACATTAAAAAAATCAGGATAAACACCAATTGGTACGCCCGAGTAAGGATCTTGACTAGTTGGTAAAACTGTAACTTTCTGATCCGGATATATTACGTTATTAGGAATCTCAGCCCAATCATCCTCTTTTTGGATAAATAACTTGATACCATAATCATTACCAAAGGTAATTGGATACTGTGAAGTGTTTGTTATCCAAAGTATTAAGGAATCTCCTATTTTGTAGGTGTTGTCTATTGGCATGGCATGCAGATTAATCTCGGAATTGATATGTTCTGGCGATACATCTTTTACCGAAAGTTCTCTTAGATTATCCTTACTCTTAGCTGTGCAAGCTGATAACACTAAACTGAATGCCAGGATTAAAATGGCTAACGATTTGTTCATTGTTTTCTCCTAAGCTTAACTGAAATTATGGTCTATTTAGACTGTAAGTAATAGGTGGCCATGCATTTCCTCCATAGATTCCAACCACGACTCGTACAGTCAAAGAGTAATTAGATGGGAATTGATTATTTGGGTTAGACCTATTCCCAGATGGGATTAACCGCACCACTGAATCCATACCGGATGGGAGCGGACCGCTTATACTAACATCTCCCGGCCTGGATATTCTGGGTGGTGAGACCATATATGCAGGAGGATATCCTGCTGGAACACTCGCATTGGTTATTTTTGGAGTTATAAATATAAATCTTACATCTACAGAGTTGTTTGAGTAATTCCGGACAGTCAACGAATGTAAGATTATTGTTCCATCATTGTATTCATCATAATTCAAAAATACCCGAATGATTCTAGGATCATTGACATAATGTCCCGCAATATCTCCAATCATAAATCCATTTGCTACATCAATTCCGCCTGGTATACTACCATAACCAGATGGTAGAGATGGGCACCAGGTTCCACCTTCGTTGCATGTACTTTCCTCAGCCATACTTCCATAAGATTGACTCCCGTATGGTTGAATTCCTGGCAGTCCACCAGCCTCAATTGAATTTCCGTATTCATTGTTCCCGATAAAGGTGGTTGGTTCGTATCCATCTCCTTCATCCACGGGTGGTCTGAGTTCTGAGAATGGTTTTGGTTTCCCATCCCTACAATAACGCGGATCGCTACAGCCTCTCTTCGATCCCCGATCTTCAATTCGCATGTGCCCGCTTGGATCGCTAAAATTGACAGGTGAGTTTCCCACATAGCTGTACCTGTTCCAACTCTGCGGGTTCGCCGGGCTTGGGATCAGCGTGTTAGCATGTTGCCAGCACCTGCAAGGACGCTTGCGGGTTGCGGCTGGGTACGTTTTGGGATACGCTGTCTATGTTGAGGTGAACAGGGACGCGTGTACCGGGTGCGCTGTGTCGGGTCCGCCGAAACCCGATTGAGAAGCCTATTGGCAAGCTCGTGAGTGTGTTTGGCGGCCTGTTCGGATCGCTCAACTGGGAACTCTGCATATCCATAGAGAAGCCCGCATCTGTGTCTGAAGCAACCACCCAAAAACGAACGTGCCCGGCCTTCTCTGATGAGGTTCACCAGAATGCTCAAAGGAGGCGACATGCCAAAGCCAAATCGGTATTTCGGGTTGGACGTTCACAAGTATTACCTCATTGCCATCGCAGTGGACGCAGAATTGAACAAGGTATATGGACCGCAACGGGTGGAACTTTCGCAGTTGGGGAAATGGATCACGAAGACCATCACGAAACAAGACGCAGTCGTGCTGGAAATGACATCCAATACCTGGCAGATCCATGATGAGGTGGTTGCTTATGCAGGTTCCGTCACGGTGGTCCATCCACCGCATGTGGCGCTTATTGTGCGAGCGCAGGTGATGAATGACAAGATCGCTGCCATGCAGTTAGCGAGATTGCATGCAAAGGGATTGCTCGTGGGCATTTGGGTTCCGCCACAGGAAATCCGCGACTTGCGGACGCTCACTGCTCAGCGTCACAAGATGACCCAACTCAAAACGCAAGCCAAATGCAGACTGCAAGCTACACTCCATCGCCATCACATCCTGCCGCCTGAGGACGTGAAGTTGTTCTCCGAAGAGAACGAACTATGGTGGAGAGCATTGCCTGTTAGCACTCTCGAAACAGTCCGCATCGAATCGGACCTGGCAACCCTGGCATTTGCCGAAGGACAGATTCGGTCTCTGGAAAAACGAATGGCCGGATGGGGAGCAAAAGAGGCAGAGGTCACGCGCATGATGCAGATCACCGGGATTGGTCTGGTTACTGCCGTCACCCTCATGGCCGCGATTGGCGATATTCGCAGATTCCCAAGCGCGAATCAGCTTGTGGGGTATTCGGGTCTGGGAGCCAGGGTCCATGATTCAGGGCTTACTATGCGTAAGGGTGGCATCACCAAGGCTGGACGCAAAGACATCCGCGCGGTGCTGGTGGAAGCTGCGCAAGTTGCTGTCCTTCATGATCCACATTGGAAGGCCGAACTGCAGCGGCTCGAGCCACGCCTAGGGCGTAGCAAAGCCATTGTAGCCATTGCGCGGAAAATACTGGTGGTAGTCTGGCATTTGCTCACCGAAAACGTGCTGATTCATAAAGCAGATCCAGACCGTTTGGCGCGCAAGTTCTTGGAATTTGCCTATTCGATGGAAGCAGCACAACGCGGTAAATCAGCGCAGGAATTCGTGCGCGAACGACTGGATTTGCTAGGGATTGGCGCGGAGATGGAATTCATTCACCAGGGCAGGCGGCGTATTCCACTTCCCAAAAGCAACCTGCCAGCAAGAAAAGGAGTGAGCGGCGTCCCAAACACATAATTGTGTGAACTCCAGATAGGAGACCCAGATAGAGGGTTTTGCGGGCTCGCCGCTCAACATCATTATACAACGTCTGATAACGATTCGCGCATCGCGGAGCGGTAAGTTTATGTTGTTAAAGTGCGCTCTTGCAAACCGCCAGGTTGAGGGTACAATAGAAGCATCCCCACCGAAAGACGGGCTGAACTGGGCTCCAGTTTGGTTCGTCTTTTATGTTGTAGAAGATTTTATTTCACTCTTCAAACGAATCTAAGACCTGTTTCCATTTCATGGCTTCTTCAAATTCACTACCTGTGCCTAGCCAATTTAATACAGCATCAATAACATCCTCTACTTCTGAACCTTGAGCTGCATATCCTCGTAGCTTACTTCGATTTCCGCATTCTATACAACTCGGCTGGATCCTCAAAATAAACACTTTTTGCTTGTGCCCGCATTTTTTACAGGTATATTCGCGATAATGTGGTAGATTTTGAATATCGGCAATAACATCTGAGTATGACATCTTATTTCCATCCTACAATTTCTTTTAACTTTTTTGCAAATCGACTAACCGACCATCCTTCTGGCGGAATTAGCTCCCGATGAGCATCACTGAGTCTTTTAGAAAGGCTGTCCGCTGTCGTAGGTTTAACTTGCGTTCCGGGAGGTAGTTTATTTTTAGGAATGTTCACAGTTGTATTGGGCACGCGGTTACCTGGTAACTCAGCAAGCACTTCCTCCGGCAATACGCCTTCAAATACAGATATATAATCTTCGCCTTTGCGAGGTTTAAAAGCCAGGGATTGACCAATTTGATCAATAGGAACTGCTCTAATTAAATTTTCACTGATTTCATCACTATGACGAACTATATCATCAATTGGCAGTCCGGGGCTGAGTTCATCCGGTTCAATCAACTCCATCCCTACAGCAACTGCTGCGTTTGTTAATGCATCGTTTCTTGCCTCATTTGAATTTTCGGGATTCGCCGCAACCGACAAGTAGTTGACTGTATCATAGGCTGTCCATCCATAATCAATGACTTTTAGAACGACAATGGCAGCTACAATTAGACCTGCTGGTATTGCAACGTGACCGTCCGGGTCTGTATAAGAGAGAGGATTATTATTTGCGTGTTAGCATAAAACAACCGGCCAGCCAGGTCGCCCCGCGAGAGTAGCGGGGTGGCTGCATTCTGGGGCATAATTCTCGCTGGTGAGTGAGCGGGAACGTCTGCTCCGGGCGCTGACGTTTGGGCCAGCCGTCTATAGTTATGGGATACTCTTGCGAGTAAGCCCGCGAGCGTGTTTGGCTGCCCGCTCGGATCCGTTCACCTGAGAAGCCCCGTTGGGTGGGGCAAGCTCGTATCCGTGTGTGAAGTCTCGCCCTAAAAGGAATGCGCCTGGCCCGGCTGGCCGGGTCTTGCCAGCACATGCACAGGAGGTGTGAATATGCTGCCCTCTGATTCTACTCCAATCCGTTTCATCGGCCTGGACATCCACAAGAAGTATTTCGTCGCCGCGGGCGTAGACCAAAAACTGAACCAGGTGTTGAATACGCCCCAACAGCCCATGCGCTACCTGGAAAGGTGGGCCAAGAAACACCTGACTCCCCAGGACGCGGTCGTGCTCGAGATGACCACCAACACCTATGCGGTCTATGATGCGCTCAAACCGCTGGTGGCTTCGGTCACGGTGGTGCACCCGCCACATGTGGCGCTGATCGTGCGGGCGCAGGTCAAGACCGACAAGAAAGCCGCCCTCACCCTGGCACAGCTGCACGCGGCTGGACTGCTGCCGGGCGTGTGGGTTCCGCCAGTGGAAGTGCGCGAGATGCGTGCGCTGGTGGCTTATCGCCGCAAGATGGTCAAACTCTCCAGCATCGCCAAATGCCGTCTGCACGCGCTGCTGCACCGCCACGACATCGAAGCGCCGGAAGGCTTCGACCTATTCTCGGCGGACATGCGTCGCTGGTGGGAAGCGCTCAAGGTCAGCCCGTTAGAACGGGGCTGTATGCTCTCAGACCTGGCCACGCTGGACTTCGCCCGCGAGCAAGTCAAACAGGTAGAGGCAACTTTGAACGAGCAGGTTGCCAAAGACCCGCGCGCCCCGCTCTTGGTGCAGATCACCGGCATCGGGCTGCTCACAGCGGTCACCATTCTCTCGGCCATCGGTGAGATCAAGCGCTTCCCCACCGCCAAGCAATTGGTGGGCTACGCCGGGCTGGGCGCAAGAGTGCACGCCAGCGGCGAGACCTTCACCACCGGGCGCATCACCAAGTCTGGTCGCAAGGACTTGCGCTACTCGATGGTGCAGGCGGCGCGGCACGCGGTGGCACACCACCCGCGCTGGAAGGAAGAGTATGCCCGCCTATCACGCCGCATTGGCGACCGCAAGGCCATCGTAGCGGTGGCAAGGAAGCTGTTGGTCGTGGTATGGCGCGTGCTCACCGAGGAAGCCGCGGACCGTTTCACCGATCCCACCCAGGTGGCCTGCTCGCTGTTTGCCTTTGCACACCGCGTCAAGGCGAAGAATCTGCCCGAAGGCCAGCGCGCCCTGGAGTTCGTGCGCAACCAGATGGACCGGCTGGGCATTGGCGAAGATTTGAAGACCCTGCCCTGGGGCACGAAGACCTTCAAGCTGCCGCCAAGTAAATTACAACAAAAAGAGTGAGCGGCCTCCCAAACACGTATCACGTGTGAACTCCACATAGGAGACCCTGAAAACAGGGTTTTACGGGCTCGCCGCTCGATTCCATTATAGCCACTCGGGTAGTGTGATTCAAGTGCCTATCGAACAAAAGTGTTCGAGTTGGGCTGGGTTCAAGTTGTTAAGGTACAAGTTGTTAAGGTACACTTCTTGCACCGGCCAAATCGCGTTATAATCAGAGCACCCCCATGCAAAGGCGAGCAGGTCGGTTCCAAAATCGGCTGGCTCGTCTTTTTGTCAAGGAGAAGACTAATTTACAACAGGTTCATTCTGGGGTCTGTTACTTATATATTGATCTCAAAGTAAACACTTTCAACGCAAACGCTAGGGTGACTAAAACCGCCCACCCAATAGTACATGATATTGCATATGCTAGATACAAAAAGTAGCCTATCTCTTCTGTTGGGTTTGAAGGAGAAGAAAGCCGTATGACCACAGCGACAAGGCCTAGCGCCAGTCCTGTGATAGCGGAGGCTAAACCAATCCTTATCGCTGTCTTTCTCGCTTCTCTTGTATCCAAAAGCTTAGCTTCACGCACTCTTTTCTCGAACCCTGACCAATCAAGATAAACCTTCGCAAACCCCACGAAGATAACTATCGTCAAGAAAATTGTCACAACTTGCGCCATTATCGAAATCCTTTCTGCATCTTAGCTTTTATGGCCATACGATAATAACACCCTTGCCGAAGGAATCTGAACTAACTGATATTCCGGCAGTAACGTAATTTGGCGTTGATCCGAACACCCTGTTGTAATTATATACAAGTGAAGCTCCTGTAGTAATCACGTCGGTGCCTAACCCTGCCGCATAGCCCACAAGACCTCCTGCCAATCCACCAACAGCTTTAGCACCCAGGGCAATACCCGCATCACCTGCCGTGACCAGCACATCTTGATTTACACTGACCATTATTGGTACGTCAGGGTGAGGCTGCTCAAGCAGGTAGCTTTGCCCCGATAGGAGGCTTGATACATACGTAACACCCAGGTCTCCTAACGCCGCAGCATCCTCACCACCGATTTCGGGAACAAATATGCCAATCATCTCACCAGCATCGAAGAGAAAACCTGCGATACCGAGACCCATTCCTAGTCTCTTTGCCCAATCAGGTCGAGGCATTGTGGGATTGCTTCCAGGAGGCATAACAACAATTATTACATCCTTGGTTTCCCAAATAATGGGTGTATCCTCGTTTTTAGTACCAGATTTGACCGGATGTTGTGGATGCTTGTTCGTTTTTTCACGAGGTTTCAGGCAGGTTCCAAATTCATCTTCGCAGGGCATATGGCCAGAGGGGTCCGTATACCTTGACGGATTGTTTAATCCGTA
>DAOTXM010000181.1:0-1828 GCA_034435215.1 Anaerolineales bacterium
GTGTGAACGTGCGTACGCGCGTTCACACCCCAAATTTCGACATTTTTCCCGCCAAAAACGGCAAAGCTAAAAAATTCAATACCACTAATGAAGGAGAAGGTAACTATGAATTCTAAACACTTGTTTCGGATCTTCGTTCTGCTCGTTGTACTGTTCAGTGCGTTCGGGAGCAGCCAGCAGGCAATGGCACAAGCGCCAGAAGCGGTGGTCATCGTCCGCGAGCTGACGTATTGGAACGCTACCTACACTGGCTATGTGGATGTATCGCGCTACGAAAAATGGCCGTTTACGTTCACTGAGTCGAACAATTTCTATGTGACCGCGACCCCGACCTCGGGTGATTTGACTCCCCTGCTGCTCCTGCTTGACGCAAGTGGCAACGAAATCACGCGCGGTACTGGCACGTTTACCAGCACCCAACCAGCCGGGAATTATTTCGTCCAGGTCCAACCTCAAGCGGGCAGTGGCTTCTATGAGCTCATTATTCGCCGCGTGGTGCAAGAGGGACCATCTGTCACCACAGCGGTGACACCGACCAGCTTAACTGTGGGCCAGACTGCCTCGGTCAGCGTCAGCTTGGGCAACGTGGCAGCTGGAGGCTATAGAAGCGCTGAGTTCACCTGCACCTACAATGCCAACCTGCTCGAGGTCAGCAACATTGTCGCTACCAACCTCTTTGGTGCCGACCCCGTCATGGTTGTCAATGGACCGCAGAACGGCAGTTTCATCGTTGCCATCGCAGGCAGTGACGGGAACAGAGCTACAACCGACGGTGTTGCGTTTACATTCAGCGTCACAGGCCTGCAGGCGGGACAAGCAACGATCGAATGCCACGCGCGTGTTTCCACAGGGGATAATGTCCTCACAGACCTTACCTCTACCTCCGCCAACCTGACAGTAAATGAAGTTGTACAAAATGGCACGCTCACCGGGCAAGTCCTTGCCAGCAAAGCAGTCACTGTCAGTTTGTACAATCCCGACGATTCACTGGCCACTTCGGCAGCCGCCAATGCTGATGGGACTTTCAGCCTGACCGCGCCTGCCGGAACATACACTGTGGTTGCCACAGCCAGCGGTTTCCTCAGTGCCGAGGGTCCTGCTACCATCACCGCTGGCGGAACGAGTACAAAGGCGACGATCAGCCTGCTCGCTGGCGATATCGACGGGAACGGCGTGATCGATCAACTGGATGCCATGACCATTGGCATGAGTTACAATACTGCGACGCCAGCTGCTGCTGATTTGAATGCGGATGGCGTCATCAATGTCCTGGACCTGGAACTCCTGGCCAGCAACTATCGAGCAACTGGCCCAATCAACTGGCCTTAAGACTGCCGGATTCTGAAGTGGGGCGCACAAATGTGCGCCTCACTCTTGGGAGTTTCTAATGAAATCCATTGCCGGGTTCATCCTCGCGGTGATTTTTGCATTTAGCGCTGTGCTGGGCGTGCATGCCCAGGCTGCTGAAAGTATCTGGCTGGCAGCCAGTAATACGGCGTATAAGACCGGGGAAACGGTCACCATTACAGTCAATGCGAACTCTGTTACACCAATTCAGGGCTTCACATTTCAAATTCGTTACGATCCCGCCTGCCTGCAACCGATCAACGCGACCAGCCCCATTACAGGCATGAACGGATTGCCTCTGCCCCAGACGACCGGTCTGGTAGATGCGTCCTTTGCCAGCACCACGCCACACAGTGCAAATGGTGTATTGGCCGAAGTGCATTTCCTCACGCTGGGAGGTTGCCAGACCAATCTCACTCTTGAGGATGCTGGGCTTGCCATCCGGAATGCCGAAGGGTTCGCCGCCGAGCTCCCCGGGATC
>DAOTXM010000182.1:0-6027 GCA_034435215.1 Anaerolineales bacterium
ATGCAGATGACCACTGCTGACTGGATCATCCTTGTGTTGGCATTTATATATCTGTTTACCAGCATTGGATTAAATCTGGCTGGATATGGAAATATAGTCGGCTTGACCCGCTTCTAGAGGTCGTTATGGAACAAAGTATCAACGAGTTGCTTCCTTTCCTGCTCCGTCGTGAGAACGTTGCCCGCTATGAGGATGATGCGGTCCTTATCGGTGATCGCAGGAGGTACCCTTTTGAGAAGTTCTTCGTCCGCTGCCCCGATGTGGAATCGGTCGCCCGGGCGATCGAGGATATGGTCACCCAGGGCGGCGGTCCTTCCACAGCCGCATGGTATGCCATGGTGTTGGCTGCGCGGCAGGCAGAAAACATGCGCGCGGAAGATCGGATCTCACATCTAAAACAAGCCCAGAACCGCCTTGTCAATACCCGGCCAACGAACACTGCGCTTGCCCGGCGACTGGAGAAGGCAATGGAGGTACTCGAGCAGGCATTTCACGAGGGGAGGCCCCTTGCGGAGACGTTGCTGTCCTGGATCGAAAAGAAGCGCGATCAAGCCTATGAAGACTATGCTGCTGCGGCACGCTATGGTGCCAGCTTGATCTCGGATGGTGATGGCATCCTGACCATGTGCTTTGCAGAGACTGCCTTCCTGCTCAGTCTGGGTTTGGCGGTACGCGATGGTAAACGCATCCGCGTTTTCACACCGGAAACACGCCCCTACCTTCAGGGTGCCCGATTGACCGCGCCGAGCGTCCATGAGTTGGGAATCCCCGTGCAGATCATTGGCGATAACATGCCGGCTTTTGTCCTCTCCCAGGGCAAGATCCAGAAATACTTCACGGCGGCCGATCTGGTTACGCTGGATGGGCATGTGGTTAACAAAGTAGGCACATTTCAAAATGCCATTGCAGCGCATTACCATGGTGTGCCCTTCTTTGTCTTCTGCTGGGGTCTGGATCCAACCCGGTTGGATCGGGCTTCGATCGTGATCGAGGAACGGAATCCGGAAGAAATGCGTTCCTGTCGCGGCCAGCCCACCACGATTCCTGAAATCGACGCGTATTATCCCGCCTTTGATGTTACGCCCCCTCATTTGGTTTCCGGAATAATCATGAAAACGGGGATCTACAGTCCCTACGACCTGAAAAACCATTACCATCCAACATAATCGGGGTTAAGCTTTATAGGAGAAAATAATGCCTGGAGAGTCAGAGCGCGTTGCGATCATCGGGGGGACAGGGGTTTCTGACCTTCCCGGCCTTTCCCCGCAAGAAAGGCTGGTGGATACTCCTTATGGGTCGGTATCAGTTTTTCTCTACGAAGCAGAACCATTTCCCGTGGTGTATCTCAATCGACATGGTCCGAAACGTCAGAACCCTCCTCATCGGATCAACTATCGTGGCAATCTCGCTGCGTTACGGCTGCTGGGGGTCGAAAGGGTTCTCGCCATCAATGCAGTCGGCTCGATCAACCGGGAAATTCCTCCTAGAAGCCTGGTAATAGTAGATGATTACCTGGATTTCACTTCGGGGAGGCAACTTACTTTTTTCGATGGCGGACCTGCTGGTCATGCCTATACAGAAATGAACGTCCCTTGCTGCCCGGCCTTGCGGCAAAGGTTGATCGACCTGGCGGGTGAGTTTGGTCTGCATCTGCATCCCAACGGAACATATGTCTGTACAAACGGCCCACGCTTTGAGACTCCGGCTGAGATTCGCATGTTTTCCAGATTAGGAGGGGATGTTGTCGGCATGACGGGCATCCCTGAAGTGATACTGGCGCGCGAATTGGGCATGCACTACGCCGCAGTGGCGTATTCGATGAATTGGGCTGCTGGGATCGAATCACAAATCGAGATCGTCCGGGAGGGCATCCCGGAACTGTTATCCCGCCTGGTGTCACTTATGCTCATGGCTTTGCAGGCGAAGGACCGGCTACAGTGCGGATGTGCCGATCCTATCTTCATGGTATATCCAGCACAGGAAGGAGGCGGTGTCTATAGAAATCAATAACAAGGTCTATGTTCGATTTTCCTTTTATGAAATCCGATTATCAAAGGAGTGAAAAATGAAAGAAGTTATTTCGATGTGGAAGAACACCCGCATGATCATTCTTACAGCCCTTTCCGCCGCGATCTATGCTGCCTTCCTGATTGCTTTCAAGGGCGGCATCGTGATCGTACCTGGAATCACCGAGGTTCGGCCGGCAAACGTTTTCCCGCCCGTGTTTGGCCTGCTCTTTGGCCCCGCTGGAGCGTGGGGCGCGGCCATCGGCAATACGATCGGTGATTTGTTCGGTGGAACCCTTGGTCCCGGTTCGATCTTCGGGTTCTTCGGGAATTTCTTCCTCGGGTTCATCCCATATAAGATGTGGGGCGCGACCTGGGGTTTGGTCAAGAAAGGGGATATGTTCCCCAATGTCAACAATGTCAGCAAGATCATTGCATTCGAGATTGTGGCCTTTGTTTCCTCGGCGGCCTGCGCGATTGTCATTGCCTGGTATCTAGACCTGGCCGGGATCGTCCCATTCGCCTTCCTCGGGCTGGTGATCACCTTCAACAACTTCCTGGCGGCTGTCGTGGTTGGACCAATCCTGCTGGTTTTGCTCTACCCGCGCGTCAAGCGTTGGGGCCTGGTGTGGACCGACATTATGGACAAAAGCGATGTCGCTGCCGGCTTTGCCAGAAACCTGGGATCTATCCTGATGGTTGTTGGCGCGATCGGCGGCCTGGTGGTCGGAGTCCTGGTGGCAGTCGGCGCGGCCGGGCAGACTGCATTTGGCTTTACGGGTGAGTCTGGTCAGGTGGCAGTCTGGGTGGCGGTCCTGCCCTTCCTGGCCGTTCTGATTTTGGCCAGCTTCATGCTCTCTGGCCAGGAACAATTCGAAGAGGAATAAATTTCCCTGTTGAATGAAAAGATGAGCTGCCCGAAGGCGGCTCATTTGTAAATGGGGAATCGCGAATCGTTCACTTATTCTTGGAAACCCGCCAGGCCCAACGTGCAGCAGAGTAGCTGGCATTGCCAGGATTAGCCTGGCAGCCTCGCATCCCGCCTCAGTAAGTCTTCCACGGACTCCCGGCGTTGGATAAGTTGTACCTGTCCCTGCGCCAGCCACAACACAGCCGGACGCCGTGCCCCGTTGTAGTTGCTGGACATGCTCAACTGGTATGCCCCGCTCATTGGAACGGCGATCAATTCCTCTGCCTCGACCCGCGGCATGGGTAAATCTTCAATGAGGATATCCCCGGATTCGCAGTACGGTCCCCCAATGTGGACTCGCTCGCTTCTTTCCCTGTTTGGATTTGCTACCGTTAAGGCAGAATATTCTGCCCCATAGAGCGCATGCCGTGGATTATCCGCCAGGCCGCCGTCCACCAACAGCCAAGCCCGGCCTCCCTGCCGTTTGACGGTATTGACACGGTAGATTGCCACACCCGCCCGCGCCACAATGCTGCGCCCTGGCTCGATGTGCAGATGCGGTAGGGCGAGGCCTAATTGCTGGCAGGTTTCGGTCACTGTTTTGGCTATCAGTTTAATGTAAGCCGCAACATCCGGGTGGGGCAAGTCATCTTCATGGTAAGCCACGCCCCAACCGCCGCCGGGAGAAAAGTGCCAGTCCCCGGAAAACCCGATTCGCCTGGCCAGATCGAGCGCCAACGCAATGGCAGGTTTAAGTGGAGCAGGATCACGGAATTGGGAACCTTGATGGAAATGTAGACCCTGCAAGGGCAGGCCGTATTTTTTGCAAAAAAGAGCCGCCTCGAGAAGTTCTTCCCCATCCATGCCGAATTTGCTGTCATGCTGTCCGGTTTGCGTGTAGGCATGTGTGGACACGGCCAGACCGGGCTGCAGGCGCAACCAGACATCTGGAAAATGGGAACCGGGTTTTGGGAATCGGGTTGCAAGGCGCGTAAGTTCAGAAAGGTTATCCACAACAATTGTGCCCGCAAAGCAGAGGGCCGCATCCAAGTCTGCCTCTGTTTTGTTGACACCATGCACGACAATGCGATCCACTGGTACTTTGCCAGCACGTGCAATGGCGATTTCCCCTTCGCCGGTACAGTCCACCCACAGGCTATGATGCTGTGTCCATTGCGCAATGGCGGCACAAAGATAAGCTTTTCCGGCATAGGTAACAGAGGCATACCCGGGGAAGTGAGCAGCGAGAGCAGTCTGGTAAGTAGCAACGGCATTGTCCATCGTTGCACTATCATAAAGGTAGAGCGGAGTCCCATACCTGTTTGCAAGCACAGCTAAATCCTGACCATCGATGGTCAGGCTATTGCGTTCGATTTTGGTTGTATCGGGGAAAAGGGATAGGCGCTTCATTCCTCGCCAAAGTACAGATCCCACCATAACTGCCAGTTTGGTTTTGGAGTGGGGATGGGAGTGGGTTCCGGGTTTTGGAGCGGAGCATCGCTTCCATCCCCCAGCACGACGACCGGGTGATCGCCTTCCAGGATCATGCCACCATTGCTGCGTGCATCTTCTTCCACCATCTGGTCTGAAGCGGCATTCGCAATCTGGATTTCGTATGCGATTTTTGTCAATGCGGCTTGTGTTGCCTCTGCACGGGTGGTCTCGACCTTGCGGTTGAGACGGTCGAGTTCTTCCAGCCGGGAATTGAAATCTACGATAACGATGACGAGGAATAGCACGCCAACAATGAGCGCTATGCGTCGCCAGTCGATGGGCAGGCGATTCATGTGCTTATCTTACCCTCTGTTGCAAAGGTTGGCAAGAAGGAAAGCCTCTGGTACAATACGCCGCCGAGCGTTGTACCCTTCGCTCGAATCCCGCCGCATGTCGCGGTAAAAATGTATCTTTTCAATGAATTGGGGTGTGGGACTACTCCACTTTCCCTCATTTTCGTGAAGAGACATAATTATCTTGCCAGAAAGGGCTTGAAACATGAAAGTAATGCTGATCAAGGACGTTTACAAATTAGGCCGTGCCGGTGACGTAAAAAAGGTTGCCGATGGCTATGGCCGCAACTTCCTCATTCCCAAGGGCCTGGCCGTGCTAGCCACCCCCGGCGCCTTGCGACAGGTCGAACGCATCCGTTCGCAGGCTGAGATACGCCGTACAGCGCAGAATGAGGAGCTCAAAGGTCTGGCAGCGGAACTCGATGGCGTTGTGTTGACCTTTAGCGCCAAGGCTGGGGAAACCGGGAAACTGTATGGTTCGATCACCCCCCAGAATGTGGCCGATGCTTTGCAAGAGAAGACACGTTATGAAGTCAAACGCCACCAGATCGATATGCAACCCATCCGGAACCTGGGCGAATTCACCGCCAATGTCCGCCTGACTATGGACCTGGTGCCCGAGATCAAGGTCATCGTCTATCGCGAGGGCGAGACTGTGGAGTCTGTCACACAAGCCGCGCAACCTGTTGCAGGGAAGGCACCAACACCTGAAGCAGTTGTAGAAGCATCCTCGAGTGATGAGGAAGCTACGGCTGCTGTGGACAGTGTTGCTGAATCCGACGAAAACTAATCATTCGATCCACGAATTCGACATCACCGGTTCATTCCCGCGTTGTGGGGGGGCCGGTGATGTTGTATTAAAATAGTGCTTGCCATGACAGAGACCATCGGTCAACGCCTCAAAAAGGCACGCATCTATCGCCACCTGACCCTCGAACAGGCGGCAGAGGCCACACGCATCCGCCTGGTGTACTTGCAGGCCCTGGAGGCCGATGATTTCTCTGCCATGCCTTCCCCAGTGCATGCACGGGGTTTTTTACGGAATTATGCCCAGTATCTGGGACTCGATCTGGACCAGATGGTCGAGGAACTGCGCGTTGCGCGCTCGGAATCGTCGCAAGAGACGGAAGTGATTTTCGAAGGGGAAGAGATTGGACCAGCGCCCGAACCAGAAGTTGCCGCAACAGAAATTCATGCTGAACCGGAGTTACCCCAAACGGAGACGTCAACAGAATCTTTCTGGCAGACGTGGCTGAAGCGCGTGAAAAGCGAGATGGGGGAAAAAGAAACGCAGCAGGACAGCGCCCTTCGACAAGCTCAGGAC
>DAOTXM010000183.1:0-6490 GCA_034435215.1 Anaerolineales bacterium
CGCCCCGCCCCCCCCCCCCCCCCCCCCCCCCCCATTTTTCGGGACATTTTAAAATATGACATTGTCAAAATACTTATCGGCAAATAAGGCCGGCTGCCCGCCTGTGTGCCAGAACAGGACAGTTTCATCCTTCTCGAAAAATCCTTTACGGATCAGATCGATCAGTCCCGCCGCGGCGCGTCCGGTGTAGACCGGGTCGAGTAGCAAGCCTTCATACCTGGCAAACAGCTTCACTGCCTCACGCTCGGCATCGGTCAATATGCCATATCCGGCCTGGCAGTAGGCATCGCTCGCCTTAACGTCATCGGGAGAGAAATCGATGCGCTTCCCAAGCAGCTCCGAAGCAGCGGATGCAAGGGTCGAAACATGCTTCTTCAACCATGCTTCGGATTCGTCGATGCTGATACCGAGTATGTTTCCCTTGTAACCAAAGACCCGCTGCCCCAGTGTCAGCCCGGCATGCGTGCCACCAGACGAGGTGCCGAAGACGATCCAATCCGGGTTGACACCCTGTTTGGCCAACTCTTCTACAGCAAAGGCATATCCCAGCGCCCCCACGGGACTGGAGCCGCCATAGGGAACCAGATATGGTTTCTTGCCGGCCTGCGTCGCTTTTCCGAAGGTTTCCTGCAAGATACGGTCACGATTGGCGCGGTCGGCCACATGGACGATCTCAGCGCCGAACAATCCATCCAGCAACAGGTTGGCGGATGGCTGCGCGGGCATATCGCCGGTCAGGACCAATTTACATTCAAACCCGAAGCGAGCCGCAGCGGCAGCCGTTTGCCGGCAGTGATTGGACTGGATCGCGCCTGCCGAGATCAGCATCTGTGCTCCCTGCGCCTGCGCTTCCGCCACCAGGAACTCCAGCTTGCGGGTTTTGTTGCCGCCAAAAGCCAGCCCGGTCTGGTCATCGCGCTTGACGAGTAGACGCGGGCCACCGAGAAATTCCGACAGGCGGGGTAATTCTTCTACAGGCGTGGGCAAATGAGCAAAATTTAAACGCTGAAACATAACTTCCTTTCATCCACAAAGGACACGAAGAATACTAATTGGTCAAACTTAATGACAAAGCGTTTCCATTCCAACTTTGGGTGGCTTCCGAACCTTCGTGCCACTTCGACAGGCTCAGTCCAGACCTTCGTGGATTTACTCCAAAGCCTGCTTTGTCCGCGACTTGCCACGCGAGCGCATCACCTCCAACACGCGCGGGATGACTTCAGAATACATTCTGTACCAAAACGGTCTGGGGGTGTAATCCCAGGCACCAAGCATACGCACCACCTGTCCGCCCAGACCTTCTTTGAAGCGGAACACGCCCCACATTGGATCGTCCTTGTCGAACGTATCCGGCGCGCCCCAAAGATCGTATACCTTGCATCCAGCTGCCTTAGCCCGGCATATCGCTTCCCATTGCAGCAAATAGTTCGGCATCTTTTCACGGTGCGCCTCGCGTGACATCCCATATAAGTAGTAGGCACGACCGGCAAAATAAAAGACGAAAATCGCGGCTACCGGCTCCCTGTCCACTTCGGCGATTAGCGGCTCTGCCTGAGGGATTGACAATTGGCGATTGACGATTGACGATTGCATGAAGATCTGCCAGACAGTTTTGTAATAGCCCTCATCACGAATGACAAAGCCATCCCGCAGCGATGTCTCGGCATACATCTTGTAAAGCATGGGCAGGTCGCTCATATTGCCTACGCGCACCGTGACGCCTTTCTTTTCCGCCAGCCGAACGTTATAGCGCGTCTTCTGTTTCATGCACGCCAACAGCTCTTCTTCCGATAGAGACAGGTCGATCAGGATGGTATTTCGGAACTGGATCTGGTCGGACGAGAAAATCCACCCCCGGCGTTTCAAATCGGACATCACAGCCTGCCCGCCGTTATCTTCGGTTGCTCCCTCGCTCCCAGGAGCGCCTGTCCCCAGCACCACGTCAGGATCGAGTTTCAGGAAGATTGCGCCCTGTCGCCTGGCAAAGGACTGCAAATCGTCCAGCACCCGTTTCCGCAGCGGTTCATCCGACCAGTCCAGGAGCGGGCCTTTGGGAATGTACAGGATATTCAGGCGCGCCGCAAACCCACGGATGGGGATGCGGCGTTTGAGCACCATCGCGGCAGCTATCGGCTGACCGTGGTCCATGGTTGGTTGAGCATGCCACACAAAAGGCAACGGTTCCCAGCCATATCTGGCTTTGACCTGCGACCATTCCCAGGTTTGCAGCAGGTGTGGATTGGGTAGATGAGCGATTAAATCATTCCATTCGGTAAAGTCACTGTGAAATTGCTGCATCACCCCGCCTCCCGGCCAGCCATCCGCCATAGATATAACTTGTAGAGCAAAGGACTGTATACGTGATCCATCGCCTGAGCCGCCCGTTTCAATTCACCGCCAAAGCCGCGCTTGAAACGATAGACGCCCCACAGGCCGTCGCTACGCCCGGTGAAATGTGCTTCGAGCGTCTCTTCGTCTTCGTCAGGAACGCCCCACAGGTCATATTCTTCCGCGCCTTTCGAGCGCGCCCAACGCATGGCTTCCCATTGTAACAGATACGTGGGCATGCGGTTGCGTTCCTCGTCCGTGGATGCGCCATAGATATACCAGGCACGCCGTCCACGGGCAAAAACCATCAGCGCAGCCAGCGGTTTGCCCTCGTATTCGGCCACCAGCAATTCTGACATACCGGTTGGGTGGAACAACTCATAGGCACGCTGGTAATATGCCAGGCTGTGGACACCGAATCCGTCCCGCCCGCCGGTGACCAGCAGCATCCGGTGGAAGGCAGGCAGGTCGTCCCAGGGGCGAACGGTCACGCCTTTTTTTTCGGCCAGGCGGATGTTATAACGCGTCTTTTGCTTCATGCGGGCAAGGATGTCGTCTTCGGTTCCGTGCAAGTCGATAATGAGGGTGCGAGGAGGCTGGATATTGTGTTTGGAAAAGATGAATTTCGAATGATGAAGGATGAATTCTGATGCCCAGGTATCGAACTCTACTTTAAGAAATACTGCATTGCGCTTTTTACAAATTACATCCATCTCAGCCCATAACTGGTTGCTGATTACTGCCAACTGGTCACTGAAGACCGGTTTCGGCAGGTAGGCCAGAGTCAGGCCAAGGGGCAAGCGGCGGAACAGGATCTGGGCGCCGACTCCATCATCCAGAATGAGGCGGATGGGGTCCCAGCCAAAGGCGGTTTTCAACTCACCCCACTCCCCTGTCTGGAGGATGTGTGCGTCAGGATAATTCTTTAGAAAATCGTTCCATTCAATGAGGGAAACTTCGGGCATCAGTATGTCAGGGTATCCGGGTCTCGATACGCCCTGCGACTGCCGCTTCGTCTCGCTACGCTCGCTCAGCGTTCCTTCAGGGCTATTCGACCCGTTCTGTTTAAACAATAGATGTTATATCCGGCGGCGGCGTGGAGCGGACGGCAGCGCTGGGGATGACTTCGTCCAGCACGCGGATGATGGTTTCGACTTCGCCCTGGCGGGCGAGGCGCTCGAGCTGCTCGATGGCTTGACCGAGTCGCTGGCTGTCCACTTCTTCGTCTTCCTTGGAACGGAAAATCTCAGAGTGGGCTGTGGGTTGGAAGTGTGTGCCCTGCTCCCACAGGTCTTCGCTCAACTTCTCACCCGGTCGGATGCCGGTGAATGCAATTTCTATGTCGCGACCCGGCTCCAGCCCGGAGAGGCGGATCAGGTCCTCGGCCAGTTCGAGGATGCGCACCTGCTCGCCCATGTTCAGGATAAACGCTTCCCCTCCCTGCCCCATGGCCGAAGCCTGCAAGACCAGATGAACCGCTTCCGGGATGGTCATGAAATAGCGTTCCATATCTGGGTGCGTAACCAGGATCGGGCCGCCGCGCGCGATCTGGGACTTGAAGAGCGGCACCACCGAACCCCGGCTGCCCAGCACGTTGCCAAAGCGCACCACCGTAAAGGCACGCCCGGTGCGCTGGGCGGCATCGATGACGATCATTTCGGCCAGGCGTTTGGTCGCACCATAAACATTGATCGGTTTGACAGCTTTATCGGTCGAAATCAAAACAAAGCGTTCTACGCCAGATTGGATTGAAACCAGAACAACATTGCGTGTCCCAGCCACATTGTTGGTGATGGCTTCCTCGACGTTGTACTCCATCAACGGGACATGTTTATGGGCAGCGGCATGGAATACCACTTCAGGACGATGCGCCTGAAAAACAGCCTGTAGGCGGGACAAATCACGCACGTCCGCGATGACAGGATGGATCGAGAGGCTTCCATAATCTTCCTGCAACTCAAGCAGAGCCTCGATGATACTATTCTCTCCATGTCCCAACAGGACCAATTCAGCAGGCCCCCAACGCGCCACCTGGCGGGAAATTTCCCGGCCGATCGAGCCGCCTGCTCCGGTAATCAGGACACGTTTTCCGCTCAGGCTGGAACCGACCAGCTTGTCGTCTATCGTCGCCGGTTCACGGCGCAACAAATCTGTAATGTCCACCTCCCGCAGGCGACTGACACTGACCTTGCCGCCAATCAATTCGTAGATGCCAGGCATGGTCCGGGAGGGGATGCCTTTTTGCCGACAAACATCCGTTACCGCACGTAATACCTTTCCCGGCGCTGATGGGATGGCGAAGATGATTTCATCCACATGCTGGTTGTCGAGCACATCGGACAGGTCCGAGACTGTGCCGATCACCGGCACGCCATAAATCTCATGTTTTTGTTTGGCCGGGTCGTCATCCAAAAAACCGACCGGCACCAAATTGACCAGCGCCGACTTCTGAAGTTCGCGTACGACCAGAGCACCGGCGTCCCCTGCACCAATAATGAGGACCTTGTTCCGTTTACCGTTTCGGGTCGAGGCAGGTTGTTCAGATAAAATACGCAACGCAAAACGTGAGCCGCCGACCAGCACCAGCGAGAGCAGCCAATCGATCCCCAGGGCGGAGCGAGGCATCCCCGGAAAGATCCAGCCGAAGCCTAGCAGCAGCAACATCACACCGGATGTCACCACCGAGGCCGTGCTGACTGCAACTGTGATCAGACGCAACTCGCTCGTGCTGGCATAGATCCACAGGCGACGGTACAAGCCAAAGGCATAATAGACCGGCACTTTGGTCAACAAGGCTACGCCCATCATGACTGCAATCGCAGGAAAGTAAAATGGTAATTGCTCTGCGTCCAGGCGCAAAGCAAAACTTCCCATCACAGAGACCAGGATAAGCGCCAGGTCCCCCAGGAGCACATAACGGTTACGGATATTCATACGCTGACGATGTCTTACGCCTGCATCCATGCAACGATCTCCTTCCGATCCGCTTCGACCGGGGCCTCGGCCTGATCCTGCATTATCTACCACTCCGGCTCAGGACGGTACTGATCGTTCGCAGCATAATATTCAAATCCATGGCCAGGCTGCGATGTTTGATGTAATACAGGTCATATTCGATCTTGACTTCTGTATCTTTAACTGTTGCAACATACCCATAATTGATCTGGGCCCATCCGGTCAATCCAGGCTTGGCCAGCAGGCGGGCACGGTAGAAAGGAACCTGCTTCTGGAAGGATTGTACCAACTCGGGGCGTTCCGCACGCGGCCCAACCAGACTCATTTCCCCGCGCAGAACATTCCAAAACTGCGGCAATTCGTCCATACGGGTTCTTCGCAGGAAATGGCCAACGCGCGTAACACGCGGATCGTTTTCCTCCGTAGGGCGGACGTTGCCATCCGCCTCGGCATCCCGGTACATCGTTCGGATTTTGTAAATCTTGAACACCCTCCCGCCCTGTCCTAAGCGCGGTTGAGAATAGAAAATCGGTAAGCCGCTGTCGATCAGGGTGGCCAAAGCGACAAAAGGGAATGAGATGCAAAAAAACAACAAACCAACCAGGCCGCCAACCATATCGATCAAACGCTTAGCCAGTAAATATCCCCCGCTCACGCGCGCCTGATCGGTAAAGGACCGAATGATCCAGTCCGATTCTAGGTGGTGAATCGGAACCCGACCGGCCATTTCCTCATAGAGCGTGGGCATGCGCGTGACTTCAACACCCTGTTCCTGAGCATCCAGGATCGTCTGAAAGGTCGTACCCTGTATCTCGCCACTGACCGCAACAACAATGTCTGATATTTTGTAAGTCTCAATGAGATCCAACAATTCAAAACTTTGACTGAGGATAGGAAATCCCAAGACTGTTTTCCCCAACTTCTTAGGGTCGTCATCGATAAAACCCACCAGCTTGAACGGCGGCGGGTTCTGGGCCAGATAGACTTCTGCCAGGGTATGGCCGGCTTTTCCCGCGCCAATGACCAAAAAATGGCGCAATTGTCCGGAAGAGGTGTAAAAACGGATGTACAAAGAACGCCACAATAATGTCAACAGGGACGAATACAGCAAAAAGGCACCTACACCGATACGAGGCAGCGCACCGGGGTCGATCCGGATGATAAATACCAGAGAATAAATCACAATTCCGACGAAGGCAGCAATGGC